>CACXFM010000122.1 GCA_902766955.1 uncultured Lachnospiraceae bacterium | reverse complement strand
TGCCGAACCTCCGGTGGACGATGTCTTCCTGGAGACGCTGCCCGAAGTTGAAAATGCACATGTTTTTTCCGTCGAGTACCTGCCCGGTCAGTACGACCAGAGGGCGGATTCGGCCGAGCAGTGTATCCGCTTCCTGGATGAGCGGGAGACACCTTCTGTCCGCAGCGCCACGACCTACATGATCATCGGAGAGATCTCCGGGGAAGAGCTGGAGCGGATCAAGGCCGACTGCATTAATCCGGTCGACTCCCGCCTGACGGATGAGGAGAAGCCGGACACACTGCGCACGGATTATCCGGAACCGGAGGATATTCAGGTTCTGACCGGGTTCCGGACCATGCAGAACGGGCCGCTGATGGAATTCTATCAGAGACTGAATCTGGCCATGACGTTTGATGACTTCCGCTTCATACAGAAGCACTTCGCCCAGGAAGAACACCGCGATCCGACCATGACGGAAATCAGGGTGCTGGACACATACTGGTCCGATCACTGCAGACATACGACGTTCTCGACGGAGCTGAAAAACATCACCTTCGGCGAAGGCGACTACAGGGAAGCCATCGAGGCTGCATTCCGCAGATATATGGAAGACCATGAAGCCCTCACGAAAGGGCGGAGCGACAAATATGTCTGCCTGATGGATATGGCTGTCCAGGCCGCAAAGAAGCTGAAGAAAGAAGGAAAACTCGAAGACCAGGAGGAATCCGACGAAATCAACGCCTGCTCCATCGTCGTTCCCGTCGATGTCAACGGGAAAGAAGAGGAGTGGCTCATCAATTTCAAAAATGAGACCCACAACCATCCGACCGAAATCGAACCTTTCGGCGGGGCTGCCACGTGTCTCGGCGGTGCGATCCGCGATCCGCTGTCCGGCAGAACGTATGTCTATCAGGCCATGCGCGTGACGGGGGCCTCGGACCCGACGGCTCCGCAGAGCAGCACGCTGCCGGGTAAGCTTCCCCAGAAGAAGCTGGTGCGCCAGGCGGCTCACGGCTACAGCTCTTACGGAAACCAGATCGGACTGGCGACGGGCTATGTCAAAGAAATCTATCATCCGGACTATGTGGCCAAGCGCATGGAGATCGGCGCCGTCATGGGAGCCGCTCCGAGGAGAGCCGTACAGAGACTGACCTCGGATCCGGGGGACGTGATCATCCTGCTCGGCGGACGCACGGGCCGCGACGGCATCGGCGGCGCGACCGGATCATCCAAAGCGCACAATACGGAGTCGACCAATACCTGCGGCGCCGAGGTGCAGAAGGGAAATGCGCCGACGGAGAGAAAACTGCAGAGGCTCTTCAGGCGCGAGGAAGTGGCCCGCGTCATCAAGAAATGCAATGACTTCGGGGCCGGCGGCGTGTCCGTCGCGATCGGGGAACTGGCAGCGGGACTCCGCGTGGACCTGGACAAAGTGCCCAAGAAGTACGCGGGACTTGACGGGACGGAACTCGCCATCTCCGAATCCCAGGAGCGCATGGCGGTAGTTGTGGATCCCGCCGACGTGGAGCAGTTCCTCGCATGGTCAAAGGAGGAAAACCTGGAGGCGACCCCGGTGGCCGTGGTGACGGAGAGCCCGAGACTTGTGCTCTCATGGCGAGGCAAGGAGATCGTCAATATTTCGCGTGCATTCCTCGATACAAACGGAGCGCATCAGGAGACAGACGTCTTCGTGGAAATCCCCGGCAAAGACAATTCCGAGCTGAATCAGCATCCGTGGAGCTGGTATGACGGCGGGGACGAGGCCATCCGGAACCGCTGGAAGACGATGCTGGGCGACCTGAATGTCTGCTCGCAGAAGGGCCTGGTCGAGATGTTCGACAGCTCGATCGGTGCGGCGTCCGTCCTGATGCCCTACGGCGGAAAATATCAGCTGACCGAGACCCAGGTGATGGCGGCCAAGGTGCCGGTGGCGAACGGCGAGACGGAGTCCGTGACACTGATGTCCTACGGATTTGATCCGAATCTCTCCTCCTGGAGCCCCTATCACGGAGCGGCCTGGGCAGTCGCCGTGTCACTGATGAAGATCGCGGCAGCCGGCGGCGACGTAAAGAAAATCCGCTTTACCTTCCAGGAATATTTCAGAAGGATGTCCAGAGATCCGAAGAGATGGAGTCAGCCATTTGCGGCGCTGCTCGGCGCTTATGACGCGCAGATCGGTTTCGGACTGCCCTCCATCGGCGGAAAGGATTCCATGTCCGGTACCTTCGAACAGATCGATGTGCCGCCGACACTCGTTTCCTTTGCCGTGAATGTGGCAAAACTCGGCGATCTGATCACGCCGGAGCTCAAAAAGGCGGGCAGCGATCTTGTGTGGATCCGCGCAAAGCGGGACGGCAATGACATGCCGGACTATCAGGGCATGCTCAATACCTGTGAGAAATTGCAGGAAGACATCAGGGCAGGCAGGATCATTTCCGCCTATGTGGCCGGCAGGTTCGGCCTCGCCGAGGCGGTCAGCAAGATGGCCTTCGGCAACAAGCTGGGCTTTGCGATCCGCCATAATGTCAGCCCGGTTGACTTCTTCTCACCCGCATACGGCGATCTGATCTGCGAAGTGAGAGAGGGAGAGACGGGAAATCTGGCCTCCGAATACACACTGGTCGGACGCGTGACCGGCAGCGAGCTGTTTGAATACGGCCATATTCAGATCCCGCTGGAAGAGGCGCTGAGCATCTGGAAAGGGACGCTTGAGAGTGTGTTCAAAACAAAGGCTTCTGACAGAACCGATGCGGTGGAGAGCCCCTTGTGGAAACCGGAGAAGATTGCGGTCGTCAGCCACAAAATCGCGCAGCCGCATGTCTTTATCCCGGTCTTCCCGGGCACAAACTGCGAGTATGATTCGGCCAGGGCGTTTGAGCGGGCGGGGGCGTCCGTGACGACCTGCGTCTTCCGCAACCTGACGGCGGAAGATATCAGGGAATCGGTGGATGTATTTGCCAGGGAAATCGAAAAAGCGCAGATCATCATGTTCCCCGGCGGCTTCTCGGCAGGCGATGAGCCGGACGGCTCGGCGAAGTTCTTCGCCACGGCATTCCAGAACGCAAAGATTAAGGAAGCGGTGGAGAAGCTTCTCAATGAGCGGGACGGACTGGCGCTCGGCATCTGCAACGGCTTCCAGGCCCTGATCAAGCTGGGCCTCGTGCCGGAGGGCAGAATCACCGGACAGAACGAGAACTCGCCCACACTGACCTTCAACACGATCGGCCGCCATGTCTCCAAGATGGTGTACACAAAGGTCGTCTCCAATCTCTCCCCGTGGCTTGCGCTCACGGAGGCGGGAGAAGTCCGCGTGACGCCTGCTTCGCACGGCGAAGGAAGATTCGTGGCCGATGAGGCGTGCCTGGACAGACTGTTTGCGGCGGGCCAGGTCGCAACCCAGTACTGCGACCCGGAAGGAAACGTCTCCATGGACGAAGAATGGAACGTCAACGGCTCCTACAGAGCCGTGGAAGGCATCACTTCACCGGACGGCAGAGTGCTGGGCAAGATGGCCCATGTGGAGAGACGCGGCAGCGGCGTGGCCATCAACATCACGGGCGAACAGGATATGAAGATCTTCGAAGCCGGCGTGAAATATTTCAGAGGCTGAGTATCGGGGACGGTTCTCGCGACTCATCGCGAGAACCGTCCCTGCTTTCCTCCCCGAAAAAGGAGTACATGAGAACCGTCCCCGATACTCGTTTTTTTTGCAAAACAGAATAAAACTATTGACAGTCTTTCACCGTCTTTAGTATAATAACATCGCTGTCGAGAAAACAGCATATGGCGAGGTAGCTCAGCTGGCTAGAGCACGCGGTTCATACCCGCGGTGTCGAGGGTTCAAGTCCCCCTCTCGCTACGCTTAAAAAACCCTTGAAGGCAGAGGCTTTCAAGGGTTTTTCTTGCGCTGAGCTTAATTTTTTTCGCTGTCATTCTCCTTTTGCTTCCAAAAGATATTTTTCGGCCGTTTCCAAAGACAATCCCCATTTTGAGACGATCGTTTCGATTATGGCCTTTTCCTCAAACCCCATTTCTGTCAGCGTTTCGATTGTCCCCAATATTCGGCCATCTTTGAGGCCTTCTTCGCGGCCTTCTTCCCGGCCTTCTTCCCGGCCTTCTTCACGGCCGATCTCACGGCCTTCCTCCCTGCCTTCTTCCAGGTATTCCCGGTATTTCTCATATAGTGTCATATACTCACCCCGCCATCTTTTGTGCTGTCTTGCTGTCTCAACGACATTTTCGATTCTGGCTGTCAAATCAGAAGCCGCCTTATGGGTTATCAGATACTGTAGAAATGCTTCCATTTCCTTTGACACATCTTTCATGTGTCCCTGCGCCGACAATATCATCTTTACAGTTTCATCCGGGAGCAGCAGTTCCATATAAAGACCATCCCTCAGATCTCAGGCAGGAGGCCCCGGCATCTCCGGTTTACCCCTGCCTTTGTTCAGTTAAAAGCAAGGATATTTCGTGGAGATACCCACCGGAATGTATATCTGCCGTCATAGAGGATATAAAGACAGGCGACAGATATAGAATTCACTGCAGCCGAGCAGCGCAGCGGAAATGTCTTGCTTATAAAGGAGTATAGCACGTCGATTGGCAAAAGGCAAACAGGCTGGTTTCTCAGGCAGAACTATGCCGCGTATCATATGGTATACTGAACATAAGGCGCGGACTGAGAAATCAGCACAGCTGTTTTCCTTAAACAGAAGTTTGTTTTGTAGGGTGTTGAGGATCTTATGCAGGAAGAAATGATATCGCAGAAGAAAAGAATCCTGTTTCGGAAAAGTTTGTCGGAAGAGCAGAAGCTTACCATGATGGGAGAGATAATCGATTCGTCCTCCCACATTGTGTTTCTAGGCGGTGCCGGGGTCTCAACGGAGAGCGGTATCCCGGATTTCAGAAGTAAAAATGGCCTGTACCGCAAGTCGGACAGGAAGTTTTCCAGATATCGTCCGGAGTATCTCCTGAGTGATCAGTGCCTTCACAGAGAGCCGGAGATTTTCTTTGATTACTTCCGTAAAAAACTTGATGCCAGGCAGGCGCAGCCTAATGCGGCGCACAGAAAACTGGCTGAAATGGAGCAGAACGGAAAACTGGACGGGATCATTACCCAGAATATTGACGGCCTGCACCAGAAGGCAGGGAGCAAAAACGTTCAGGAGATTCACGGAAGTGCGCTCCGCAGTTACTGCGTGTCCTGCCGGAAGCAGTTTGGTCCGGATCATATTTTTGAAAACACAGATCCGGTGCCCAGGTGTCCCGTATGCGGAAGAATGATCAGGCCGGATGTTACCTTGTATGGGGAGACTCTCCCAAGTCCCGCTTATGAGAATGCCATCAGTCTGATACGCAGTGCCGACTGCCTGATTATCGGCGGAACATCTCTTGCGGTCGGATCGGCTGCAGGCCTGGCCCACAATTATCATGGGAAACATCTGATCATCATAAACAAAGGCAAAACGAAAATGGAAGGGAAAGCAGACCTCGTATTCCATGACAGCATCGGCAAGATACTTGGCCATATTATCTGATTCCCCCTCGATTCCGAAAAACACCTCATGCAATTCTTCCGACTCATACTCTCCAATCCGGTCAGAAATCTTTTTTCCCAAAGCATTATGAATATATAGAGGGAAAATGTTGTCAGTTAGAAAGCGGGATTGTAAGACAAATGTAATAATATTATAATGGAAGAGGACTTTCTTTTTGAAAATACTTTCACTGTCCGTCAGAGCGATGCTGCAGATGAGAGCGATTCCAATACAGAATCCGACACCTCAGGCAGCACGGCAGAAACAACCGAATCAACAGGCAGCCCGGCAGAAACAGCTGATTCAACAGGCAGCACGGCAGAAGCAGCCGGAACAGCACCTGCTACCGGTGATATGAATCAAGTATGGCTGTGGATTCTGATGATGGCTGTTTCTTTGACCGCTGTCGTAATCGCAGAACGATTAAGGCGTCGGGAATAACAGTTTTTCCGAATATTCAATAGAAGCCCCGGCGATAACGCCGGGTGCTTTCTTGCCACTGTACTTAAAGAGCAGAAAGGAACGACCGATGAAAAAGATTCTGATTACGGGAGGCAGCGGCTTCCTGGCAAAACGTGTTGGTGATTATATCGCGGAAGACCCCGGTATGATTGTTTTGCTGCCGACACACAGCGAGCTTGATATTACTTCCAAAGACAGCTGCAGAAAGTGGTTTGAGGACAATATGCCGGACATGGTGATCCATCTGGCCGCAATCTCAGATATCACGGAATGTGAAAAAAACGAGGGGTTATCCAGAAGCGTAAACATTCAGGGACCACTTAATCTTGCAGACTGTTTTAGAGAATTCGGCTGTACAGGCAGATTCATCTATGCAAGTTCCGACCAGGTATATACAGCCAATCGGACAGCTGACAGATTAAATAAGGAAACGGATACGCTCGCACCGGTAAATCTGTACGGGCGCGAAAAACTGGAAGCGGAAGAGCGCGTTTCTTCTGTTCTGCCCGAATCTATCGCGGTGCGCATGGACTGGATGTTTGATCTCAGACCAGGTAAAATGAATTATCTGAAGAATCTGATCCTGTCCGTAAAGGAACAGATCCCGACAAAACATGCACTTAACGAGCTTCGCGCTGAGACATATGCCTATGAAGTGGCCGTTAATATGAAGACGCTGGTGCTGAGCGATGCGTCGGGTGGTGCATACAACTTCGGCGGTCCGGCATACGGGAACTCATATGATACAGCAAAAGCGGTCTATGAACTGCTTGGAGAGTACATGAAGATGCCTGTCGGGGACCTGGCAGTTCCTGTCAGATATGAATCGGCAAGAAGCCTCGCAATGGATCAGTCCAAGCTCAATTCAATTGGCATTTCTTTCAGAAATACCGTAGATTCGGTAAGGTGTTGTCTGGAGAGAGAAGCAGGTGACGTCCACAGTTTTCTGCGAGAAAACGGAGGTGCCGCATGGACATAAAGCATTTTTTTATAGAGAAAGGACAGGGAGAGCCGCTCATCCTGCTGCACGGAAACGGTGAAAACTGTGGCTATTTTAAAGGCCAGATTGACGAATTCTCAAAATGGTATCATGTCTATGCGCTTGATACCAGAGGACACGGCAGGACGCCAAGGGGCAGTAAGCCGTTCACCATACGTCAGTTTGCGGAGGATCTGCTGGGTTTTATGAACGAACATGAGATCGGCAGGGCGCATCTGCTGGGGTTTTCCGACGGCGGAAATATTGCCATGATTTTTGCGCTCCGGCATCCGGAGCGCGTGAACCGTCTGATCCTGAATGGCGCAAATCTAAATGCAGAAGGCGTAAAGCGGACCACACAGATCCCGATTGAGATCGGGTACAGGATTGCGAAACGTTTTGCGGGGAAAAGTGAATCCGCAAAAACAAATGCGGAGATGCTCGGTCTCATGGTCAATGACCCGAACGTGGCCCCCGAAGAACTGGCGGGGATACAGGCAAAGACGCTCGTCATTGCCGGAACTGATGATATGATCAGGAGCGGGCATACCAGACTGATCGCAGACAGTATCCCCGGAGCTGAACTGGTATTTATCAAGGGGGATCATTTCATTGCCGCCAGACATCCTGATGAGTTCAATCGTGCGGTGCTCAGCTTCCTGTCACTCTAATCTGAGCTCCAGCATCACGGGATTGTGATCCGTGTTCTGGAATTTGCAGTCGATGCCTGTGACATATTTGACTGCCAGATTGCCTGACACGATAAAGCCGTCGATCAGATAATACTGAAAGCTCTCCTGATCGGCGCCGTCATATACCTGGTCAAGTGAGCGGCAGCTGGGGACCGAGCTGTCCATCAGGAACTGCAAGCTCCCGTCAAATTCCCCGGTGTCTATGATGCCGGGCTTCCATTTGCCTTCCTGCGCTTCGTACGCACTCTGATCCTGATTTGAAAACGTCTGGTTGAAGTCGCCGCCGGCAATCACATAGTTGCCCGCTGCGGCTTCCTTTTCGAGATATTCTTTCAGCATGGCGGTCTGGGCAGCCTTCCCTTCGCCGTCGTCATATGCTTCAAGATGAAGATTTATGAGCACAAGTTCCCGGTCGCTGTTTTCCACGGGGATCCGGTTGATCAGCAGGCACCGCTTCAGGTTGCCGAGCCGCACGGGCCAGGAGAAGGGACAGGGCAGCTGGATGCGCGATACTTCGGATGCCGCATAGTTTGAGAGTGTCTGGATCCCGCTGTTGACCTGGCCGATCGGAGGGAACGGATAGGGGACAAACTTAACGGAGTAATTAAGAGCAAAGGCCGACTCCATTCCGGAAAACTGTTCCCTGAAAAAGGCTGTCTCGTCGATGTGATGTGAACGGCCGGAATTCTGATCGGCCTCCTGGAGAAAGACAATATCGGGCGCTTCTTCTCTGATTTCATCCGCTATCGCCGTGATGTTGGAAAGGACACGCTCGCGGTCGGCGGTTCTGACCATTTTTCCGCCGTCCATAAAGAAATTCGCGTTGCTTCCGAGTGCGCCGTATCCGATGTTCCAGGTCAGAACGCGGATAGTGTCCCCGCTTTTTACGGTTTCCGATGCATTGCCTTCCGGAGATACAGCTGTTATCTCTTCCGGTCTGTACTCGGTTGCGCTCAGAAAAAGAAGAAGTGCAGCGAAAGCGGCACAGAGGCAGACAAGGATGGCGGCAATGATCTTCAGGATTTTTTTCATGTTCGACCCTCCTTTTGGCTTATCTTTCTGGCTTTGCGGCAGTGTTGTCTTGATTATACCTCGAATTATATTTATTTCCATTTAATTTCTGCCTCTTTTGCTGACTTTTTATGTCTTTTTTACGAGCGTTTGTCATGTATAATGAGAAGAAAGTGCAGGAAAAGGAACAAGACAGGGAAAGGGAAGAGCCATGCAAATCAGAAAAGCCATGGAAACGGATCTGGACCGCATGATGGAGATCTACGCACGGGCCAGAAAATTTATGGCGGAACACGGCAATCCGAACCAGTGGGGGCCGACCAACTGGCCTCCGGAAGAATTGATCCGGCAGGATATCCGTCTTGGATGCAGTTATGTCTGCACCGATGAAGAGGACCATGTCATCGGCACCTTCTATTTTAATCAGGGGGAGGATATCGAGCCGACATACCGCCGGATTACGGACGGCGCATGGCTGGACGACAGTCCCTACGGCGTCGTGCACCGGATTGCGTCTGACGGGTCCGTGAGGGGAATCGGGCCGTTTTGTCTGGACTGGGCCTATCAGACCTGCCGGCATCTCCGCATAGATACCCACGGAGATAATATCGTCATGCAGAACATGCTTGGTAAGCTCGGTTTCGTCCACTGCGGGACTATTTACGTAGAGGAAGATCCCTATCCGAGACTTGCCTACGAGAAATCCGGGGTGCTGAAATAATTCCTGACAGAAAGAAAAAGAAAGATACTTCCGCGGAGCATTCTATGGTAGAATCTAGATAAAAGGGAACAGCCGGAAGACCATCCTTCGTCTGGATTGATATTGAGACCATAGTTCGGCTGGATTTAATGGAGGGGTGTCATGAAGAGGTTAGTAAGAATACTGCTTGCAGGACTGGTAACATGCTCTCTTTGTCATGTGGCATGTCTGGCCGCCGATGCAACTGCTGCCGATGCAACCGCTGCTGCGGCAGTCACTGCTGATGCAGCCGCTGCCGCTGCATCTACTGCGGCTGCACCCGCTGCCGCCGCTTCGGCAGAGGGGTCAGCGGTGATCGCGAAACCGGGCGATACGGGCGGAAATGTCCTGACCATACAGAAACTGCTGGCTACCCAGGGATATCTGACCGGCACAATCGACGGATCCTACGGCGAAGCGACGGAAACGGCCGTCAAAAAATACCAGACAGAGCATAATCTCGAAGCGGACGGCATTGTTACTAAGGCTGTCTTTGATCTTCTGAGACAGAATGTGCGGGCGGCATCTGCTTCGGGCGGCATGCATGCCATTTCTGCCGCAGACATCTATTCTGAGTTTGTGGCAAACGGGATTGCCGCAGAATTAAAATACAGAGGCAAGACGGTTCAGGTGATGGGCAGGATTGCATCTGTCGACAGAAGCAGTTCGGGAAAGGCATTTGTCAGATTAAGAGCAGACGAAACCGGAAGCACGGGCGTCATCTGTTATTTCTCTGATGCGGACCTGGCGAAACTTGCTGCCCTCAAGCGGGAACAGATCGTCGTGATCCAGGGAACCTGCGGACTCAGGAGCCTCTCAAATCTCGAAGTGAGTGACTGCTCGCTGGTGAATAAACCGGTCCGTTCCACGACGACAACGACATATTACTGGAATCCCTCGCCTGTCTGGCATGGATATGGCCCCATCTATGACGGAGACTACAATTACTCCTGGGGATATTGGTATGAATGGGAAGATGACGGCAATTGGGGATATGCATACGAGTGGGAAAATGACGCGGGGTATTATGACACGGAAGATACCGGGGAGGAATACGAGGAAGAATACGAGGAAGATTAAGTATTCTGGCAGGAACCGCGGCTTATATGATTCTTTTGTAGTTTCCCGGGGACAGGGGTGCTGCGTCCGCCTGCGATTTCCCGGATCAGTTTCATATAACGAAGACAAATATAAGAGGCTGCCGCTGCGGCAGCCTCTTCCTCTTTGGTTTTGACAGGATAATTATTCGCCCGAGTAGAATTCCGCGGCGGCCTTACTGGTCTCGATCAGAATGGAGCTCTGATTGAATTCTTTGATGAGCTCCCTTGCCACTTCGTGGACGGTATCCGCCGTGACATCGGTTATATAGATCACGTATGTGTGCTCGCTTGAGGCCGTGCCGTCCTCATTCTTCCATCCGCCTTCGGCTTCGTAGATGGTATACCCGCCGACCATATCCAGAAGGATCGCCTTCAGTCTCTCCTTGCATTCGTCCTGTGTGTAGACCGGTTTGCCCGTATCCTTGTCGTTTGTTCCGAGATAGAGAGTGAACTGATCGGTTTCTTCCGCCCCGGCAGGTGCTTCGGTTTCCGCGGCTGTATCTGTCTCAGCGGCGTCTGTGATTTCGGCGGACTCAGCCGTTCTGTCCAGCGCGTCACTCGTCAGGACATCTGCCGGTTCGAGGTCTTCGGAGAGCTCTTCCGCCCAGTGGAAGCTGCCTGTCTTTACGACTCCTTCGGGGTAGATGTTGCGGAAGTCATTCTTCATGGAGATGACCTGATAGCCGGCTTCTTCCCACTGCGCCCTCATCTGGGCCGCTTTTTCAGGCTTCGCATAATCTCGCTCCGGATCGTCCGCGACAAGCATGAAAGCCAGGCTCTTGTACGGATTATGGAACATCGTGTAATTATGCATGCTGGTGTCGCCGCTGGTATTTCCGAATGAGAGGACCGGCTGCTGCCCGATATCCCTGACGATCTGAGCGACCTTGTTCATCTTCAGATTCTTGATCAGAAGCTTGTCGGAGCGGATGACGGTATCATCGGAAGTGTAGAGATAATCCAGACCGTCTTTGCCTGCCTGGCCGGACGCCGTAACGGCGTCATCCATGCCGATGATATTGGAATACGGAAGATCAAAGGTGCCTTCGAGCAGCGTGCGGCAGAGGAAGCGGTCGCTTCCGCTGACGACATAGACCGTGAAGTCATTGTCTTCCAGATATTCCACCACCTCGATCATGGGCTGGTAGAAGGCTTCGCCGTAGGTCATTCCCTCAAAGCCGTCGGCATCGCGCAGAAGGATCTCCGTCACAAAATCCGAAAACTCGTCGAGCGTCATGCCGGCGTAAGCCCTCGCCGCCTGAATCGCGTGCTGCATGGGCATGTCTTCCGGGAAGGAGCCGTCGAGGGCGCTGTCGCGGATCGTGCGGCCGACCTCCAGCATTTCCGCATCCGGATGGATGGTGGGATCCTTGAGAATGCGCCATGCCAGCGCGTAGTACTCGAGATAGGTGGGGAAGAGTTCCGCATAGAGTGTGCCGTCCATGTCGAAAACGGCGATGCGGTTCTCCACGGGAATGTAGTTGTCAGAATCCTCGTCCGTTATATCCTCGACATAATCAGTCAGAACATTGAGGGCGGGGGCATCCGGATTCCATTCCGCAAAGACCTCTTCGTCTTCAAACCCTTCTGCTTCCGCGGCTTCCGCTGCGGCGGACTCTGCTTCCACGGCTTCCGCGGGCTGTGATCCGGCTTCCGCAAACACGGCTGCCGGGCAGGAGCCGAGCAGCAGGGATGCCGTGAGTAATGCTGTTGCAACATTTAAATATGTTCGCATATAATTACCTCCAAGTATGATGAAAACGATGCGATGCCGCATATTTTCTTTATTCTAATGATTGTAATGATCTTTGACCGAGATTGCAACTCTCAGGAGCCTTCTTTTGTGGTAAGATGTCTGCGTATATCAGGTCATGACAGCTTGCCCGAGGGGTTGGAGAAAGGCAGACAACTATGAAAGAACTGGCGGATTTATATTGGACGTTCCTGAAGATCGGGTGCGTCACGTTCGGCGGCGGTTACGCGATGCTGCCGATCCTGGAGAGAGAACTGGATGTTAAAAGACACTGGACGACGCTGGATGAACTGCGGGATTATTTCTCGATCGGGCAGTGCACGCCCGGCGTGATCGCCCTGAATGTATCGACCTTTATCGGAGAGAAAAGAGGCGGCGTCCGGGGCGCGCTGGCGGCAACTCTTGGTTTTTTGACGGGACCTGTTGCCATTATTATGATCGTTGCGGCGTTTCTCAGTAATTTCGCTCAGATTGCGGCCGTCCGGCATGCCTTTGCGGGAATCCGCGTCTGCGTCTGCGTCCTGATCG
>CACXFM010000121.1 GCA_902766955.1 uncultured Lachnospiraceae bacterium | reverse complement strand
ATCTCATCATAAAACTGTTTATCTGTAAGCCGATGGGCTGCAGGTACAGGTGCTTCAGCCGGAGATGTGATCTTTGTTACTTGCATACGGAGAAAATCTTCTGGTAAGCGGTATTGACTTCAAAACGCTGCCGGTGGGTATGAAGCTGCGGACAGGGACTGTCCTGCTGGAAATCACTCAGATCGGAAAACAGTGCCACACGGGGTGCGCGATTTATAAAGAGACCGGTGAATGCATTATGCCGCGGGAGGGTGTATTTGCCAGGGTACTTGCCGGCGGGGAGATCTGTGAAGGAGATGAGATGAGCGTTGAACAGGCACTCATTCGGCTGAAAATGAACGTTTGTGATTGACAATGATCGATTACCTGTATATAATAAGACCATAAACATTCACAAGCAATCATTTTCATTCAAAATCACACAAGGCTGTCAGTGCTGCATGAGCGTGAAGCGAAGCGGAATGTGCGTCCGCTGCTTTACGGCAGGAGGAAAGAAATGCTTGCTGAAGAAAGATGGAATGCAATACTTAACATTCTTGAGAAACAAAAAACGGTGACGGTTGCGGATCTTACGGAAATGCTGAATACCTCTGAATCGACCATCCGAAGGGACCTGCTTCAGCTCGACAATATGAAGAAGCTGGTCCGGGTTCACGGAGGTGCGACCGTTACCGATATGCAGTATGTTCCGAGCGATCAGAGCATGACAGAGAAATCTGCCCTGATGAGCAGGGAAAAGAAGCTGATCGGCGAATATGCCGCCACGCTTATAAAACCGGGCGATTTTGTATATATAGATGCGGGGAGCACAACTGAGCAGCTTGCAAATGCGATAATGGTGAAGGATGCGGTGTACATGACGAACTCCGTCTCTCATGCGAGAATACTGCTTCAGAAGGGTATGCGCGTGATGGTTCCCGGCGGGCAGCTGAAGGCGGCGACGGAGGCGATCGTTGGTACGGAAACGGTGGATGCCATAAGGAAACTGCACTTTACCGTCGGCTTTTTCGGAACCAACGGAGTGACGGATCAGACGGGATTTACGACTCCCGAGATGAGTGAGGCCAAAGTCAAGGAGACCGCACTTCTGCATTCCGAGCGTCCCTATGTACTCTGCGACAGCACGAAATTCCGGAGAGTTTCCCCGGTAACATTTGCGGAGTTTGAGGCAGCTCAGATACTGACAGACAGGATCAGTGATAAAAGGTACCAGAAGTATAAACATATCACGGAGGTGGAGCAGTTATGATTTACACGGTTACATTTAATCCGTCCCTCGACTATATAGTCAGGATCAGGAACTTCAGAGCGGGGCAGATCAACCGGACGTATTATGAAAATATTCTTCCGGGCGGCAAGGGAATCAATGTTTCAATCGTGCTTAAAAATCTCGGACACGACAGCACGGCGCTGGGCTTTATGGCGGGATTCACGGGGAAAGAGATTGAAGCGAGACTCGCTTCTTTCGGCGTCAGATCGGATTTTATCGAGGTTAAAAACGGCATGTCCAGAATTAATCTCAAGATGAAGTCGGATGAGGAGACGGAGATCAACGGCCAGGGACCGCTGATCACAGAGGAGGATATCGAGGCTCTTTATGCGAAGCTGGATAAGCTCCGGAGCGGCGATCTGCTTGTGATTTCGGGTTCGGTTCCGAATACGCTTCCCGGGGATATGTATGAGAGGATCATGAGCCGTCTCGAAGGACGGGGGATCGATATCGTCGTGGACGCGGAAAAGGACCTTCTTGTCAATGTTCTGAAATATCATCCTTTCCTGATCAAACCGAATAATCATGAGCTTGGGGCTATCTACGGGGTGGAACTTAAAAAACAGGATGAAGTTGTCCCCTATGCCGAAAAGCTTCAGAAAGAAGGAGCAAGGAATGTACTGATCTCTATGGCCGGTGAAGGCGCGGTCTTTATTTCCGAGAGCGGAGAAGTGATGAAGAGCCCGGCTCCGAAGGGAAAGGTCGTCAATTCCGTCGGCGCCGGAGACTCGATGGTTGCGGGATTCCTGACGGGATATATGGAAAATGCCGGGAACTGTGAAAAAGCTTTCCGCATGGGACTTTGCACGGGCTCTGCCAGCGCATTCTCTCCGGATCTGGCAACCAGGCAGGAGGTCGAAGCTCTTCTGGCCACAATCTGAGGGCTGCAGCAGAAGGCTGCATCTGAGGAACATATCCGGGAAACACATCTGAGGATCATACCTGAGGATCATACCTGAGGAACACATCTGCAGGGGACATCTGAAAGACACATCTGACAGACATATATAACTGTGGTTCTGACCGGCTGAGGTTCTTACATGGCAGGCAGACGGCTTACGTCTGCTGCCCTGCAGGCCGGGGACGGAGCGGCTGATGAACAGGGAGTGAAACGGATCGGAAGTGTCCGCTTTGCTGATATAAGTGCCGGAAGAAAAGCGTGCGGAATAAAGCACGGAACCGGCACGGGAGCCATTATCATTTCAAAAACTTATAAGGAGAAAGCAGTACAATGAAAATCAGGGATTTACTGAAAGTGCAGGGCATCAGGCTCGGCGGACAGGCATCCGGCAAGATGGACGTGATCGATCAGATGGTCGCTCTCCAGGAAGCGTCCGGCAATATTGCTGATGTGGCAAAGTATAAAAAAGCGATCCTTGCGCGTGAAGAGGAGAGCACGACAGCCATGGGCGAAGGCATTGCGATTCCTCACGCCAAAACGGATGCCGTCAGAAGACCGGGTCTTGCCGCAATGACGGTTCCGGGCGGTGTCGACTACGATTCGCCTGACGGGGAGCCGTCTGATCTGTTCTTTATGATCGCAGCGCCCGATTCAAAGGAAAATGTGCATCTGGAGGTTCTTTCCCGTCTGGCCACCATGCTGATGGACGAGCAGTTCGTGGAAGATCTCCGGGCCGCGAAGACGCCGGAAGATTTTCTCGCCGTGATCGACAGAGCGGAGGCCGATAAGGTCGTGGAAGAAGAGAAGAAGGCGGAGGCTGCCGCTTCCGGAGCGGCCGGTCTGCCGGACATTCTTGCCATAACCGCGTGCCCGACCGGTATCGCGCATACCTATATGGCAGCGGAGAATCTTGAGAAGAAAGCGAAAGAGATGGGGCTCACGCTGAAAGCGGAGACGCAGGGTTCCGTAGGTGCAAAAAATGTGCTTACCGCGGAAGAAATCGCACATGCGAAAGGTATCATTATCGCGGCGGATAAGACGATTGATCTCGCCCGGTTTGCCGGGAAGCAGGTGTATCAGTGCCCGGTTTCCAAGGGGATCAATGAGCCGGAAAACCTGATCAACAAGATTCTGAACAATGAGGCGCCGGTTCTCGACGGCACGGTGAAGGTTTCTGCCGGTGCGGGCGAGAAGGAAAGCGTCGGCCACACGATCTACAAGAATCTGATGAACGGCGTTTCCCATATGCTTCCGTTCGTTGTTGGCGGCGGTATCTTGATCGCGATCGCGTTCCTTCTGGACGGCGCGGCAGCCGGGCAGGCAGACTTCGGATCCCATGCTCCGATCGCTCATTTCTTCAAGTCGATCGGTGACACGGCATTCGGCTTCATGCTCCCGATTCTCGCCGGTTATATCGCGATGTCCATAGCGGACCGTCCCGGTCTTGCGGTCGGTTTTGTCGGAGGGTCTCTCGCAAACCTCGGTTATTCCTGGGGATGGCTGTCCGGCGGCGCAGCAGTCGGCGGCGGCTTCCTCGGCGCTCTGGCGGCAGGCTTTATCGGCGGCTATCTGACAAAAGGTCTGGAGAAGGCGTGCGACGCCCTGCCGGATTCGCTGGAAGGCATCAAACCGGTCCTTCTTTATCCGCTGCTCGGTATTCTCGGCATCGGCCTCGTGATGTTTACGATCAATCCGGTTTTCGCGGCGATCAACACCGGTATGACCAATTTCCTTGAGGGCATGGGCACATCCAACCTCGTACTCCTCGGCGCTGTCGTCGGAGGCATGATGTCCATCGATATGGGCGGCCCGTTCAACAAAGCGTCTTACGTATTCGGCACGGCGATGCTGGCAGCCGGTACGGAGGCGGGCCAGACGATCATGGCGTCCGTTATGGTCGGCGGTATGGTTCCCCCGCTGGTAATCGCTCTGTCTACGCTGATCTTTAAAAACCGCTGGCGTGCAAATGACAGAAAAGCCGGCGTCGTCAACTGGATCATGGGACTGTCCTTCATATCGGAAGGCGCGATCCCGTATGCGGCGGCTGATCCGGGGCGCGTGATTCCGTCCTGCATCATCGGTTCCGCCGTGGCGGGAGCACTCTCCGCGGCATTCCACTGCACATCCCCGGCTCCGCACGGAGGATTCTGGGTCATCGCCATCATCGGCAATCCGGTCATGTACTTTGTGGCTCTTGCGGTCGGATCGATCGTCGGATGCCTGATTCTCTCTCTGTTGAAGAAGCCGCTTTCCGCCGAGGAATCCGGACTTTCCAGATAAAGGCTTGTAAGGGCTTTACTCAAAAGCGTTCTGCGGCCTGCCGCGGAGAGACTGCAAAAAGATCTGTTTGGATATGTGTAAAAAATGACCGGCTTCTGTACGGAAACGGGAAAATATGTTATACTGTTCCACAGTATAACAGCCTTTGAGGGCTGGCAACTATACAATTTCAACAAAGAAGTGAGTCCAATGAAAGAATTCAGCTACACGATCAAAGACAAAGAAGGCATTCATGCGAGACCGGCCGGAGAGCTTGTCAAGCTCGCAAAGAGCTTCGCTCCGACAACTGTAACGATCTGCAAAGGCGAGAAGAGCGGCAATGCATCCAAGATCTTTGCGGTCATGGGCCTCGGCGTAAAGCAGGGTGAAACCGTGACGTTCAAGGTTGAGGGCGGGAACGAAGAGACGGCCGCAGCCGAGCTCGAGAAGTTCATGAATGAAAACCTTTGAACATGTGAAAACAGGCTTCACGGGAGCAGAAATGCCCCTGTGAAGCCTTTTTTTGTTCTCCTTATCCTGACATTTTTCTCTGCGGGCGGTCCTGAATATGGTCAGCAGGGCTGCCTTCATCTCCGTCTGGCACAGGAAAGAAGCTGGACGATGTGGTTTCTGTGCTGTGCGATTGCGATTCTGATCGGACGCAGCCTGCAGAAGACAAGACCGTTTGATCCGGACGGGCAGGATCGGCAGACGGGAGTTTCACTGTTTTATGATCCGGAGACGACTTCTGCGGGGCTGGTGGTGAAGAGTCTGCTGCTGGCGGGCGTAGTGTTTGCGGTGTGCGTGATCATTGCTGCGGTTAAGGACAGGATACCGTCGATTTCCGGGATTACATTATCCTTTAGTTGAACCCGCAAAGGAGCGCCTGCGTGATAGGTTTATTAAAAAGAATCTGGTTTTCAAAGAATTGTGTTTATAAACCTCTATTATGAGGCTCTTCTGGCATAGGTGTGGAAGCATAACTTCCACTTTTCCCTATGCGGACTGAGAAAAACCGCCTCTCCGAATACCCCGATT
>CACXFM010000120.1 GCA_902766955.1 uncultured Lachnospiraceae bacterium | reverse complement strand
CGTCCCCTGTTTCACTTCTTCGCCGCCAGCACCTTCACCGTAAACTCCTTCGTTACGGAAGACTCTTCACGTGTGATCTCTGCTGTCAGATTCACTTTTGTTTTTTCGGTGGGTGGATTCACTTCGCCGGTTTCGGACAGGATCTCGGGATTATCCGAGGTCCATTTTATTGTACAGCCCATCAGCTCGGTCGGGAGCTCAAGGCTCTCTCTTGTGCCGGCGGGGACCATGTTTGACACGAGTTCGGCGGCGATTTCCACAAGGCCCTCGCTGTCTTCCATGTCGATTCCGCTGCCCCAGATACTTGTGTTGTCGTCGCCGATGGCGGTGAAGGTCATCACGTCCTCTTCTTCAGCGTTTTCTTTATGCTGGCGGAAGAAATAGCCTTTGTAAACAGGGCCCTCTTCGGTCGTGATCGTCAGATAGTCGTAGCCGCGGCCCGAATCCTTGCTCTCCCAGGTTCCGGCGAGTGCGCCGGAAAGTGTCCCGTCGGGCTCCAGAGTGAGGAGTGTTGTCTCGATCATCTCTCCGTCCGTGGCTGTGCCGTGGTTGATAAACTCGTAAGAACCCGCCTCGGCCTCGGCGCCGTAATTCTCGGGCATCTCGCCGCGATATTCGTAGACCGCGGTCACGGGCCAGCTGTCCTCATTAAGGAACTGCTGATGCACGCGGACCTCGTGGGCCTCAAGCTGCGGCTCGATGTCGAATCTCTGATGGTACACAAGGTAACGTCCGCCGTCCGCGTCGATCAGCTGCGAGTTGTGTCCGGCAGCTCTCTTTCCGATCTGATTAAACAGACTGTAGTTTCCGATCAGCTTGATGCCGTAATTGTCGAGCTTCTCCGCATTGTCCGCAGCATTGTTCCCTGCGGCATCCAGATACGGACCGGTCGGATTTTCGGAGCGGAACAGGCGCATGTTATAGCCGCCCTCTGCTGCAAGTCCGCCGTATGTCACATACATAAAATAATACCCTGCTTCGGGATCATACTGAATGTACGGACCTTCGCCCGATGCATGCATGCCGCCCGCCAGATGTACACCAAAGTAGCGGTCGATATAGTTTCCGGACACTTCATCTACACCGTCCACGCCGGGATAGATCGCCTCGCCGGTCGCGGGATCGAGCTCCAGAAGGTAGATGCCGCCCGACCATGAGCCGTAGGACATATACATTTTGTCTCCCGCAGCGTCAAAAAAGAGGTTCGGGTCGATCGCATTCGGTCCGTAGGTATTGTCCCAGTCGCCGCTTCCGGTAAACCATTTGTCGCTCACCTCGTCGATCCCGCCGTTAGCAGAGCCTTTCTCGATCAGCGCATTGAGATTGAGATAGTCGTTGTCCCAGCGTGTATCTCTCACACTCTTCCCATCCGGCTCCCCGTTCTCGGTAAATCCCGAGTAGACAAGCGTATCCACATAGGTGTAAGTCCCTTCTATTTCATGGGACACCAGATAGCATATGCACGACCTGCGCCAGGTGGACGAAGTACACACATACAGCATGTAGGCACCCTTGCTTCCGTCCTCCCACTCATACCCGGGATTCCAGATGATATCCGGGGCCCATACCGCAAATCCTCCCCCGGCGCAGTCTCCGTCGTCAAAACCGGCCCACTCAAAAGGACGGGCAAGGTTCTCTTCAAGATTGCCGTAGAACGGAGCATCCTTGCTGTTTTTGTAGTCACTGTTCAGCTGTGTCCATGTTATGCCGTCTTCCGATTTCGCGGAAGCCGTGTGTGAACCAAGCACATACCAGGTGCCGTCCTCCGTCTGAATCACAGACGGGTCATGGACCGATACATGCACGGGTTCCTCAGCATATGCCGCAGGGGCTGCCAGAAAAAAGAAAGCTGCCGCTCCCGCAATTATTTTACTTTTATTCATCAATAGTCCTCCTGCCACGCTGTAACAGCCGGCTCTTTTTCCCACATGGGGTGCACCGCCGGGCAGCTGTTTTTTCGCATAACCGCCCTGAGTTCAACAAAGCAGCCGCATATCCGGCACATACCGGATATGAGCTGCTCGCATTCCCGGCATTTTGCTAACCGGCTCTCATAAATATCAGAGGGTACTTTCAGGGCCTCGTCAATCCTTTCGATGTACGATCTGAGGTCCCTGAAATATTCATCCTCGGGCATGTCACTAAGCAGACATTTACGGCAGAAGCGCTTCGGCTCCCCGCCCGTCATGCTTCCTCTACGATGATCTGCAGAACGCTGCAGGCCGGAAGGGTAAAGGCAAGTCCCTTGTCCGTCTTCTCCACACCGTCAAACGGCACGGATTCCACTGCATTCGGTTCATCAAATGTATTCTTGGCATCCATCTTGTTGCAGAGAATTCTTGCGCACACATTGCCTGCCTGAATTCCGGTAAGCGTCGCATCCACCGGAATCTCCTTCTCGATCGAAGTGTTGGCAAT
>CACXFM010000119.1 GCA_902766955.1 uncultured Lachnospiraceae bacterium | reverse complement strand
TTCTCATTCAGCATATGCCATGCAGCCACGGCCTTCACCGTGCCGCCGGCCAGAAGGAAACCGCTGCTGCCGTAGGCTTCAGCCGAATCTCCGGAGAGACTGCCGGCTCCGTCCGGGCTCGTCAGTGTCACACTGGCATAAGGAGCCACCACCACGCCGGCCGTGCCGGACAGGCGCACGTTATGCGCATTGGGAAGGTTCCAGATGACGGCGCTCCGGTTGCCCGCCGCATGCTTGCGAAGGAAATTTGCATATGAAGAACACGGGGCGGAAGCACCCGAATCCGAACCGGCCGTCATCTCATAGGAACCGATTGCCACGTCTGATCCGGTCAGGCTGATGACAATGGTCTGCTCCGCGCGTTTTCTGATCTTCAGTTCGCCGCCTGCGATCCGGCCTGCCACGGCATCGCCGTTGACATAGATGGTCTTCGAATCGGCGATCCCGGTCGTATCGATCACAAGATCCGGCTTTTTGGCGGTTCCCTCGGCTGCCTGTGAAGCGGCATCCGCTGTCGCGGCCGTGGCCGCTGCCAGCACCTCCGCCGAAACAGTACCGGACGAATTCGCACCGGCATCGGTCAGCACGGCCGCCGCATGTCCCGAAAGACTGCGGGAAATCTCCGCGATTTTTCCTTTATAAACTTCAATCTGCTGTGAGATCGCGTCGCCGTTCGTCGGAATGAATTTCACATTTTCCGAATCTCCGGCCGCGTTTACGGCGCCCAGACCGGACTCCGTCATGATGAAGTCGCTCCCCGCCGTGCTCTCTTCCGAGACGGAGATGCTTCCTCCGTCCACACTGCCGGCCATGTATACCAGCTCTGTGCCGCCGGCCAGATCGGCCCGGATGACTGCATTTCCGGAAATGCTTCCGGCCGCAAAATTCGTTCTCTGTGCGGCGTCGGAGAATTCGATCCGCCCCGCAACGATTCCGAAGTTCCTGAGATCTCCGAGGAGTGATTCAAGAGAAACCAGCTCAGAGGCCTCCGCTTTCACCGGAGAGGTTAAATTGGCGCTCAGTACCGGCGGAATGATCGATGCGGCTGAACTCGGTGCCGAGCTCACCGCCGAACTTGCCGTCTGGGACTCTGCCGCGGAAGATACCGTCTGGGACTCCGCTGCAGGTGCCGTCTCTGATTCCGGGGCAGGCGCAGCAGAAGAAGCCGCCGCAGATTCCGGATTCTCACCGCTGCCGTTCTGCTCGCCGTAATCTTCCTCACTGCCGCCGTTATCCGAATCGTCTTCGGCGGGCGTGCTGCTGTCATCCGTATAACTGCTGCCGCCGTCATCCGAATAGTCGCTGCCGCCCTCTTCCGAGTAGTCGCTGCCGCCTTCTTCCGAGTAATCGCTGCCGCCCTCTTCCGAGTAGTCGCTGCCGCCCTCTTCCGAATAGTCACTGCCACCCTCTTCCGAGTAGTCACTGCCGCCTTCTTCCGAGTAGTCGCTGCCACCCTCTTCTACGTAGTCACTGCCGCCTTCTTCCACGTAATCGCTGCCGTCCCCTTCAGTACTGCTGGCGGCATCTGCTTCCGCTTCGGCAGCCGAGGCTTCCATGGCAACCGTCTCCGAACTCTCCGCATAGGCCGG
This sequence comes from uncultured Lachnospiraceae bacterium, assembly GCA_902766955.1. Lineage (GTDB taxonomy): Bacteria > Bacillota > Clostridia > Lachnospirales > Lachnospiraceae > Chordicoccus. The sequence continues at coordinate 18,624 of CACXFM010000119.1, read as the reverse complement.
CATGCTGCCGAACATGGCAGATACGGTCAGTCCGGCTGAAAGCAGATATGCAAGAATTCTCTTATATCCTTTTCCGTACATATATCCCCTCCGCAATGAAGCGCTCCCCTTTCATATGTTCTCATTTTCAAATCACACATGCGCTTCGCGTTCCAATTATATCACATTCCCCCGAAAAAGAACCCTGTTCTCTCCGAATATTCACAGCATCTACACAAAAACTGCAGCCAGAGCATCGCCTGACCGCAGTTTTTATCTCTTTTTATAAAACAATCTTTGCAGACCAGTACGCTCTGTCGTAAATATCCGTAAAGCGGTATGTCACCTGCGCCTTTCCGTCTCCGACCTCCACATTCATGAGCTCCAGATCGCCGTCGTATGTGATGGGATCGCCCATGCGGTAGCTGTCTTCATAGACGCCGTCATAATCATAGCAGTCTGCCACGAACTGGATCTCGTCGCCCTTCGTCAGGCCGCTGAGGGTTTTGGCCGCCGTCTCCGTCTCACCTTCTTTGTAGACGGAGCGCACGCCTGCGATATAGCCGTCCGGCGTTCCGTTGTCAAACACCACCATCAGCTGGGCGTCGTTTCCGTTCAGGAGGCAGGGGATATACCCGGTGATCCTGTAATTTGTCCCGTCGTCAAACGTGCTCTCGTGGTAATAAGCGACGACCTGGCCGTCAACGCCGAGCCACGCCTTGCTCGTGTCGGCGACGAGCCTCCCGTCCTTATCGAAGGAATACACGTTGTCAAGACCCAGGTCCACATAGCGTTCCCCGTCATCATACCAGAGGTTCTCATCCAGCTCGTGGACCATCTGCCACTGCTCGTCGGAGAGAGACATGACCTTCTGCCCGTTCTCGTCGTCCTCCCAGTAGAGCTGGCTGCCGTCAAAGAAATTGTCTTTGATATAGGAGACAGTCTCCTCCTCGCTCAGCACGTTTTCTTTGACGAACGACGGGGTGCTTCTGCCAAATCCGAGCGAGCTGTAATCCCCGCCGAAGAAACTGCCGAGGAGCTCGCCGATCAGGTCGGACGTTGCCCCGGTGGAGCCGTACTGCGCGTAGGGATTATTCTGTGTGTACTGTGATCCGTACCCGGAACTGTAATCCGTCCCGTATCCCGAGCCATACCCGGAACCGCTGCTTGATCCGGCGTAATTGCCGAATCCGAACAGGGATCCCAGCGGAGACCCGTAGCCGCCGGAAGCCGCCTGGCCGGCCGCTTCCACCGACGCGAAAGCCTGCACCGCCTTGATATAGCTCGCATTCATGCCGATCTGGTTGTAGGTGCTGACCGCCGAATCGACGATCCCGGCTGATTTGTAGGGGAAGTAGATGGAGACGCCCGACGCATTTGAAATATAATTCGTCACATTATATTTGATGGCGCCCTGCAGGGCCTTGATCAGGCGCTTCCCCTCTTCGTTGCCCATATTGCTGGCCAGGTCGATCAGGTCAACCTGATCGATTCTGGAGCTGGACGCAAACTCTCTCGTCCTGTTTCTGGCGTTCGAGACCTGAGAGTACTTCTTGTCGGCGATCAGTGCCGTAATCGAATCCGAGAACGTGCTCAGTTCAGCAGGCACGGTCGCGGCAAATTCCGCGAGGTCGATCACGGACAGCGTCGTCTGCTGGCCCGGGCATTTTCTGGCACAGACCTTCACGAAGTCATCACAGATCCTCTTGCCGATTTCGGTCGTGGATACCGAAGGATCGGACGCAAACTGGGTGAGCCAGTCCGTATAGTACCAGCCGACACCCGGCTCGGATTCCTCCGAGGCCACCATATAATCACCGTAGCTGTCCAGCATCAGTGCGTTCTCGGCAGTCGCCATCAGGCATGTGTCGAAGCCGATCATATCGAAGGTCACACCGCCGCTTTTGAGAGCCTTGCTGATGCCCCCCAGCGTCATGGAGCCGCTCCGCTTGTTCTTTTCATCGTAGCCGTAGCCGCTCACGGAGCCGCCGCCGTGATCCCAGAAAATCAGTTCGTTGCGGTTGGCCGGATAGTTCTTCGCGCACCATTTGATGAAGGAGGCGAGTGTCTCCGGATCCGTCATCGCGCCGGTCCCCGCATTGGAGCTCAGGCACTTGAGGCCGCCGTTCTGAACCTGATAGATCTGGTTCACCTTGCTGCTGACGATGTTATTTCTCCAGCTCAGGCAGCCGCCGGTATAAACGATCACGTTGATATTCCCGAGATTGGCAGAGGCCATCTCCTGAAGATCCGACGTCGCCATGCCGTTTCTGGATTCCAGGTCGGTGCCGCACATATACACCATCACGGTCACGGTATCTTTCCCGTTACCCTTTATTTTGGTCCGCTTTGCGCGGGCACCCGAGGCAACCTCCGTATTCAGGGTTCCCTCGCCGCCGTCCGTCCCGGTCTCCTCCGTCACGGTATCGGCTTCTTCCGTATAGGTGTACGGGTCGCCCCCGAACATCTCGTTGATGTAATCATACAGGCTGACTTTGTCCTCGTCGGCCTGATTGGCGGCCGGCGTCTCCGTCTGAGGTGCCGCATAATGTCCGGTCCCGTATGTCTGCTGATACGGGGAATCCTGCGCCTGCTGGACCGAACCGCCCCCGGAACCGTTCAGGAGGTTCAAAATTCCGGTTCCGCCGCCGCCCAGGACCGCGGCCGCCAGAATGATCAGGAGAATGAACGGACTGCCGCCCCGTCCCGACCGTCTCATATTTCCGCCGCCCATCGAGCCGCCGTTTCTGCCGCCAGATGAACCGGACGGCCTTGAACCGCCCCCGGGGCCCGCCCCTGACGGGCGTCCCGCATATCCGTCCTTTGAACCCTTCGGGCCCGTTCCGAGCCCCTGTCCTTTGATATTCACACCGCTGCCGGATTTAATCTCTCCGCGCTCACGTCCTCTCGGCCTTTCAGGCATGGCTGCTCCTCCCTTCCCAATCCGGCACAGCTGTCCAGATCGGCTTAAAACGTCCTTCCTTACTTATGCCATTCTATTATAGCATAGAGAAAGGCCGGGGGGAGAACTTTCAGAAGAATGCGATAAAAGCCGGCACCATCAGGATGGCCATGACGAGGACGAGCATGACAAGCATGGGCAGAAGAAGTTTCGTTCCCGCTTCATCTCCGCGGATCCTGGCCTGCTTCTTCCGCTCCTCCTGGGCCTCTTCGGCCATCCTCGTGAGGATCTCCGTCATCTCGGCACCGCCCTTTCGCAGATTCTGCGAGATGACCGCGGCGAAGGAGCGGTACTCCCTCACGCCGGCCCTTCTTCCGAGATTCCTGTAAGCCTCCGTCTCCGGCACGCCGTTCTTCAGCTCGCGGCAGGTCCTGACGATCTCTTCGTATCCCGGCTTTTCGCTGACGCCCCGCTCTCTCCACCTGCCGTAATCCGCCGCGATCCTCTCCATAGATCTGCGGATGCTCAGTCCCGCCGATGTGAGCAGCACGAGCTTGCTCACGATCCCCGGATAATTCCGGACCAGTTCTTTCCGGCGCATCTCGGCGGCATCTTCTTTCCTCCTGATCATCGCGTAAATATAAAGCACCGCTGCCAGAGCGCCCGTCATGAGCAGCGTCACGCCCTTCCGCGAATCAGCGGCAGACCATACGGCCGCCTCCCCTCCGACTTCCTCCGGCAGGATCACCTTCAGCGCCGAGGCGTCGTTTTCACTCTCCACGGTTTCTTCGGCTTCCCGGCGCAGCGCTTCTCCGCGGCTCATGACCTGCGGCAGCACCAGCACATGATAAGTTTCCTCCCTGGTTTCATCGCCGCAGCTCAGAAGGACCGTCAGAGTCACCTCTTCTCCTGTTTCGGGGATATGCCGCCCCGTACTTCCGTCCCAGTCCAGTATGTCCGGCTTCTCCGTCATCCACAGGAGGCTGACCGCACCGCTCTCTCCCTTCTCCGGCAGGACAAGAGCCTCTCTCACCTCGTAAAACCCCTGTTGATTTTTGGAACAGTCTTTAAAGACTCTGTCCGGCAGAGCTTCCGCGGTCCGGGCAAGCGCATCCAGCCGCTCCTCCCTGGTCATCTGTCTCTCCGGCAGAGCCAGAACGACGGACGTCTCTTCCCCGCCGGCTTCCAGCACCACTTCCTCCGTCCGCTCTCCCTCTCCGACATCGCCCCGCATCAGATAGCCCCGGGAGACCGTGTCGCTCAGTTCATCCATTCTGACAGCCGCACACGCGAACAGATCTGCCGCCAGGAGAATCATCAGGGCGCGGGAGAGCACGTCCGGGCTGACGAGTCCCGCGGCTTTGGGAAACAGGCGGAGAATTCTCTCCGCCGATGTCCGGAACAGGCCGCCCGAAAAAGCGAACATGATCAGATAGATGGCAGGGATCAGGCCATATGCCGCATATTTCAATATCTATCCTCCTCAAAAGATCCGGTGATAAAAGGGCTGCCGCGGCAGCCCTTTTATCAGTGATTGACAACATGATCCGTTTTTCCATCCCCGGAAGATTCCGCTATTTCCCGGTCTTCCGAAAGTTCTCTGATTTTCCTTTTTGCCTCGTCAAGATTTTCACAACCGTCAAGTATCATCCCGACCATCTTCAGGATTTTGATAAACTGCTTATCGGTCATCACATCCGTCTCCATCTCAAGTGCACCTCCCGTTACAGGAAGTATAACACGCCGGTAATCCTTCTTCAAATTTCATGGTTCAAGAGGGCATCCGGCCTCTGCGGACCCTCACTTTCAGACTTCGATATTGACGATATGCATGCCCCAGAGAACGGAAGCCGCGTAGGCGGCAAGCAGAACCGTCATCATGAGGACGCCGGCGGGATTTCCGTACAGCACATCCAGAAAACCGGGCGACGAGACCCGCATATAGAAAATCATGGCGGCGGGCATGGCGCTCATGATGCGCTGCTCCAGTTTCTTTGACGCGAGAGAGGCCTCGATCTCCGTCTCGACGTCGATCCTGCCCTCTATATTTTCCGCGGCATTGCGGATGATCGCCGCCATGTTTCCTCCCGACCGCCTGGCCGCCCCGAACACCGCGGCAAAATCTTCGATTTCCTCCGATCCGGACCTGCCGGCCAGATCACTCAGCAGCTGCTCCGGTGCGGCCGACATCCGGATCTGCCGGACCATGTACCCGAACTCTTCCGCGAGACAGCCGTCGCTCCCTTTTCCTTTGATGGCGGCCAGATCGGCCGCTGCGTCGGCGAAGGCATATTCCACGGCCCTGCCCGCGCGCAGAGAAACGGCCATGGAATTGAGGGCGTCCCGGAAGTCCTTCACCATCTGCTTCCGCCGCTCCTCCGCCTTCTGCTTCCCGCGCAGGCGGAGCCAGGGCACAAGCAGCACCGCGAGAACCGCACACGCGGCGGCCCTGTTATAGAAAAGCCAGGCGCAGGCCGCCGCAAGCGCCGCAAAAATCCCGGTCTCCTTTAAAAGCTCTTTTCCGGTGTAATTCCATTTATGATAATCCCTCATCCGCCGTTCCTCACCAGTTTCAGCGTGTGCTTCAGTTCTCCCGTCCGGACAAGCTCCTGTCTCTCATCGCTGAAGCGGTACAGGCAGTTGGTCAGGATCCCGCCGTCCTTCATGCCCTCCAGCTCGGCGATCTCGAGCACTCTCCGGCTTCTGTCCCGGAGTCTCCCGAGATGGACCACCAGATCCACGCCGGAGAGGATCTGTCTTCTGACGGCATGCAGAGGAATCGGCAGGGCCATCATGCAGAGCGTTTCCAGCCGAATGAGGACATCCTCCGCCGAATTCGCGTGAATCGTGCTCATGGAGCCGTCATGCCCCGTGTTCAGTGCCTGCAGCAGGTCCGCGGCTTCGCCCGAGCGCACCTCGCCGACGATGATGCGGTCCGGCCTCATGCGGAGGGCCGAGCGGATCAGATCGCGGATCGTAATCTCCTTATTTCCCTCCATGTTGGCGCTCTTCGCCTCCAACCGCACCAGGTTTTCGCAGCCCTGGATCTGCAGCTCGGCATTGTCCTCGATCGTAATCAGCCGCTCTCCCCGGGGCACATAGTTGGAGAGCGCGTTCAGAAAGGTGGTTTTGCCGGCCGAGGTTCCGCCTCCGATGATCACGGAATACCCCGCCTTCACATACCGCTCGAGATCACGGGCCGCCTCCGCCGTGATGCTGTTCCGCATAATCAGTTCCTCCATGCCGATCGGCCGCTCCGGAAACTTCCGGATCGTCAGGATGGGACCGCCTATGGCGGCGGGGGCCGTCACGGCATTGACACGGCTCCCGTCCGGCAGCCTCGCATCGGCAATCGGATTCTGCTCGTTCAGGACCCGGTTATTCTGCCCGACGATGCGGACGATCAGGTCCAGAAGCTTCTCCGCGGATTCAAAGCGCCTGGGAAGGCGGCTGATCTGCCCCCCGCGCTCGATGAAAATACAGTCCGGGCCGTTCACCATGATCTCCGTGACGCCCGGGTCATCGATGAGTTCCTGCAGAATATCCAGTCCGCGCACGGAAGAAAACAGCTTCTCCGACAGCTCCACCTGCTCCGCGACGGAAATCCCCGCGGATCTTGTCCCCCGGAGAACCAGCGTGTGGATCATCTCCCGGATCTCATCGTCTCCGGCATCGCTCCGGAGCTCAAGCATTTCCATAAGCTGTGCGCGCAGGTTCCTGAACCGCTCCGTCTCCGCGGGCTGCGCGCGTTTTCCTCTGCTTTTCGCCGTCTCCCTCACAGGCCGTCCCTCGCGATACATTCTTCCGCAAAATTCCCCAGTCCCGAGTAAGGCAGGTTCTCAAACCACCTGTCCCCCGACATGGGCAGGCTGCTCTCGCTGATGCTGATCCGTCGAATGCGCTCTCCGAGACGCTCCCCCGCCGTGAGGGCGCCCTCTTCATGTGAGATCCTCCGTCCGAAGAAACTCCTCACCTTGGCCCTGGCGACATAATCGGTGCGCTGGGGCATATAGATCAGGTCACTGTCGAGAAGGAGCGACGGATCGAGAAGCGGCAGGATCCCGTAATCGATCACGACCGCCTCATAGGGAGAATCTCTCACAAACAGGCTGATGAGCTTATCCCAGTCCTCCCCCGGAATCTGGCAGAGTTCCGCAGGGGAGGATGCGGGCGGCAGGTAGTCCATACTGCCGATCTTCTGCAGCATGGGCAGGATCCGCTCCGGCGCACGGGGTTCATCCGCGCGGATATAGTAGAGAGCGTCGCTCAGCGTCTGCCCGTATTCCGTATGCATGATTTCATCAAACCCCGGACAGGCTTCAAAGTTCAGAAGCACCGTCGGTTTCTTCTCGGCCAGGCGCTGCCCGAGCGCCATCGAAAAGGCCGTCTTCATGCACCGGCCCACCGGCGAAAACACGCCGGTCACGCGGACCCGCTGCTTGAGTATCCGCGTCCCGCCTTCTCCCGGAGCCGTTCCGTAGATCTCCATGGCTTCGCGGAGTACGTCGGGGGCCGCCTGATACTTGAAGACACACATCCCGTCCCCGGCCCGGTTCTCTTCCGTGAGCCGGATCACGCAGGCGGACGACCAGTCTGTCATCTCGCCGCGGAAATCGCGGTCCGCGATCAGAAGGATCTCGGCCCTGCCCCGCAGGAGGTACTCCCTCAGCTGCCCCTCTTCCGTAAAAGCCCTGACTTCGAAGGGCGCCCTGTTCTGCCGGTTGACGTATTCCATGAAACTGACCGCATACCCCTCTTCCGAATCGAGGAGAGCAAGCACCTGCCTTTTCATTGATCAAATCCTCCTTCATCAGCACTGCAGACCGGCCGCATACAGAGCCGCCGCCATAAAGACGGGCACGGCAAAGTGGAAATGCTCCGGCCTGCGCGCCTCCGCCGCTCTGTAGCTCCCGGCCCCGCCCGACACACAGAGCGTCCGCATATAGTTGATAAAATACCGCAGTCTCGGCCGGATTCCCGTCACGGACAGCATAAGTGCCGCGGAAATGCACCCGCCGCAGAGCACGCTCAACTTAATGAGCGACAGGATGCCGGGATACCCGGTCATAAATCCCGCCGCGGCGAGGAGCTTGACGTCACCCGCGCCGATCATGCCGAACTTCCACAGGACGCCGCCCGCCGCAAGAGGCAGAAAAGCCCCCGCCAGGGCAGAGATCATACAACTCCAGCGGAAAACCGGAAACTGCAGTGCCGCACCCGCAAAAAAGCCGGAGAGAACCAGAATGTTCGGAATCTTCTCGAGAGCAAGGTCACAGATCATTGATGAGGAGGTGAACATAAGGATACTGAGCCGCACAGAATCTGACATGGTGATTCCTCCGGGTGGACATATGAATGGATTGAGGTGTAAGGGTAAGCCGGACCGGAATTGATCCGACGAAGAAAAGAACGGGTGCGGCACTTCCCGGACGGAAGTTCCGTGCCATCAATATACACGAAAACGGCCCGCGCGGACAATCCCGGAAAGATTCACAAGATGCGGAAGGCGTTTTCAGGCAAAGCGCCTGTTTTACCGCTTTCTTAAGCGGTTTATGAAAGCATTCACTGATCGCCGGAGCGCACAGGCCGCGCGGGGGAACGTCAGGGAGCAGCGAGCCGCGCGGGGGAGCGTCAGGGAGCAGCGAGCCGCACGCACGAAGCGGCTCGTTGCATTTTCATCCGCGAATTTATATAATAGTTGACCGGGGCCTGAATCCCCGTTATGCGCATCTGTTTTTGGGAGAAATTGACTTATGAATGATACAATAGAAAAGCTCGGCCGCATGATTGAGCGGCAGCTTCCCGACCACCCGGACCGCGCAGCCCGTCTGCTTTCCACGGCATACGGCGCCGTCAGCGCGCAGGCCGGCCTGTTCCCGTCAAAGCGCCGCACTCGCTCGCGCGAATACCTGCAGTCTTACACCGCACGGCTTCTGTCCGGCATGCTGCGGGATCCTTCCGCCTCCGCGGTCGTCAATATTTTCATGCCGTCGGAGATTTTCTGCGCGCTTGACATGCCCATCACGGCTCCGGAAGTCCTGGCCACTTATGTCGTCAATACGGCCTGCGAGCGCGTGTTTATCGAGACCGCGCAGGATAACGGCGCGTCGGAGACCTGCTGTTCCTTCCACAAGGTCCTGTCCGGCATGGCCGACAGCGGCATTCTCAAAAAACCGGCCATGATCGCCAATACCACGCTGGCCTGCGACGCCAACCAGCTGACTTTCCGCCGCCTGGCCGAACTGTGGAAGGTGCCCCACGCCCTGGTCGACGTCCCCTACAAAATCGACGAAGAGGCCGTCCACTATGTGGCCAACCAGCTCCGCGCCACCGCCCGCGTCGCGGAGGAAGCTTCCGGCAGAAAGCTGGATCCGGACCGCCTGCGCGAGTGCGTCGCGAGAAGCGGCGAACAGATCAAAAACTTCCGCAAGTACTTAAAGCGCCGGAAGCAGGTGCATTTCACAGAAAGCCTGACGCCGGAAATGCTGCATATCGTCTGCAACCACCTGTATCTGGGCAGCGAGGAGGGCCTCAAGTATTCACGGATGCTCCTCAAAGACGCCGAAAAAGCCGCCCCGAGAGGCAGCGAAAAGAGGATCGTCTGGATGCACGTGCTGCCGAACTGGCAGGAATCCATCAAGACGCTCTTCCAGGGCGAGCAGAATGACACGATTGAAATCGCCGCCTGCGATCTGGCCTGCAGCGCGCTTCTGCCGATGAATCCGGACGAGCCCTACGAGAGCATGGCGAGGCGCCTCGTCTATGACACGTTCAACGGCCCCGGCATACGGAGAATCCAGGGCGCGCTGGAATTGTGCAGAAGCCAGGAAGCCGACGGAGTCGTCATTTTCTGCCAGTGGGGCTGCAAGCAGACCCAGGGGCTGGCCATGACGGCCAAGCGCGTCCTCGAAGCGGAGGGCTACCCGACTCTGGTCCTCGACGGCGACGGATGTGACCGCGCCAACGGTGGAGCGGAACAGATCGTGACCCGGGCCAACGCCTTTATTGAACAGCTTACGGTTTCCTGAAACGGGGAGGCATCCATGATAACTTATCTGTGCAAATATACACCACTTGAACTTCTTACGGCCATGGGCGCGGATCTGATGGAACCCAACAGGGATGTCCGGGATTTCCGCCACGCCGATGCGCTGATTCACAGCTCGGTCTGCAATCACGCCAAAATCCTCCTGGAGGAATGTCTGGCAGGAGATGCCGCCGGGACGGATCTTCTGCTCACGAACTGCTGCGATTCCGTCAGAAGAGTCTATGACACGGTCAAAGAGGATCCGCAGCTTAAGAGCAGGCTCGCTTCCATGGAGATGCTGGACCTGCCCCACAATGCCTACGGCCACGCGATCGACAGCTATACGGAGGAGCTGATCCGCTTCCGCGGCAGGTATGAGGCCTCTTCGGGACACACCTTCGACAGGCAGCGTTTCCTGGAATCATGGAAAAAGCAGGCCGATGAATGGGAGGTCTTCAGCGAGCGGGGCGACTTTATCGCCATCATGGGGGCCCGCGTCAGCAACGAGCTCAGGGCGCGGATCCGGGACATCATGCCCCTGCCCGTCATCGATCTGACCTGCGGAGGGCTGCGCTCCATGCCGCAGCCGCCGGCGGAGGCCTTCAAGCGGAGTTGTGACGGATGTGAAGGAGACCCTTCGGCGGACAGGTCCGGGGAAACCTGGCTGATGGATGACCGCGCGCTCATGCGGGCCTATGCGGAAGCCCTGCTCAACCAGATCCCCTGCACCCGCATGGAGGACGTCTCGCCCCGCAATGAACTGCTGCGCCGCAAAAGCCTGAAGGGCGTCGTCTATCACTCCGTGAAGTTCTGCGATTATTATTCCTACGAGTACGCGGATATCCGCAGACTCACCGAACTGCCGGTTCTCAAGATCGAGACCGACTATACGTCCCAGAGCGAGGGACAGCTGGACACGAGAATGAAGGCCTTCGCCGAGAGTCTCTGCCCGTCCGGCAAAACGCTGCCGGACTCCGACGGGACGATTTCCCGCGCCTCCAACAGCGCGGACAGCGCGGAAGATATCTTTGTCGGCATCGATTCCGGTTCCACCTCGACCAATGTCGCGGCCATCAGCCGCGACGGGCGGCTCCTGGCTTCTTCCATCGTGCGCACTGGCGCCAGAGCCGGCAGCGCGGCGGAGCGCGCATATGAAGACGTGCGCCAGCAGCTGGGCAGAAACGCCGCGCGAATCCGCAGCGTCACCGCCACGGGCTACGGACGGGAGTTCATCACCTTCGCCGATAGCACCAAGACGGAGATTTCCTGCCACGCGAAGGGCGCCCACTACGCCGATCCCGACGCCCGCTGCGTCATTGACATCGGCGGCCAGGACAGCAAGGTCATCTGCCTGGACGAGGACGGGAATGTCATGAATTTCGTCATGAACGACAAGTGTGCGGCCGGCACCGGCCGCTTCCTCGAGATGATGGCCCACACACTGGAGACGGACCTGTCCTCCATGAGCCGCCTGGGCCTGACATGGAAAAAAGATCTGACGATTTCCTCGACCTGCACCGTGTTCGCCGAATCGGAAGTCGTCTCTCTCATCGCCGAAAATACGGCGCCCTCGGACATCGTGCACGCGCTGAACAAATCGGTGGCGGGCCGGACCTGCGGCATGGTGAAGCGCGTCCGCGGAAGCGGACCGTATATGATGACGGGCGGCGTCGCGCGCAATAAAGGCGTGGCGCAGGAGATCTCGTCGCGTCTGGGCGAGCCGCTCTCGATCGCCGAATATCCGGACCTGATCGGGGCCATCGGGGCCGCCCTGTTCGGAGCACAAAACTGAAAAAAACGGGCAGACGATGCGTATTGCTTTTCACGCATTTCGTCTGCCCGTTCTTTTATTTTTCGTTCAAAAACAGATGCTTTGCCGCTTTCCAGATCTTCTCCGCGATCTCCGCGACCTCTCCCTCTCCGTCTATGATCACCACGTTTTCCGTGTCCCTGCGCTTCTCAAACGCCTCGAAATACCGCTCCCTTGTCCGGGCCAGCCTGTCTTTCTCCTCAAAGAGCTCCTTCGACATGCGGTTCTGTTCAATCCTGCCGATGGCCGTCTCGGGCGGAACATCTATGAAAAGCGTCATGTCCGCGCGGAGCAGCTTCTCGCACGGCGCGTTGGCCTGCATGATCCAGTCCATGGGCAGGTCCACGCTCTGGTAGGCGTAGGAGGAAAAATAGTACCGGTCCTCCAGCACATTGATGCCGCTGTTCAGATACTTCAGAAGTCCGTTCGTATCATTCTGTATGTGGTCCAGCCGGTCCGCCACAAAAAGGGCCGCGATGACATCATTTGTCGTCCGGATGCGTCCCGTCATGATCTGATGAATCATAGCGCCGAAAGGCGAGTCATTCGGCTCCGCGGCGCAGCAGACAGGGCACCCTTCCGCTTCAATCCTCTGCTTCAGAAGCCGGATCTGCGTTCCCTTTCCGCTCCCGTCAATTCCCTCAAGTACCACAAATGCGCCTCTTTTATCGTTTGCCATATGCCATTCCTCTCTTATGCCAGCGGGATCTCCACGACCTCCGCCATTTTTGTCAGGCATTCCTCGATCTGAACAGAGATCTCGTCCACCATTCTCCGCGTGATTTCCTCGTTTTTCTCTTCTTCAAAGTTCTTGTAGAGATTCTTTTTCACCTCTCCGCTCAGCATCTCGAGCCTGGTCTCGATGGACTTCACCGGAACCATTTTCCGGACCGGTCCGGGCAGGTTCATGTTCATGAGCGCCGACTCCATCTTCTTTTTCCCGAGTATGAGCACGAGAAGCGACAAAAGCGCGCCGGCCGCGATTCCCTCCGGCCCGCTCGCGATCACGGCCACGCCCGTGCCTCCGCAGATCAGTCCCACGAGGATGGAGATAATGCTGTCGATCATCAGCGTGATCTCCTCCACCGCGAACATGTTCCGTGCCTCCAGCTCTATCTGGAGGTCCGAGGCATTGAGGTAGGTGTTCAGGCTGAGCGCCGTGTACGGCACATTGTGGCGGAGGCAGATCGGAAGTGTGTATTCCTCCAGATCATTTGCGATCCGCCGAAGCCAGATCTGGATCGGTCCGACGAGGATTTCCCTGGCCCTGTCCGACCTGAGCCAGGCCGTAATCGACGCCTGCAGCTCCGCATCCGTATCGCTGAGCCTCTCGATCTCTCCGTTCCGCCATTTTTTAAAGACCGGGAGGGCCGCCTCGGCGAGGAGCGGCGACACGAGGACATCCACGGCGCTTCTGTAGAGGCTGTCGATATACCTGCCCACGATCTTTTCGACCGTGCGGGAGGCCTTCAGCTGCTCCAGATCCGCGCGGAATTCCCGCAGCTCTTCATCAATCCTGCCGGAGAAGGCCAGACCTCTCGCCACCGAAAACTCGGGCTCGTTGCCGCAGATGATCACCGCCTCCGGGAAGGTCTCCATGCACCAGTCCCTGATCCAGGGGAGCTTCGAGACGCCGCCCGTCAGGAAGAGGAGCTCGGGCTGTCCGCCGGTAATATTCGCCTTGACATCGCGGAGCGAATCCATAAAGACTTCCCGGAAGGATTTTCCGCCGAGTCTGTCCGATCCCTTCAAAACCAGCGTCCCGGCCATCTTTTCATCCATGCGGATGGTCAGGTGGAGGGGCCTGTCGTAACGCACCAGAATCGATTCCGTACAGGGATGATCCCGCCAGTAAGCCGGATCCGCGTAATACTTCTCCTTGAGGCGCCTGGCGGCAAATTCACAGTAAGTCCTCCAGGGCTCACTGACCGCGAACACTCTGCGGAGCTCCTTCTCCTCCGGCGATTCCGAAAGAGCCGCCTCCAGAAGAATCTCGTCCATAATGCCGCCGCCCAGCTTCACTTCGCCCGCGGTCCGCATCTCCACTTCCCGGCCGCCCATAATATAGGCAAAATCCGTCGTCGAGGAGCCGATATCCACAACCAGCACCGGCTTCGCCAGAATGTCATAGCCGATCTGCAGATGCCTGGACTGGCAGGCGCTCACGAGCGCCGCCCGCGATTCCGAAATGATCCGCACCGGCGGATAACCTGTCTTCTCAAAAATCGCGCGGTAGGACTCCCGCGCGTTCCTGTCCCACCCTGCGGGGCAGCCCACATAAAAGCACACGTCCGATCCCCGGACCAGGTCTCCCTGCAGGTACAGTTCTCCGAGCACGCCGGCGGCAAAGCTCCTGATATCCTCCGCGCAGCCGGGGTCCTCGAGGAAGCGGCTCTTGAAGCGCAGCTTTCTCCGCGAGACGTCCGCCGCGTAGCAGGCATTCTCGCCGATCAGTAGCTGCCCGTCCGTCGTGACGGCGCAGGCCGTAATAAAGCTTTTCTCATGATGTACCGGCACGATGGCAGGCGCCGCCCCGTCACTCTTGCCGAGCTTTGAGATGGCGCTCTCCGCATCTCCCAGGTCAAAACCGAAAAAATACTCCATAAACTCTCTCCCTGCCGCTGTCCTTATCAGGCTGACGCCAGCCCCTTCTTAAGCAGTTTGCCGCCGCTGACCAGTGCCGGCCGCAGCGTGCCGCTGACGGAGGAAGGCATCCGGTCAAAGTATTTCGCGTTTTCACCGGAACAGTCCACGACCTCAACCTGCCTGCCGTGCAGATAGTAGCGGATCTCCTCAAGCCGCCCGAAGGCGTACTCCGCGTCGCCGCTGTAAAGCGCTTCCAGCAGGTCCGAATACAGCTGCACTTCCTGCGGAGAGAGAACAGAGTCCGTCTCTTCCGCGGAATTTCTCGCGGCCCACGCTTCTTCCGAAGCGATGGCTTTCAGGTTCTGGTCCGCAGTGAGAATTGAGGCCCGCAGGACACCGTAAATGCGCTCCGCATCCGGCACGCATTCCGTCATCTCCGTCCCTCCTGCGGAACGCCCGGGCAGCACATGTCCCTTCTCTCTGCCCGCCAGAAAAAACAATACGGCTGCACAGACGGAACAGATCACGCTCACAGCCGGATGCAGCTCCGGAAACGTCCCGGAAGGAAGGCAGGCCGCAAGAAGCGGCACCAGCAGGCACAGAGCTCCCGCGCAGGCAAAAATGCCTCCCCGGCTCTTCCCCCGCGCTCCTTCATCCCGGCGCCAGACGCGCACTTCTCCGACCGTGTCGCAGAGCGGAAGCGAAGCCTTGAGCACGCCGATCATGGCTCCCGCGGCCGCCTTCTGTCTCCCGTCCGGAAGCTCGTCGCTGCTCTTCAGCAGCACCCGGTCCAGAGCGCGTTCCGCCACAGGCCTGATTTTGTCAGGCGTCCCGGCCGCCTTCATAGAGGCGATCAGGCTCTCCTTCTCTTCTTCCAGATGAGCAATCAAAGCGGTTCCTCCCCCGGTACGTCCGTTCCCATGTTTTCCTCAATTCTCTTAAAGATGGGCTGGCAGAGCAGCATCACCAGATACCCGCTGCCCGAAATCGCGATCAGCACGTAGAGCGGCAGCGTGTAGACCCAGAAGATCATAAACACAACCACAAGCGCAATGTGTATGGCCGCCATCAGCAGCGTTCTCGGGAAATAGCTGACCGCGATCAGGAATGCATTCCTGAAATACTGCTTCAGCGGATTCTCATAGCGCGAAACGAGCGGCAGCAGATACTGCATGATGAAAAGTGCGACCACGGAAAACGCGATCAGCAGATACTGGACCGGCCGCGCAATTCCCGCCATAGCCTGCTGGGCAGACGCCGCCTGCAGGATATTGATATCTACATAAATCAGCAGGCCCAGCAGAAGCTCCGCCAGCCAGATGACGGTAGCCGGCTTGAAATTCTTTTTGAACTGCGAAAAGAACATCGTGTGCAGATATCCCTCTTCCCCCCGTATATAGCGGAGATTGCAGTAATACATCGCGCTTAAGGAGGCGCCCGCGGTGATCACCGGCAGGCACAGAAGAAGCGTCAGCAGATTCAGAAGCACCAGATCCACGATCCTGCCCATAAACTGGAAGAACCGGTTTTCATAATTAAACAGTCTCATAACAATCATTCCCCTTTTCAACCGTGACTCAATTGTAGCCTCTGGCACTTACTTAAGCAAGCACGGAAAACCGGAAGGCAAAGTAATCTTTGACATCCCTCCGGATTCCCGATATGATAGAATTTCATTATCCGGGCACTGCCGGAAGATCCGCAAAGGAGAAGAAACGTATGGCATGGTTTAATGAAGTCACCTTTTATCATATCTATCCGATCGGCGCATTTGACGCGCCAAAGCGCAATGAGGGAGCCGCTTCCGCGGGAAGCCGTATCCTCCAGCTGGAAGACTGGATTCCGCATCTTAAGAAGCTCGGCATCGGCGCCCTCTATATCGGGCCCATTTTCGAATCCGTAAGCCACGGCTACGACACGACGGATTATTTCACGCCCGACAGAAGGCTGGGCACGAAGGAAGAATTCAAAAAAGTCTTTGACGCCCTCCATAAAGCGGGCATCCGCATTGTCCTCGACGGCGTCTTCAACCACGTCGGCCGGAACTTCGGCCCCTACCGGGATGTCGTGGAAAAGAAAGACGATTCGCCTTACCGCTGGTGGTTCAGCGGCCTTAATTTCGGCTGGGGCAACCCGCTCGGGGATCCCTGCACCTACAACACCTGGGGCGGCGACTGGAACCTGGTCAAGCTGGAGCTCGGCAATCCGGACGTGAGAAACTACCTGCTTCAGGCGGTCGGCAGCTGGATGGACGACTACGGCATTGACGGCCTCCGTCTCGACACCGCGGACGTGCTGCATCCCGATTTTATCAGGGATCTCAATCATTACACAAAATCCCGCAGGTCCGACTTCTGGCTCATGGGCGAATTCATGAACTGCGCCAACTGCCAGATGATGGGGCCGGATCTCCTGGATTCCATCACCAACTATGAGTGCTGGAAGGGCATGTACTCCTCCGTCAACAGCAAGAACTATTTCGAGATCTCCTACGGCATCAACCGTCAGACCAACCCGCAGTGGGGCATGTACAAAGGAAAATATCTCTACAATTTCCTGGACAACCACGACCAGCCCAGGATCGCGAGCCAGGTCACGGACAAAAGAACCCTTAAAAATCTCTACACCATGCTTATGACCATGCCGGGCATTCCGTCCGTCTATTACGGCAGCGAATGGGGCATGGAAGGCAGAAAAGGACAGGGAGCGGAGGCGGACTATGATCTGCGGAAGCCCATGACAAAGGAAGCCATGGAGGCGGGCGATCAGGAACTGATGGAGCATATCGCCGCCCTGGCCGCTTTCCGCAAGACCTCCCGGGCGCTTCAGTACGGTTCTTATACAAATGTCTGCGAGCGAAACGAACAGCTCCTATACGAGCGGGCCTGCGACGGCGAGACCGTTCTCATCGGCTTCAATATCGCGGATGCGCCCTGGACATTTGAGGGAGACAGAAACGGGAAGCACTACAAGATCGAGCTGGCTCCTTTCGACAGCAAGATCGTAACACTTAACTGAAGATCATGTGCGGCAGAAATGCTGCACAAAAAAATTTGAAAAATTAGCACTCACCTCTTGACAGTGCTAACAGCCTGTGCTATAACTTGTAGCATAAAGAACAGAGGCGAGCCGAAACCAAAGGAAAGGACGGCGACAAAAAGCTGACACATCTGACGGCGGCCGAAGTCCTTTTTCACATAGATCATCAGACAGAAATGAAAATAGAGGAGGATTTACCATGTTAGTACCGAGCTTATTCACAGATAATTTTGTAAATGATTTTTTCAATACAGCACTTGACCGTTCCCGCACACCGTCCCTGTTTCACGCGACGGGCAGCAGCCTGATGAGCGCCGATGTGAAGGAATTCAAGGATCACTATGAACTGTCTCTGGAGCTTCCGGGCTACAAAAAGGAAGATGTCAATGCGTCCCTCAAGGACGGCTACCTGACAATCGAGGGCAAGCGCGAGGAAAACAATGACACAGAAGAAGAGCAGGGCCGTTTCATCCGCCGCGAGCGCTATGTCGGCACCCTGACCAGAACCTTCTATGTCGGCGAAGACGTCAAACAGGAAGACATCAAGGCAAAGTTTGATAACGGCGTACTCGAAATCAATGTCCCGAAAGTGGACTACAAGCCGGAAATCGAGACCGCGAGAAACATTACGATTGAATAAAAGTGCGCGGGTCAAAAAAATAATCCGTTCATCTTTACGGGCAGGAGAAGGTTCGCTTCTCCTGCCCGTTTTTTTCAGCACAGATCCTCGATCAGCACCTGCATGATGCCGCCGCAGACCATACCCTCTTCCGCGGCCTTTTCCCCTCTCATGTCAAAGGCACAGAGGCGGAAGCGGCCTTTTCCCGCCAGAGCGCGGGCTTCGCGGATCACGGCGCCTTCTGCCATACCGCCCCCGATCGTCCCGATGATCCTGCCGTCCGGATCCACCGCCATCTTGGCACCCGCATAGCGGGGCGTACTGCCTTCTGTTTTGATAATGGTCGCGACAGCCCACGGTCCCCTGCTTTCAGCCAGGCGCCCCATCAGTTCCGGCTCGAGATCGGAGGTGCTGCGCACACGGCCCTCCGCATGCTCCGGAAGGCGCCTGTAGGCAATCAGCTGCGCCGTGACGGATACGGCGATCTCCTCCGCCGTGACGCCGCCGATCGGCAGGCCGACCGGCGCACACACCCTGCTCAGGGCTTCCTCCGGAAATCCCTCTTCCCGGAGCATGGCAAAGAGGATTCCGACTTTTCTTCTGCTCCCGATCATTCCGATATAAGCGGGTCTTGTCCCGGACAAAAGCCTGCGCAGACACTC
>CACXFM010000118.1 GCA_902766955.1 uncultured Lachnospiraceae bacterium | reverse complement strand
TTTATGAAAGAACAGGTGAAAAAATGGATTACGAGGAGCTCTATTCGCAGCTTAAGGAAGTAGAAACCAGGCTTAAAAACAATATCAGGAATATAAAGAAAACCGAGGATAACATTGCTAAAAACGCGGAGTCCGGAGATTTAAAGATGCTGCGGAAAAACGCTGAGAATCTGTCACAGATGCTGAGTGCTTCTCAGACCATGCTGGAAGAATTCAGAGAAATCGCGGGATCGTTTGATGAAAAAGCATATTTTGAGAGTGGTGATTTTGCGAGACAGCTGATGCAGAGCTGCGAAGAGAACGGTGTCGACGTTAAAGGGGATTTCCCTGTTTATGAAATGTTCCCGTATCGCGTTAGGATCGACGCGGAAAACCAGGACCTTTACATGAATCGGAAAAAAGTAGCCTGCATGCGCCCGTCCGGTTTTGCCGCGATGGTCAAGGCAGGACAGGAAAAGCTCTCCAAAGTGAAGTTCAATGCGGATTCTTTCGAAAAAGAGCTTGCCTTTGGATATGACATGGCACTGTTGAAAATGGGAAAACGGCCGGGAACGGATATTTATCTGAAGAATATTTATAAAATGATGGTTCCGATGAGCCGCTCTAAAAAAGAATATGACGAACAAAGCTTTGCATATGACCTTGCCAGACTGTATTCTCTGTATTCGGAAGGCCGTCAGGAGACAAAAGACGGAAGAAAGTTCCAGTTCGGGCCGAGCAGAGAGAACGGAAAGGCTATCCGTATTCTGGATCAGTATGGAAAAGAGCAGTATCTGACAACGATCTGTTTTTATGAATGAGTGAGAACAGGAGAAATGATATGTCTGTAATAGATAATTATACCGGTTCATCAAAAGGCATTCGGTTTTTATCGGATTTCTGGACAGAGCATTATCTGAAAGAATACATATGTGAAGGCGGAAGCAAGATCAAATTTGTCACCGGGAGACCGGGAAGCGGCAAGAGCTTTTTCCTGCGCGTGATGAAGGAGGAAGCAGACAGGCTGAATTATCGGACAGTGTCTTTTTCTGCAACGGAAGTCTGGCTCCATGACTTTAAGGAGATCTATCTGGAGATCCTGAATCAGTGTGACATTCTCCAATGTCTTAAAAAATGTGCCGATCAGATCGTGATTTCTATGGGGTATGATCCCACGGACATCGAAGAAGGCAGAACATTTCTTGATATGCTGTCGTCGCAGGGTCTGGGAGATGCGCTTACGAGGCGTGAGATCAGGCAGCAGCTCAGGGGGATGTTCCTGCAGAACCCTTTGATGGACAATAACTTTGCCATTGCCTGCTCACTGCTTACCGGGAGCATTTTGGGACATCCAATTTTGGAACAGCAGAATCAGGAACTGCTTCTTGGCTGGCTTTCGGGCGATAAAACGGTCAAGCTCTCACTGCTTCGAGCGCTGGGAATGTCGCCTGCCAGAATCACGAAATATAATTCCAGACATATGCTTCGTTCCCTTGCCGAGGTTATTCGCATGGGCGGATATTCGGGACTGTTGATATTGATCGATGATCTGGAGATCCTGCAGAGCCGCAGCGGTATGGACGGAATTCATTATACAAAGCTGCGAAGAGAAGATACATATGAGAGTATTCGACAGCTGATCGATGATATAGACAGTCTGAGGGGGATCATGTTCGTATTCGCATTTGACAGGGTCCTTATGGATAATGATAATGCAGGACTTCCTTCGTATCAGGCCCTCTGGATGAGGATACAGAATGAGATCACGGGAGAAAAATTCAACCGGTTTACCGATATTGCGGACCTGGATGCCCTGGCTTATCAGGTTTATACACCGGAATATTTAGTGTCTATATCTGAAAAGATCGCGCGGAATGCAGAAAGAAATGCCTATGAGGATCATGTTCTGACTACGGATGAGGCGGAGAAGCTGATCGAAGATTCGCGTTTTGCCGGAACCGGTATTCCGGGGCTGGTCAGGGAAGCGTGGAGAAATTCTTTCGATGAAAAGCATGAGGGGGTGGATTCCAATGTTTGATATGGAAGCAAGACGGGTGATAGAAGCACTGCGTTC
>CACXFM010000117.1 GCA_902766955.1 uncultured Lachnospiraceae bacterium | reverse complement strand
TTAAGCCGCAGCGTTTCTGACAGGTTCAGTCAAGGGGGGCGTACGTAATCAATAACCATTAATCACACAGAAAAAGTGATTGACCCTTTGTCACGCTTTTGATTTTTCCGTTTTTGAGGCGGATGACGACGTCCGCGATGTCCGCGAACAGGGAGTTGTGCGTGACGATAATCACCGTTTTTCCCATCTGTGCCTGTTCTTTCAGTATCTTCAGGATTGTGACGCCGGTGGCGGAGTCCAGGGCGCCCGTCGGTTCGTCGCAGAGCAGAAGAGAAGGATTTTTGGCAATGGCGCGCGCGATGGAGACACGCTGCTGCTCGCCGCCCGAGAGCTGGTTCGGAAATTTATTCAGGTGGTCGGCGAGGCCGACAGCTTCGAGCGCCTGCATGCCGTCGATGGCGTTTTTACTGAGGTCCGCCACCAGATTGACATTTTCAAGCACGGTCAATGTCGGCAGGATGTTATAGAACTGGAAGATGAAACCGATGTGTTCCGCGCGGTAGTCGGCCAGCTGGTTTTCCGTGTATCGGGAAATGTCCGTGCCGCCCGCCGTGATCGTCCCCTCGGAGGGAGTGTCCATGCCGCCGATCAGATTGAGAAGTGTGGACTTGCCGGCGCCGGACGGGCCCAGTATCACGACCAGTCTGCCTTCTTCAATGTCCAGATCCACATGGTCCAGCGCTTTGAATGACTGTCCTCCGGTGGAATATGTTTTGCTCACGGAGCGAAGTGATAATGCAGTACTCATATTGCGTCCTCCTGATGCTGTGTCTGAAGTCAGATTCATTGATCTGACGTTAAAATACTTTAACCAACATGCATCATTATACATTCATATGAATAAATGTTCAAGTGTTTTATGGAGAAAAATCACTTTTTCAGGAAATGTTTTGCCGGGATTTTGTGTGTTTTTGAACAGGATAAGGGCCGTAAATACTGATATATTGTAGAGTCCTTCTATGGACAGGGCGTGGCTGATCCTGTAGAATTTATTCAGGAAAAACGGGGCTTTGATGGAGGAAGATGTTAATGAAACGGGAAGACATTCACAGTATCATGATTATCGGGTCCGGCCCCATTATCATCGGGCAGGCGTGCGAGTTTGACTACTCTGGGACACAGGCATGCAAGGCGCTCCGCCAGCTGGGTTATAAGATTATTCTTGTTAATTCGAACCCGGCGACGATTATGACGGATCCGGAGATGGCAGATGTAACATATATCGAGCCGCTTAATATTGAGCGGCTGACTGAAATTATCGAAAAAGAGAGGCCGGACGCACTGCTTCCGAATCTGGGCGGCCAGTCGGGTCTTAATCTCAGTTCCGAGCTTGCGAAGGCGGGAGTACTTGACCGCTTCGGCGTCAAGGTCATCGGCGTGCAGGTGGATGCGATCGAGCGCGGCGAGGACCGGATCGAATTTAAAAAGACCATGGACAGCCTCGGCATCGAAATGGCCCGCTCCCAGGTTGCTTATTCCGTGGATGAGGCAGTCGCCATCGCCGACGAGATCGGTTATCCCGTCGTGCTGCGTCCGGCCTACACCATGGGCGGTTCCGGCGGCGGACTTGTCTATAATGTAGAAGAACTGCGGACTGTCTGTGCGCGCGGCCTGCAGGCGTCCCTCGTGCATCAGGTTCTGGTCGAAGAATCCGTGATCGGCTGGGAGGAACTCGAACTCGAAGTCGTCCGCGACGAGAAGGGCCAGATGATCACCGTCTGCTTTATCGAGAATATTGACCCGATGGGCGTCCATACGGGTGATTCTCTCTGCGCCGCACCTATGCTTACCATTTCTCAGGAGGTCCAGGACCGTCTGCAGGAGCAGGCCTTTAAGGTCGTGGACAAGGTCCAGGTTATCGGCGGCTGCAACTGCCAGTTTGCACACGATCCGAAAACCGGGCGCATTATCATCATTGAAATTAATCCGAGAACTTCGCGCTCCAGCGCGCTCGCTTCGAAGGCGACTGGATTCCCGATCGCACTGATCTCCGCCATGCTGGCCTGCGGCATGACGCTCGATGAAATTCCCTGCGGAAAATACGGCACCCTGGATAAATACGTCCCGGGCGGCGACTATATCGTCATCAAGGCGGCCCGGTGGGCATTTGAAAAGTTCCACGGCGTCAGCAGCCAGCTCGGCACGCAGATGAGAGCCGTCGGCGAAGTAATGAGTATCGGCAAGACCTATAAAGAAGCGCTGCAGAAGGCAGTCCGCTCCCTGGAGAAGGGCCGCTACGGCCTGGGCCATGTCAATGACTACCATGAGAAGACGCTTGACGAGCTGATGGAAATGCTGATCTATCCGACCAGCGAGCGCCAGTTCATTCTGTACGAAGCACTGCGCAAGGGCGCTGACGTGGACAGACTCCACGAGATGACAAAGATCAAGAAGTGGTTCCTGGAGCAGATGAAGGAGCTCGCGGAAGAAGAGGAAGCCATCGCGGCAGCGGCCTCCGCCTCCGCGGACAAGCCCGCCATTCCCGACGAGCTTCTGATTCAGGCCAAGAAGGACGGCTTCTCCGACCGCTATCTGTCCGAGATCACCGGAATCTCCGAGGAGGAGATCCGCACAAAGAGAGAGGCTCTCGGCGTGACCGAAAAGTGGGAAGGCGTCCATGTCTCCGGCACGAAGGACAGCGCCTATTATTATTCCAGCTATAACCTTGAGGAAGATCTCGATCCGGTCAGCGAGGAAAAGCCCAAGGTCATGATCCTCGGCGGCGGCCCCAACCGGATCGGCCAGGGTATCGAATTCGACTACTGCTGTGTCCATGCGGCGTATGCGCTGCGCGACCTGGGCTTCGGGACTGTCATCGTCAACTGCAACCCCGAAACCGTATCGACGGATTATGATACGTCGGACAAGCTGTATTTCGAGCCGCTGACGCTGGAAGACGTTCTGGCTATCTACAGAAAAGAAAAGCCGGTCGGCGTCATTGCCCAGTTCGGCGGACAGACGCCTCTGAACCTCGCCGCCGATCTGGAGAAATACGGGGTCAGAATCCTGGGCACCACGCCCGAAACCATCGCCATGGCGGAAGACCGCGATCTCTTCCGCGCGATGATGGAAAAGCTGGAGATCCCGATGCCGGAAGCCGGCATGGCGGTCACGGTGGACGAGGCCAAAGAGATCGCCTCCCGGATCGGGTATCCGGTGATGGTCAGACCTTCCTTCGTCCTGGGCGGACGCGGTATGGAAGTCGTACATGACGACGAGCAGATGGAAGGCTATATGAAGGCGGCCATAGGTGTCACGCCGGACCGTCCGATTCTGATCGACCGCTTCCTGCATCACGCGACCGAGTGCGAGGCGGACGCCATCTCCGACGGCGAAAATGTCTTTGTTCCGGCGGTGATGGAACATATCGAGCTTGCCGGCATTCACAGCGGCGACTCCGCGTGCATTCTGCCGTCGCGCCATCTGTCGGAAGAGCAGATTGCAACCATCCGCAGCTACACGAAGAAGATCGCCCGGGAGATGAACGTCGTCGGGCTCATGAATATGCAGTATGCCATCGAGGACGGCAAAGTATTCGTCATCGAGGCGAATCCCCGCGCTTCCCGCACGGTTCCGCTCGTTTCCAAGGTGTGCAATATCAACATGGTGCGGACCGCGACGGATATCATGACCGCGGGCATTACCGGAAGAGAATCGGCCGTGAAGTCCCTGAAAGAGAAGAAGATTCCTTACTACGGAGTGAAGGAAGCCGTCTTCCCCTTCAACATGTTCCAGGAGGTCGACCCCGTGCTCGGGCCGGAAATGCGCTCGACCGGCGAGGTCCTCGGGCTGAGCGAACACTGGGGACGCGCATTCTTCCTGGCGGAGGAGGCGACGCGCACGGCGCTGCCTCTGAGCGGAACGGTCCTGATCAGCGTCTCGGACGCCGATAAAGAGGATCTGGTCGCAGTGGCTTCGCAGTTCGCGGATTCCGGATTCCGGATTGTCGCGACGGAAGGCACATGGAAGACGATTACCGAGGCGGGCATCGCCGCGGAGAAGATCCTGAAAAACTATGAGGGCAGACCGAATATCCTGGATGCCATCAAGAACGGCAAGATCGACCTGATCATCAATACGCCTATCGGTAAGAAGGGCGCGATCGACGATTCCTATATCCGGAAGAGCGCGATCCGCCATCACATACCCTACATCACGACGATGGCCGCCGCTCTCGCGACCGCTTCCGGCATCCGTTCCGAGAAGCGCGCCGAGGCGCCGGGTATCACGAGCCTGCAGGAGTTCCACGCAAGGATTGAAGGATAAAGCGGGATGTGAATTCCGGCAGTGAGAAT
>CACXFM010000116.1 GCA_902766955.1 uncultured Lachnospiraceae bacterium | reverse complement strand
TTTTTTAGGCACAAAAAAAATCGATGCGACTGGATTCGAACCAGCGGCCTCTGCGTCCCGAACGCAGCGCTCTACCAAACTGAGCCACGCATCGATGTGCTTCAGGGATCTTTCATCCCGTGCAGCGAATATTATTATAGCCTTCTCCCGCCTCCATGTCAATCACAATTTAAAACTTTTCTTGAGCTTTATTGAATCAGTCCCCATAAAAGAAGAAGCTTCATTCACAAATATCCCCTCCTGCTTAGCACCAGGCTGATCAAATACCCCCTCTCCCGCATTGCGGCAGGCAGAGAAATATGGTAAGATTTGCTCTGTTATCTGACCGGCAGAATCTATGGAGATATCTTTTATGACAGTTCGTGAATACGGTCCGCAGGATCTGAATCGCATGATTGAAATCTGGAATGAGGTCGTCGAGGAAGGCGTCGCCTTCCCCCAGGAGGACTACCTGGACGCTGAGAGCGGCGCCGCTTTTTTCGCATCCCAGAGCTACACGGGAGTCGCGGAAATCGACGGACAGGTGGCCGGACTCTATATCCTTCATCCCAACAACGTGGGCCGCTGCGGCCATATCTGCAACGCGAGCTACGCGGTCTCTTCCGCCGTCCGCGGACAGCACATCGGCGAGCAGCTTGTGCTTGACTGCCTGAAAAAAGGCGCTGAACTCGGGTTCCGGGTTCTGCAGTTCAATGCCGTCGTGGAAAACAATATTCACGCGAGACATTTATATGAGCGGCTGGGCTTCATTCAGCTTGGCACTATTCCGGGCGGCTTCCGCATGAAGGACGGCCACTACGAAAATATCTGTCCGTACTACCACGAACTTCACGCCTGAATATGATGTAAAAACAGGGAAGCTCTTTCCAGAAAAGAGCATCTCCTTCCTGCTGATAAAAGGAAGAGCGGCCCCACACGGGAGACCGCTCTTCTTTTTGTTTTTCCCGACAAGCCGCATCCGGCTCAGTCTTCTCTGATATAGTTTGTACCGAGCTTGGCCGGCACATTGAACTGCTTTTTCAGCGCCGTCAGCACGATGACCAGGAAGTACGGCAGCGCACTGAAGAGCTCGCTCGGTATGCCGATATTTCCGAGGGCCTTCACATAAGTGCCGACCGCATCGGAGATACCGAAGATAATGCCGAAGATCAGCGCGCCGACCGGGTTCCAGTTGCCTAAGAAGCAGATTCCGAAGGCGATCCAGCCGCGGCCGCTGATGATTTCCGAATTGTACATGCCGACGTTGCAGAGCGAGTAGTAAGCGCCCGCCACACCGCCGAAGCAGCCCGCCACAAGGACGGCCAGGAAACGCACTCTTCTCACGTTGATGCCGGCCACTTCCACGGCTTCCGGATTTTCGCCGCAGGAGCGCACGGTCAGCCCGAGCGCCGTCTTATACAGAATAAAGAATACAACCGGCACAATCAGATAGGTGATATAGCTCACGATGTTCTGCGAAAAGATCACCTGGCCGATCACGGGGATCTTCGACAGGCCCGGGATCTTCAGCGTCTTCATCGGATCGATTTTCAGCGGCGACGTCGGCGTGCCGAATACGACCCTGTAGAAGAATGTACAGAAACCGGTCATTAAAATGGCCACGGCGGTTCCCATCACGATCTGGTGCTGCCCGAGATACACCGTACAGTAACCGTACAGCGCGGCCACCAGCATTCCGCAGACCATGGCGGCCAGGAATCCGATCAGCATATTGCCGGTCAGATAGGTCACAGCAAAACCGCCCCACGCACCGACGAGGAAGATTCCCTCGACTGCGCAGATCATCATGCCGGTCCGCTCCGCAATCACTTCTCCCAGGGCGCCCAGAATCAGCGGAGTACTCATGAAGACGGCTCTTGTCAACAGATTAATAAAATTCTGCATCGCTTACTCCTCCCCCACTTTCTTCTTTTTCATACGGGCGATCTCCATTTTTCTGCGGAAGAAGAAGGAAATCAGCACAAACAGCATGACAAATCCAAGCATCAGGTCAATGATACTGGCAGGCGCGTCGGTTGAATGCGACAGCACCGTGCCGCCGACCTGAAGGGTGCCGAACAGCAGCGCCGAGAAAATGACGCCGATCGGGTTGGCGTTGGCCATAATCGCGATTCCGATCCCGTAGGAACCCACGTCCGCGTCGAGCCCCGTCAGCAGCATATGCTGCATGCCGTTTACTTCGCAGAAGCCCGCGAGGCCGGCGATGGCGCCGCTGATGGCGAAGGCCGCCATGAACTGCATTTTCGGATTGATGCCGGACAGTCTCGCGGCGTCCATATTCTGACCCGTGACACGGATCCGGAAGCCGAAGGTCGTCTTGTAGAGAATGATCCAGACAACGATCGCCGTGACGACCGAGATCACGATCCCCGAGGTCACCGCCGTTCCCGGCAGGATCTTGGACAGCCAGACGCTCTTATCGATTCTGTCTGTCTTGATGTACTCGTGCTTCTTCTCCTGCAGCACCGTGCGGAGCAGAAGCTGCATAATATAAGTGATCACGTAGGTCGACATCATACTGACCAGGAATTCGTTGGCGTTGAATTTCGCCTTCAGAAAACCGATCACGAAGCCGATCGCGGCGCCGCCGGCCATGGCGGAGAGCATGGCGAGGATGATGACGAGCTTACCGGGCAGCTTTTCCCCAAGCGCAAGGGAAGTGGCCACCGCGCAGGTACAGCCCACATAAAACTGCCCCTGTGCGCCGATATTATACAGGTTGGCCTTAAAGGTAAAGGCAAAGGCCAGTCCGGTCAGAATGAGCGGCGTCATCTTGACCAGGATATTTCCCATCGTGAAGGTGTCCTCAAAGACGCCTCCGAACATGGTCCGGAACGCCTCCACGGGATTCATGCCCATCAGGGGCAGGAAGCTGAAGCAGACCAGAAGCCCCAGAACAAAGGCCAGCGCCGTCCAGAGGAGCAGGCTGATAATTGACTGTCTGTTATTCATCTGTCTTCTCCGCCTCCTTCCTTCTGCGTCTCTCCGGAGTGAATCTCACTCATGGGAACGCCGGCCATCAGAAGGCCGATCGTCTCCGTCGTCAGCTCCGAGGGTTTGTAGATTCCCATAAAGCTCCCCTGATACATGACGGCGATCCGGTCCGCCAGCTCAAAGAGCTCCGTGAGTTCGGTGGACACGAGAATCACGCTCTTCCCGGCGGCG
>CACXFM010000115.1 GCA_902766955.1 uncultured Lachnospiraceae bacterium | reverse complement strand
TGGAGTAATGGAACAACCGATCGGCAGTATGAGACCGGGGAGGACGTCACGGAATCCATTCCGAGAGATTTTGTCAATTATCCATCGGGCTCTTCGTCTGACAATGTAAATCAGAAGGCCTCCGGGAAGGCTGATGCCGATGATGGGGAGGTAACGGTGCCTGACTGGGCCATACAGTTCGATGATGATCATAAAGTGACAGCAAGCGGGTTTGCCCTTGTGGCCGGGTGGCTTGTCTGTATAGAAGGCCCGGGATATGGAAGATCTTATGAAATTCACCCGGGAAGGAACACGATCGGAAGAAATACCCGGAACGACATCAGCCTGTCGGAGGACGACTCGGTTTCCCGTTCGAATCATGCGGTCATTATCTATGAGCCCAGGAGAAGAAACTATTATGTGCAATCCGGAGATGCGCATGAGCTGGCCTACTGCAACGGAGATGTTATACTGGGAAGCAGGACGCTGTCGGACAGGGACATCATTTCTCTGGGAAGGAGCAGGCTCCTGTTCGTTCCTCTCTGTAATGCTTCATTTGACTGGGGCTTAGGAGAGGCATACGGCGAATAAAAGGAATGCATAGAAAACCCGTAAGAGGAGGTGGTGAATATCGTGTATTGCAGTCAGTGTGGTACATATATGCCGGAAGGCTGTCAGTTCTGCGGACAATGCGGAGCACCCGCGATCATTCTGCCGAAAAAGGGAAATGGTCTGCCCGGCATGATGCCCGGCATGACCGGAAAAATCAGTGCCTATCAGGGGCCGCACAGACTTATCAAGCTGTCTGTGAAGCCCGGGCAGAAGGTTCACGTCGGACGGAACCCGGAATGCCATATCGTGTATACGGCACCGGAGGTCAGCAGAAAGCATTGCAGTATCTGGCTGGATCAATCGACAGATGAGTATGTGGTGACAGACTGCTCCAGCAGAGGAACTTTTTCAAAGGCAAAGAGAACAAAACTGCCAAAGGATCAGGCGGTGAAGGTCCGCCGGGGAGACGTGCTCTATCTTGCCGCATCTGAGAACCAGATTGTGCTGGAATAAAAAGTTTTTATGTAGAACAAATGAATCAATCTTAACATATTTTAAGTGAGGAAGAAAATCATGGCAGTTTGTCCAAAATGTCATACAGAGTTGCCGGATGGGTGTGTATTTTGCGTTGTGTGCGGAACAAGATTACAGGGCGGACCGGGACCGCAGAATAAGGGTCAGAGAGCACGGGTTCATTATGATGACGCCGATTACCATTCAGGGAGTTACGATCACACAGAGGCGTTTGAGCCGAGAGACATATCGGAGAATAAAGTAATCTGCATGTTTATGTATCTGGGCGGTCTCATCGGGTTGTTATGGGCCTATTTGTCCCAGCAATCTGCATATGTCCGGTTTCACCTGCGGCAGAATATGAAATTACAGGTCTTTAATATTGTTGCTTTTATTGTCTGCTGTGCGTTAACAATGGTCGTTGGTTTTATCGGTCTCATCGGAGGCGCTCTCAGTCTGGATTCGTATTATTATAATCCGAATATGCTGCTGGCATCTGCGGGAGGAGCCGGAGTCTTTATGATGCTGATCTGGGTTGCATATGGGTGCTTATGGATAACCCTTTACGTTGTCAGAGTCATCTGTTTCTTCCATATTTGCAGCGGAAAGGCAATCGAGGCACCGATTGTGAGGGCTTTCGGGTTTTTGAGATAGAGACTATGTGCTTTACCGTGACTGAATATGAAATACTATATAAATGCAATTTTAGGAGGAGGTAAGCATGGCAGCAGAAGAGATCAGTAAGAGATATGCAAGACTAATACCAGTTCTTTCTATATATGTGCTTGGTTTTTATAGCTACATGCATTCCGGTTTGTGCAGGATCCTGGGGGTTCAGAGGTGAAGGATGGTACCAGCTTACTTCGAAATGTGCTGTTGGTAAATGCCTGGATGTGAGTGGCGACAGCGTTAACCTACTATGTGAAGCCCAGCGGAAATTCAAAAGTAACAGTGTGGTCAGTCAATAAGCCTCTGTTGGGACGGGGACATTATAAAAAGGAGAGGGCAAGCAGATTTAAAGTCAGGATTATATCCAATTCCGGCAAAGTCTTAGTTGATAAGATAGTAACCGGAAAGTCAAATTCATTTTCTGGAACTAGGGTACCAGGTACCTTTACAAAACGGTTAAATGGTGTAATACTTTCTTCAAGGTACCTGGTACCTTGTGATTATAATAGGTACCGTGCACCTTTACGAAACAGTTAAATGATGTAATACTTTCTTCAAGGTACCTGGTACCTTTTTTGGTTTTATGGATTATAAAAAAGAGGTGACAATGGACCCGTCCGGTTTCGTCGTGCTTGCAGATTATGTTCCCGGTATTGTTCAGGAGATCCGGTATTATTCGACGTATAATTTTATCGGAGACCGCATTGAGGGGTATGAGGAACCTTGCGCGCTGCTCACGATTGAGGCGGCAAGGGCTCTGCGGAATGTCAGCTATGAGATGATGGTGCGGGGTTTCCGGCTGAAGGTGTTTGACGCGTATCGCCCGGCCTGCGCCGTGAGGCATTTTGTGTACTGGGGGATTGAAGACCAGGATCTTCGGATGAAGCCGTATTTTTACCCGGATCTGGAGAAGCAGGAGCTTTTCGTGAAGGGGTATATCGCGAGCCAGTCCAGCCACAGCCGTGGGAGCACGGTTGATCTGACTCTCTTGAATATGCGGACCGGAAAGGAAGTGGATATGGGCAGCCCGTTTGATATGTTCAGCCCGATTTCCCACCCCGACTGCAGGGAGATCACGGACGAGCAGTACGAGAACCGCATGGAACTCCGGAATGTGATGATACGGAACGGATTCGAGCCGATTGACTGCGAGTGGTGGCATTTTACACTGAAGGATGAACCGTATCCCAATACTTATTTTGAATTTCCGGTATCGGCCGCCTATTTAAAGCGGAAGAAAGGATGAGGAAGGAATGAAGAAGTTTGTCTCTCTGTGGCTTCTGGCCGTGTGTGTCTGCATGTCTTTCGGATCCCTGCGAGTCTCTGCTGATGATCACAAGGATATTACACAGTATCTCGGAAAGACTTTTTCCGAAATCAGGCAGGAATTCCCGTTTCTGTATGAAGCGGAAGATGAGTATGGCGACGGGAAATCTTTTTTCACGGACGGAGAGATCTGTTTCTATTTCGGCTCCGGATTCAGCCATGACAGGAAGGATACCGATACCGTGAACAGGATTGTACTGACGCATAAGGATAATGCAGCAACATGGTCCCTCGGAAGTATGATGTGCAGTGCCGCAACGTATATGGATGAGAAGATCTATATGGAACAGGAAGGGTATGAGCTGGTGCTGCAGACCGGTGAGGGCCGGCACATATGGTCTGACGGTGAACATGTCTGCATCGTGACCAGGCATCCGCTCTCATCGGGGTGCCTGGAGATTGATCTGTCAATGGCGGGAGATGATTATTCATAAGGTGCCTGGTTCATAAGGTGCATGTTGAGACAAATGCTGATAAAGCGGGGGCTGTCGTCTGACAGCCCCTTAAAATATGTGTGCGATCCTGCACATCTGCGATTCTGCGCGTATGCGATCCCCGCGCGCATTTACTTGAGAAATCCTAGATCCGGAGGTTCGTCCAGATGTTCGGACACATATTTGCCGTTTTTCTTTCTCTGTTTGACGCACTCTGTCAGAAGATATTCAATCTGGCCGTTGACGGAGCGGAAGTCGTCTTCCGCCCAGGCTGCCAGCGCATTGTACAGATTTTCGGAAAGACGGAGCGGAACCTGTTTCTTTTTGTTATCTGCCATATTCTAAACAATCACGCTCCTTTCGCCGGGACAGTAGGTGCCACCTTTCGCCGGGACAGTAGGTGCCACCTTTCGCCGGGACAGTGGGTGCCACCTTTCCCCGGGACAGCGGACGCCGCCTCTTCCCGGAACTGTGGACGTCAATAGAGGCTTCCTGTATTGACGATCGGCTGCGCATCATGGTTGCCGCACAGCACGACCAGAAGGTTGGAGACCATGGCGGCCTTTCTCTCTTCGTCCAGTGTGACGACTTCATTTTCATTCAGGCGTTCCAGCGCCATTTCCACCATGCCGACCGCGCCGTCGACGATCATCTTTCTGGCGTCGATGATTGCGGAGGCCTGCTGTCTCTGCAGCATGACCGCTGCGATCTCCGGCGCATATGCCAGATAAGTGATTTTGGCTTCAATGATTTCGAGGCCCGCTTCTTCGACTTTCTTCTGGATCTCGTCGCGGATTCGTCTGGCCACAATTTCACTGGAGCCGCGCAGGCTGCCTTCGTCCGCTACTCCGTCGCCTGTCGTATCGACGTTCGGAGCCACATCATACGGATAAATCCGGACAATGTCGCGCAGGGCGCTGTCGCACTGGAGGGACAGATATTCCTTGTAGTTGTCGACGTTGAAGACGGCTTTGGCGGTGTCGGTCACACGCCACATGACCGCGATGCCGATCTCCACGGGGTTGCCGAGACAGTCGTTGATTTTCTGCCGGTTGTTGTTGAGGGTCATGATCTTGAGGGAGATCTTTTTGTTTACCAGTTCAAGCTGTGCTTCAGTAGATCCGCTTTTTGTTTTGAAAATGCTTCTGCCCCCGTCGACGTCTCCGCTCTGACTCAGTTTTGTTTTGGCGGCGGGATTGACGCTGGTGCAGAGAGGATTGACGAAGTAGAATCCGTCTCCCTTAAGTGTCCCGACATATTTCCCGAACAGCGTCAGTACCAGCGCCTCCTGGGGTTTCAGAACCTTGAGACCGATGAAGAAAACCCAGCCCACCGACAGCCATACGATGCTGATGACGAGCAGCGCGACGGCGCCGCCGGTCACTTTTTCCTCCAGGCTGATTCCCGCAAAGACTACGCCTACGACGGCCGCGGCTTCAAGAACGATTAACAGAAGCATGACAACAAAGCCGTTTTTTCTGTTTTCAAGCACTTGTTCCTTCATGTTCAGCACCTCCTATGCCATGAACAAAGGATGAATTTGTGATACTGAGATGATATCATAATGATATCATAATGTCAATGGGGAACCGACTGTAAGGACTCTGTCCCGCGTGCAGATCCACGGAATCGCAGGAGCAGGGAAATTCACGGTTCCAAATACGCCGCAAAACTGTGGGAAACTATCCCGGTATGGTATACTTCCAGCAGAGTATTATGTATATGTGATAATGCTTAAATGTATGGAAAGTGATTCTTATTGGAGAGGTGTTCTCTATGGAATTCAGACAAATCTGTATCAGATGTATGCAGGAGAAGCCTTCTGCCGGGATGGTCTGTCCATTCTGCGGGTTTGATCCGGCCGCTTATAAGGCGAAATCGTTTGTCCTGGAGCCTCTGACGATCCTGAACGGCAAATACCTTCTGGGGGAGATGCTGGGAGCCGGCGGTTTCGGGATCACGTATGCTGCTCTTGATCTGCGGCTTATGCGGCGCGTGGCCATCAAGGAATTCTATATGCAGGGATCCACGTACCGCGATGCATCACATTCGACGGACGTCAGTTATCTGGATAACAGCTTCAATGATTCCCAGGCGGTCCGCTACAGCATGGAAAAGTTTGAGAAAGAAGCCATGCTTCTGGCGAGGATCGAGAGTCTGCCCGGGATCGTCCATGTGCATGAGATTTTCAACGAGAATAATACCTGCTACATCGTCCTGGAGTATCTGGAAGGCGCGACGCTAAAGAAATATGTCAGTGATAACGGCGGCAGAGTGCCGGCCGGCGATGTCCTGCACAAACTGTTTCCCATGATGGACTCGCTGGCTGTGCTCCATGACAGGGGCATTCTGCACAGGGATATCAGCCCGGATAATATCATGGTCATGAAGAGCGGCGGCGTGAAACTGTTCGACTTCGGGGGTGCTAAGAATCTGGGAAATTCGGAAACCCAGCTCAGTGTGCTGTCCTTTAAGAAGAACGGATTTTCCCCGGTTGAGCAGGTTCTGAATCAGGAGCAGGGGCCCTGGACGGATGTGTACGCACTGGCGGCGACGATTTATTACTCTGTCACCGGGAAGGTGCCGCAGGACAGTATCGCACGCCTGGCGTCTGACGAACTTGTGCCGCCTTCAAGAGAGGGAGCCGAAATTGAGAAGGGTGTCGAGGACGTTCTTCTGAAAGGCATGGCGCTCCAGAAGGAGAACAGGTACAGGGATGTCAGGGAATTTAAAAATGCTCTGCAGGATGCACTGAACGGGAAGGTGCCGGCCGGAAGTCAGGCGGATCGGAATCGCGCGGAAACGGTTCCCGGGGACAGAGAAGCCGGCAACAGAGGGGCCGGAAATGGAGGATCCGGCAGCACAGGCTCCGGAAACAGGGGATCCGGGGATAGAGGATCCGGAAACGGAGGATCCGGAAACGGAGGATCCGGAAACAGAGGCTCCGGAAACGGAGGATCCGGGGACAGAGGATCCGGAAACAGAGGCTCCGGGACCAGAGGATCCGGAGGCGGAGACTCCCGGAAAAAGAAACCGGTATGGATCTTTGCCGTGCTGGGCACTGCGGCGATCTGGGTTGTAATCGTTGCCGTGATGATGGGTATCCGGAAGAGACCGGGCCCCGATATTTCCGATTCGACGTCATCGGAGCAGACGGTGTCATCAGAGCAGACGGTGTCATCAGAGCAGAAGACGTCATCGGAGCAGACAAAACCATCGGAACAGACGGCGTCATCAGAGCAGACAAAACCATCGGAACAGACGGCATCATCAGAGCAGACAAAACCATCGCCCCAGGCGGCGGATGGCTCTCTGTATCCTACACCGGCCGGCGTGACGCTCAAAAGTGCTTCTTATAATGAAGCGGCTCCTGACTGGACGGAGTACACGGATCTGATCGCGGAGATTAAATCCAATATCCCGGCGGCCGAACGCACTGCCAAAATGCATCAGGCGGAGGATATTCTGATGAATACAGCCGCGGTCGTTCCGCTGTACTATTACAATGATGTGTATCTGCAGAAGCCGGAACTGACGGGGGTTTATTCCACCCCGTACATATTTAAGTATTTTCAGGATGCGGCATATTCGGGAGATGTTCTGCATATCAATCTGAGTTCTGAGCCGTTTTCCCTGGACCCGGGGCTGTATTCAATGCCCGATGACGGTACAGTGATCGTCAATACATTCAGCGGACTATATACATATAATGCAGAAGGGCAGTTGGAGCCCGCATGCGCGGATCCGGCGAATCCATATGAAGTGTCTGAAGACGGCAGGACCTATACCTTCCATCTGAGGGACGGTCTCAAGTGGTCCGACGGATCCCCGCTCACCGCCACTGATTTTGAATATGCGTGGAAGAGATGCGCAGACGATCAGACCGCTGCGGATTACAGCTATCTGTTTACAGATATGTTTGCCGTTAACGAAGATGGCGAGATTGATGTCACGGCGGCAGATGACATGACGCTGGTGGCAAAGCTTGCGTCTCCGGCTCCGTATTTTATTGATCTGACGGCTTTCCCTGTCTTCTGTCCGGTGCCCAGGTCTGCGGTTGAGTCTGCTGATCCGGATGGGATTTCACCTGTTGCCTGGACAGCGGACGGCGGTTTTCTGTCAAATGGCGCCTATACGGTTGACAGCTGGACACATGATGAATCCATCGTTCTGAAGAAGAATGATAACTGGTATGATGCGGACAAGGTCAGCATCGGGGAAATTGATCTGATGCTGAGCTCCGATCCATCGGAAGTGTATGCCGCTTACGAGTCCGGCGGGATTGATTTTGCCGATCAGGTGCCGGCGGATAAAACGGATGCGTTATTGGAGAGCGGAGAGCTGCATACCCTTGACAATCTCGGCACATATTTTGCGGCGTTTAATGTAAACAGTGATCTCTTTAAAGGGAAAACGGCAGAGCAGGCCGCCAATATGAGAAAGGCGGTTTCGATCCTGATCGACCGCGAGCTGATCACTGAGGTCAGCAGTCTGGGGATGAAGCCGGCTACATCGTTTATCCCTGCGGGGATGGCGGACGGAAGCGGCGGCATTTTCAAGCAGAATTCGGACAGGTATACATATCCGGTGAAAGATGCGGTCGGATATTATCCGGAAAAACTGCAGGAGAATGCAGCCGACGAGGCGATTGCGCTGCTTGAGAGCGCAGGCTATCAGTTCAAAGACGGCAGGCTTTCAGGTGAGACGCCGATCAATATTCACTATCTGACAAATGAAGGAAGCAGCCATATGGCAATTGCGGAGATCATTCAGCAGAACCTGGCCGTGATCGGGATCGACATGACGATTGAAGAGTGTGACTGGAAGGTGTACCTCGATGAGAGAAGGGAGGGGAACTTTGATCTCGCGCGGGGAGGCTGGATTGCGGATTATAATGATCCTGTCAATATGCTCGAGACATGGACGCCGGAATCAGGTAACAATGACAGTCAGTTAGGGAAGCAGTGAGAAAACGTAAGAAGACGTGAGAAGACGTTTGGAAAGACCGGTTTCAGATACCGGAAACAGGAGCCCCCGGCATGCAGAATGCCGGGGGTTTTTAGTTGGGCATATAAAATGCCGGGGGTTTTAGTTCCGGTATACGAAATGCCGGGGATTTCCGGCAGGCGTACAGACGGAGCGCAGCTTCATTCCACAGTGAGTTTTCTTCCGTCGGCACAGGCGGCGGTTACTTTCGGCATGGGGTCGTGCGCTTCAATGTCTACGGCGATGGAGATCTCCGTATCTTCTGCCGCGGTTTTCGGCAGGCCCGTCACCCGGAAGCGCCCGAGACGCGTGTTGCGGCTCATCTGCGGACTGTCGCCCTCATAGAGAACAAATTCCAGATCGCCGGGGCTGCCTTTTGCGATCGTGAGACTGAACTCACTCCGGAACGGCAGTGTGGATCCGGCATCGATGATGCAGAAACCTTCCTCTGCATCTGCATTTGCAAAATAAATCGAATGTTCCACCGCCTTCAGGAGCAGAAAGTCCAGGACGGAGCTGTCTCCGGACAGTTTTGCACCGAGGAGAGCAGCACCTCTGGCCGGCATGTTTTCACCGACATCGAGGTCAGGTGCATCCGGCAGAATGCTTTTGGCGACGGGAAATGCCTGAAGCGCATCCTCCGAAGTCTGAGCAGACCGGGAATAGACGATTAAGGTGTGATTCTTCAGTGCGTTGTCTCCGGGCGAAACGTTGTGTATCAGCTGCCGGATCATCTGCCAGGCCTGATCCCGGCCGCGGCCGGGTGTACAGATGTATTCTCCGGAAGTCAGCTGTTCAACGACCCCGCCGCCGTGGTTTGAGACGGAAATCCGGACGGTCTCCCCGCGCATGACAATGGAGAGAATGTAGGATCCCTCCGGTCTGCCTGCATTGAAGGCCAGATCGGACAGGGAGGCCTGTGCGACAGCCGTATTGATGTCGGCTGTCTTTTTAAAGCCCGCTTGTTCCGTCAGGGTTTTTATGTACTGCCGCCCGGAAATGCCGGTGGCTGCCGGGATGGTCAGGATGGCGGCATAGGGAATTCTGCCGGTGTGCGATTCCACGTCCTTTCTGATTCTGTGCAGGGTCTCATATGTCAGAGGAAGTCCGTCGTATGTCAGCACTTCGCCGGGCCCGGAGCTCAGATAGGAAATGCGGCTCCCATAATACAGGCAGACCCGGAAATCCCAGGATCCCGGGACTGTCACTGATGGCAGGTAATCAATGCCGACATAGTGGCCGTACGTCCCGCTTTGCCCGGAAGACGGAGCAGAGGCAGGGCGCTTCGGCCCTGAGGATGATGCCGAGGCAGAGCCTGCTGATCCGGAGGATGCAGTCGCGGCAGAGTGTGCCGATCCTGAGGATGATGCCGCGGCGGAGCGCGCCGATCCTGAGGATGCAGCCGAGCCGGAACTGCGCGGCGGCTCCCTCCGTGCGGTCTCCCCGGAACGATGAGCAGTCTCTTCGGATTTCCGAGCAGTCTCTTCGGATTTCCGGGTGCTTTCTCCAGCTTCCCGGGTGTTATCTTCTGATTGACGGACGGCGCCGGCAGATGGCTGGGCAGTTCCGGCTGATCTCTGTGCGGCGCCGGCCTGTGCCAGCTGCCGGTTGCGCTCATCGGCTTCTCTGACGAAGCCTGCAAAATCGCTGGTCCAGAGAGATTCCAGCTTCTGGGAGTAGCCGGTCAACAGTCCCGGCCTGCCGTTTTTCATTAATTCCGCAGCCAGTGAGGTGATGGTATCGTTCAGCTCTTCGTGCTTGCCGATCAATTTGGAAGCGCATTTTACGAGAATCAGATCTTCATGATATCTGGTATGTATGACGATGGATACTTCCACACTGGTGGGGATAAAGTTCACTCTGTGAGTGAAGGTGGACAGATGGAGCCAGAGGATGTCCTCTATGAGGACGGGACGGCAGGATTTTCCGTGTTCCCCCGTTACCAGTACAGAGCCAAAGAGCAGCGTCTTTTCGCGGCCCCTGTAATTGGGCGGCCCGATGACGCGGGCCCCGTCCGCTGCGTCGTCCATGCGGCGCAGGATTTCATCAGAGAGCCTGCCCCAGGATTCGCGGCATGCATTCCAGCTCTTTTTTGCCCAGGGCAGATGCGGCTCCTTGTCCAGGTAATCGCCGTATATAGAAATGATTTTCGA
>CACXFM010000114.1 GCA_902766955.1 uncultured Lachnospiraceae bacterium | reverse complement strand
CCCACAATCCTCCCCCACATTCGCAATCCCGTGGCGCTTCGCACCACTTCTTGCTCATGTGGGGGCGCGCCATAAAGTCTCGCCTCCACTTACGTGCAAGCACGACGTGGAGGGAGACTTTTGGCGCTGTAATCATATTATTAATAGTTTGCGCACCCTGACCGCTCCTCAGGAGAAAGGGTGATCGGAAAGGCGGCAGTATCAGATGAGTAAGAAAATCACTACTTCCGTGCAGACGGAAGGTTTTGAGGCAGTTTTATATCCGGGAGACGGCCGGAAAGACAAGGTTATGATCGTGATGTCCGGGTCAGACGGAGGCATGACGATTACAAAACAGGAAGCGGAGTTCTACCACATGAATGGTATTCCCGCGCTGGCGCTTGCACTCTTCAAAACAAAACAGACACCGAAAGAGCTTTCGCGCGTACCGGTCGAGTATGTGGAGAAGGCAGCCGGCTGGCTGAAGAAACGGGGGTATAAGCAGGTTGGCATTGACGGGACATCCAAGGGGAGTGAAATGGCCCTGGTGGCAGCATCCCTGTTTCCTGAACTTTCCTGCGTGATCGCACGTGTACCTTCTCACTTTGTAAGTGAAGGATTGGCCGGAAGCGGTAAAAACAAAGCGCCCTCCGGCACTTCCTGCTGGAGTTACCGGGGCAGGGAACTGCCTTATGCACCTTATCGCAGCCGTTCGTTTCATATCCTGCAGATGCTTATGCGGGAGAAAGAAATGCATATTATTACATTTAACCGGGATAAGGATATTACGCCTGAAACACTGATCCCGATCGAAAATATCAAGGCGCCGATTCTGATGCTGTCTTCCAAGCATGATGAGGTCTGGCCGTCTTATGAAAGTGCTGTTTATATGGAAAGGAAGCTGAATGAGATCGGCTTTCCATATCCCCATAAACATATAGCTTATGAACACATAAGCCACGCTGCAATAACGAGGCTGCCATTGATCTACAAAATGGCGTTTAAATCGGAATGGCAGCACCCGAAGGATTGTGCGAAGGATCGGGAGGCATTGAAGAAAGAACTGCTGGATTGGGTAAACAGTGACTGGCAGCAGAAACAGATTTCAGATGAACGCTTTGCCGGACACTCCGGATCGTATTCTGAAAGATGTTGATTACTGCCTCGTTACACATCTTCATTTCGATCATTTCTGCCCGGACTATCTGCCGAAGGATCTGAGGATCATCGCGCAGAATCATGAGGACACGGAAAAGATCCGTCAACTGGGCTTTGAAAATGCAGCTGCCTTTGAAACGGAGCAGGATTCGAAGGATTTCGAGCCTGCTCTTTTCGCTTTTGGATCAGAATGAATCGGCCTGTGAGACGATCTCCTGAGATGAGTTTTATTATGCCGGAGGAAAATAAATGACTGCGATAAAAATACTGATGTTGATTGCCGTACTTGGCCATTTGCTTTGCGGAATTTGTGATTGTCTGCTGATTTACACACCTTCCGGGAAGTTTGGATTTCAGCTGATGAAAGATAACGATAAAATGCGGAATGTGTTTCGCACGATGCCGCTTCGAAATCCAATGCTTTCCATGCTCCTTGGCGTTTTGGCGCTCCTTATGAGCAGCGGCGGATATTTTGCCCTGTGTCTGTGGATGCGGCAGTTTTCCATCACAGCTGCAGTGACTATGCTGATTGCTGCCGCCATGTTTTTAATCCCCGGTACAGCGCACCATGTAATATGCGGAGTGGCGGAATGGTTCTACATTCGCATGGGTATGACAGAAGATGCACGGGAGGCGATCTCGGAGTTCTTCAGAAAAACATCTGTGACAATGATCGCCTGCTATCTGGGACTGATCGTATTCGGCATAACTCTGTTTTTGATGGTAGTGACCGGGGCAACGGTACTTCCTTCATGGGCTTGTATATTCAACATTCTGCTGATTGCGACGGTTTTATTTCCGCTTCGCATCGGAGGCGCGGGAAATTGGGCCGGCGCGGCCATGTTCCTGGGGCTGCTATTCCTGGTTTAAAAGAGGTGTGCGCATGGATGGATTCAAGAATAAGAGAGAGATTACCTTATGATCGGAAAGCTTATTATCGAAATACTGATCCTGTGGATCCTATATGCACTTTATATGGCAATCCTGGTGCATAAGCGCGGACCGCTCGGCGGGATCTTTTTCTATCCGAAAGTGATGCAGGAGAGAGTGATCGAGACAGGACTTATGACAGAACAGGAATTTAGAAGTCGGAGAACCTTTGCTTATATCCTGCTTCTGGCGCTGATGATTCTTGTGCCGGGATTTATGATCCTGTGCGTCAATGGAGCGCAAACATATTTTAGCTGCT
>CACXFM010000113.1 GCA_902766955.1 uncultured Lachnospiraceae bacterium | reverse complement strand
GGATGATCAGCAGGCACAGACGCCCCTTTGTTCTGGCAAGCGCCTCGTAGAGGAGCGACAGGGGCCGCTCATCCGCATCCGCTGTCCTAAGATACATGGAACTGTCGTAATAAAAACCGTCGCCGATGACCACCATGACATTGCCGTACTCGTCTTCCGGGCTCTCCCCGCTTCCTGGCAGGCCGGGAGCGGTGTGGATGACACAGTACCCGAGTTCTCTGTAACAGGCCTCCAGAACGGACGCCTCAGCCTCATCGCCGGCATACAGGACATCGATACAGCTGTAATCCGGATGGCCGCCGGTCTCCGTCCGGTGGAACAGCGTGCGCAGGAAGGAGTACACGGGACGGTTGATGCGGATATGGCCGGAAAACTCGAATTCCGCGCTCCTTGCGTTCAGGATCATCGACTCTGACTCCTCGAAGGGTCTGTGGCCGGTCAGGATGCTCCGGGGATCATAGGACGCGATCACGGGGATCCGCAGATCCGCCGCATCCTTCAGAAGCTGCCCCAGAAATGCCGGTGACAGCCTGTTTGCCTCGTCAACAAGCAGACAGGCATACTCTCCGAGTCCGCGGGGCAGTGCGCCGTCTTCCGCGGAACACAGATCCACCTTTTTCAGCCTCCCGTCAATGATGCGGTGCCCGTTTCCCTCCGGCCCCGCGTAGAGAAGGAGAACCCGGCGTTTCTCTGAAAGCGCCATGGCGAGATCATATAAAAGCAGCGTCTTGCCCGTGCCCGCAATTCCGCTGATGGAAATGACCGGCGCAGCAGAAGGCTCCGCTTCGCTCCCGCCGCACTCTTCCGCCGTCTTATGCAGGAGCTCGAGAATCTGTCTGCGGAATTCGGCCTGCTGATTTGTCAGGAAGTACTGTCCCTGCAGGAATTTTTCAGGACTTGCTACAGGTGAAATCAGATAATCCTCCGTGCGGAAACAGGATTCCGGATGATCCCGCTTGTATACCCGGAGCGAAGGACGGAGAAGCGCCACGGCCAGTTCGGCGGCAGAGGATTTCTTCAGATATCCCCGCTCATTCAGATGGTAGAACGTGTTTGTCTCCATCACGTATGTGAAAGACAGGATGGTGCGCGAGATATGCGACAGGTAATAACGGTTCTGGATGAGCTGCTTCCGGATTCTCTCCTCTTCCACCGCCTCGCTCTTCAGCTCGATATTCAGTATGCAGCTTAAGTCTTCCGCAATTTTCAGTAGATCAAATTCTTTTCCGATATGTTCAATAGTATAAGAAAAATAGAAGCCGTCCATATAGACCGGCCAGGGTATATCCGGGGATCCGGCACCGGACGCCGCAAAATAAGCGGCGAGCTCATCTGCCAGTGACCAGAGGGACGCTGCTTCATGCGGACTGACATGCTTATAATAGCTGCTTCCGCTTAAAGCCTGAAGCAGCATGGACAGATCGCGATCATCGCGGATTCTCGTCAGTGAAAACAGATTTACGGCATTCATCTTTTATCACACTCCGTCCGGATTCATTACTTTCCCGCCACTCTTATCTTACCCCGGTATTTGTATAATTGTACAGCAGATGATATAATAAACCGCCGGCTTTTCCATGCCGGACGGACATGTGTGTTTTCTTTGCGGAGATTTATTTATGAAACAGAAATCAACGACCATAGGTTTGATCGCGGCCGGTGCGGCCATCCTGACTGCGGGGATCTGGCTGATTGTGCGGGGAATCCGCGCCGGGTCAGGACTGATCTCCCTCTCGGTACCGGCATACAGCAGCATCGGAGGAACGGTTCTGATTCTGGCGGGCGGAATCCTGATGATTCTGGGGATCCAGCAGCTCAGAAGAGATCCTTCGGGCGGTGTGCGGACAGAACCGGACCGGTGGATTCCGGATGTGCCGCCGGTCGGCTATATCGAAGCCGAGATCATCGGCATTACCAGGAGTCTGCGGGTGGCCGGCGATGAGGAGGCGTTTCATGTCGTCTGCAGATATACGGAGGCAGAAAGCGGCAGAAGTACGACCTTTACCAGCGATCCTGTCAAAACATACCCCGGCAGGGAGATCATCGGCAGGCATGTCCGCGTGTATCCGGACCCCGATGAAGCGGGGATCTGGCACGTGGATCTTGATTCTGTGACGTGACTTTGTCGGAACAAAGAGCTGCTTTGCGGATCTTAGCGCGCTGGTTCGCGCAGGCAAGAGCCTGCAATATTCATCTGCGCACCAGTCGCATCTCGCCCGGAGGGCTCTTTCCTTATAGGAAATGCAGCGTCATTTCCTAATCGAGATGGGACTTACTGTGGTGATTTCTATGCCACGCTGCTGATAAAGTTATCTTTGACGATCATATCCAACTGCTCAGCAATCTCTTTGAAGTCCTTGTTCAAATCCAATGTTTTTACACTGATCTTGTTCACTCCCATCATAAAATCAGCATCGGGTGTGATGGCTTCTCCTGTCTTTGCATAAAGCAGCATACCAGAGACATTCCCCACACCTGCTGCATCCTGATTCTTCACATATGTGAAGATCTGATACATGTTGGCCGAATGATACGAGTATGAGTTGAACTGACTCTGCATCGTGCGAGTATAGTATTTCGTGTCTATGATAAGCGTCTGGGTGCGGCTCTTTAGCATGATATCAGTCTGCATCACAGGAAGAAACTTGATCGATGACTCATCGGATCCTTCCGCAAGATTCCATTTTACCTGAAGCGCGCCCGCAGATACTTCCTTGTGATGGTGCCGGTAATACTCAAGAACAAATTTCTCATACAGCCGAGCCATATGATCATCGGAAAAATGTGCCATCTTGAAAACACCTTTGTCCGTGGTCAGAAGCAATCCGTCGAGCACAAAATAGCAGATGTTGAGGAGCATTTCATAACTCTTATTGTTTCGTTGAATTTTAAGGCGGTTCCACAGGATTGCTGTCGGCTCAACAGTATCGATTCCATCAAAGAAAAGCAGATTTTTCTTCAATGCTTTTTTATGCTCTGATGTTACGCCGTTGCTGCGGATCAAAATGGCTGCCGTTGTCTTCAGAATCTGATTTAGCAGATTATTCTCCGAAAGTTCGTCATACTCACATGAAATGACCTGCCGACGCTGCAGTTTGTTCTTGATGGTTTCCGGCATATCGATCTTTCCACGCAGTGAAGTCAGGGGTTCTTTC
Organism: uncultured Lachnospiraceae bacterium; assembly: GCA_902766955.1. Lineage (GTDB taxonomy): Bacteria > Bacillota > Clostridia > Lachnospirales > Lachnospiraceae > Chordicoccus. Next base: position 5,171 of record CACXFM010000113.1, on the reverse strand, counting down.
CTGGAAACATATTCCCTGTACAGCCCCTGTTTCAACTGCTGGCTGATTCCTTTTGCTAGAATCGCTGCAAACAGATCCTGAATCTCTTCAAATTGTTCTGCTTCGATCTCTTCATAGTTTGTCTGCTTCAGAACCTGAAAAGCATAGGTAAGCATATAATAAATGTTTTTGATCAAGATTCCTTTATTTTCAGTCATTAAAAACTCCTGTCAGCACATTTTCCCATCTTTGAAGCTTCTGTTTATCGTCGAACCAGTATTCCTGAAGCATCGGTAGGAGATCATAATAAACCACCTCACGCATCCATTCATCTGAGCACTCTGTCTGCCCGCAAAAATAGCTGTGCCCAATCCGAAATCCGGCACCGAGAGAATCATCAAAATAGATCTCTCTGTTCAGTTCCTTTACATGATCGATCAGCGTGTCAAATGTTTCGTTGTGAAGACCCGTCTGATATTTCTTAAAACCATCCGAATTGAATCCTGGCTCCATTTCAAAAAAGCTGAATCGTCTGCGAAGAGCATAGTCGATCAAGGCGAGACTTCGGTCCGCCGTGTTCATCATGCCTATAATATACAGATTCTTCGGCACACTGAAAGCTGTCCCGCTATACGCAAGCGTGGCTTTCGTTCCCCTATAATCTTTTTCGATCAGCATAAGCAGCTCACCAAAGATCTTGCTCAGGTTGCCGCGATTGATTTCATCAATGATAAAGAAATAATCATCTTCGGGATGATTGGCAGCCGTCTGGCAGAACTGGTAAAATACTCCGTTTGTCAGCTTGAAACCATCATCAAACGGCTTATATCCCATGATGAAATCTTCATAGGAATAGTTTTGATGGAACTGAATGAATTCGATCCTCGAATCATCCTTCTTTCCCATCATGGCATAGGCAAGTCTTTTGGCCGTGAAGGTCTTTCCAACACCGGGTGCTCCCTGCAGAATGATATTCTTTTTGTTTTTCAGGAGAGCGCAGAGCGTATCAAACCGGTCTTCTGTCATATAGACCTGACTGAGGAAGTCCTCTTTTGTGTACGGCTCAAGATCCGGGACCATGATTACCGGATTGGCTTCACGGATATTATCCATGATCAGCTCATATTCCCCACGTGTCAGCTTGAACAAAGAGCCATTAGAATTTGTGAAGAACTCCATTTTTTCAAGTTCCGGAATCGCCTTCAGCTGCGCGTAGTCGACCGGAACGGCCAGCCCTTCCGTTTTTGTAAATGCAAGCTTCTCACCATCGTTCTCGCGTACCACCTGCGCAAGCGCTACGACCTGCTTTACCGGATTTGCCTCATAGCCGATAATAATATCACCGGCCTTGGCATCCAGGAAGTTTTGGAAAATACGACGCTTATTTCCATTGTCGTTATACAGTGAATAGCTCTGTTCTTCGCCGACTGCAATGTCGGAAAAACTCCAGATCTTCGGGCTGGCATTCAGCCACCAGTAACTGCAGCCTGACTCATCCTGATTTTCCTCCACATGAAGAGCAACGTCACTCAAATCCACTTTGTCCAGAGCCTCAGAAAGCTCATCTCTTATTTTCCAGACATAGCTTCCCTGCTCATCTTTGTTAGCATATCGCCCTACATAAAGAACCGGCCACCACCGTGCATTGTCATTATTGCGATCCGGCGGCGTCGGGCATCCAGTCTTTTCAACAATTCGTTTGGCAAGATGTTGTGAACCCATATTATAGATTCCTGCCGTTCCGCCATATTTTACCGCCAGCTGAGTACAAGTAGCAACTCCGCCGTAATCCTTAAATCGTTTTATAATTTCAAGACTGCTTTCCGTAAATACATTCTTATCTTTCAACAGTTCCAACCACTTATCAACCGAAAGCTGCGGGTCATATTCTTCTTTAGATGGCCACCAGTCGCTTGAAGCATCTTGATCACCGCGATCTGAAAAGAATCGGCTTATAAAGAAGCCGACATCTACTGTCATTGTTCGAAGTTCCGGATCCGGATAACATTGATCATTCAGAGCTTCCTGCAGCATTTTGTGCAACTCCGGATCTTTCTTCAGCGCTTCGCAGATCTCATCATACATCTTGAATCCGCCGACCATATATTCTGGAGCGGACGTTCTCTTCGGCTTAAAATCGCTGTTCAATTCCTGCGCTACTGTCACATATTCGGAATACTTGTAAATATAATACTTGTCCGGATATCTTAACCAAAGGTATGTGCTGATGGCATTGGTATTCTGATAATGATTCTTCCAGCCAGTATTATGATTTTCCTTCCGGTCTTCAGCAAATGCTTGAAATGCCGCAACACGTTCTTTCAAATCCTTTGTTTCATCATAAAGAGAAATGAATGCAGCCCGGGTTGCCTCAGGGTCCTCTTCCGCAAATCCGATCAACATGCCTTTCGCATAGAAATAACCTGAGGCAAGAAGATTGTAAGTCTTATCAAGAGAAGCTTCGAGCATCCCCTTGAAATCCGGTGCATTGATATCCCAGTTTTCCTGAAAATGCTTGATCGCTCCCCATTTATAACGTTCATCTTTCCAATGTTTGGGGAAATATTCCTTGTATGCTGCAATTACCTCCGACAGCTTGTTTTGATCAATCATTCCTTATTTTCTCCGTTCAGCTGCTTCTTGTTCCCGTACTCAACGGCGTCTTCCGCCACCATCATATATGGCATTTTATTAAATTCATAACTATACAATGTTTGTGGTTCCTCAACCGTAAAGCTTGCACTCCCGAGCCCAAAGAACCGCTCGAAGAATGCTTTCAGCTTATCGATGACACCTTGTTTTTTCTTTGCTCTTCCTCTCCCGCCAAAGCGAGAGACCGGTGGCATCAGCTTATCGATATCGGTTCCGGTGGTCCGGATCTCTCCGTCCCGGAATGCATTCTCAAGGAATTTCCTGGTTTCTGCTTCCTTCAGCTTTTCGCTAGTGACGATCTCCATGAGCTGTCGCTCACGCTCTGCAGCCACATAATCATGCCACTCAACCATCACATCATCCACATCATTGATGCCGGAGATAAATGTCTCGATCAATGCCTTCTTGCTGCGCAACTCCGGGCTGGCATCAATGGCTTTCTGAATCGTGATCAGCACTTCTTTGTCGGTATAGTGCGTATCATGATACTTCTTGACCAGAAGAAGTATGTAATCAATGTTGATCTCAATCTGCCTTATCAGCTCCACCTCGAAGACAAGATCATCCGTAATGTCCTCGGCGTCTTTGTCTTCACGCCTCTTGCGCCACTCATCGCGCAGATCCTGATATCTTCCCAAATAATCCTGCAGATCCCGCTCGGAGATTAGCTCATGTCCTTTGAATTCATCAAAGGAAGACAGGAGATTGCGCATCCGGAGAATCGCACCGAACAGAGCAATGAAATCCTTCTGATTCTGTTCTCCAATGATCTGCGGCTCGGACAGCGGGAACTTTGTGGTTAACTCGTCGATCATGTCCACATAGCCGGGATGCGGCTTGTCTTCCATATCGACATATCCACTATAATAGGATTCAAACTTCTGAAGCAGAACTATACCGCCGGCATTCTTATCGCCAAAGAGAGAGATGGCTGCATCCACTCGCTTCTGAAGGTTTCGGAAGCAGACGATATTGCCGAAAGTCTTGATGCTGTTCAGGATCCGGTTCGTCCGGCTGAAGGCCTGGATCAGGCCATGCATCTTCAAGTTTTTGTCGACCCAGAGGGTGTTCAGCGTCGTCGCATCGAAGCCGGTCAGGAACATATTGACTACAATCAGAAGATCCAGCTCCTTATTCTTCATCCGAAGCGATACATCTTTATAATAGTTCTGGAACCGATCCCCGTCGGTAGAGTAGTTCGTATGGAACATGTCGTTATAATCCCGGATGGCCTTATCCAGGAAGTCCCGGCTTGTCTGGTCCAGAGCGCTGGTATCTTCACTGTTTTCCTCATCCAGAAGTTCCGCATCCGGCTCGGCTTCATTGGCTCCATAGCTGTAAATGGTGGCGATCCGCAGTCTCTTCGTCGGATCAGTTGCCATCTGCTTCTGAAATTCCTGATAGTAGAGCCTTGCCATCGGAACAGAAGCCACACAGAGAATAGAATTAAATCCACTGACGCGCTGCTGTTGTTTAACTTCCTCAACCTTACCGTTCGCGCCGGAAGCCACATCCGCTATGTTCATCAGCGAATTGAAAACGTAAGTCTTATCGCCCCGATATGTTTTCTGATCAAAGTGTTCCAGAATATATTTCGTCACCAGCGCGATCCGCTTGGGTGCCATAAACGCTTTCTCGCGATCGATATCCCAGACCTCTTTGTCATCAATATCCGGATCGGTGTCCATCGTTTTAATATAGTCCACCCGGAACGGCAGGACGTTTTTATCATTGATCGCGTCTACAATGGTATAGGTATGGAGCTGGTCTCCGAATGTCTGCTCGGTCGTGAAAAACTGCGGATTCCGGACCGCACCGGTATTCGTTGCAAAGATCGGTGTCCCTGTAAATCCGAACAGATGATATTTCTTGAAGCTCTTGACTATAGCCGTATGCATGTCTCCGAATTGACTGCGGTGGCATTCATCAAAGATGATGACCACATGCTTCTGATAGACCTCATGGCCTGGATTTTTCTTGATGAAGGTAGAGAGCTTTTGGATGGTCGTGATAATGATATGGGCATTCGGATCCTCGAGCTGGCGCTTCAGGATCACCGTGCTGGTGTTGCTGTTGGCAGCGCCTTTTTCGAAGCGATCGTATTCTTTCATGGTCTGGTAATCCAGATCCTTGCGGTCTACCACAAAGAGCACCTTATCGATATAGGGAAGCTGCGAGGCCTGACGAGCGGTCTTGAAGGACGTCAGGGTCTTGCCGGAGCCGGTCGTGTGCCAGATATACCCGCCGCCGGCCACGGTGCCGTATTTCTTATAATTATTGGCGATCTCGATCCGATTCATGATCCGCTCGGTCGCCGTGATCTGATACGGTCGCATGACCATCAGCATGTTCTCTGATGTGAAGATGCAATATTTGGTCAGGATATTCAGGATCGTATGCCGGGCAAAAAACGTTCGGGTAAAATCGATCAGATCCGGGATCACTCGGTTGTTTGCATCTGCCCAGAAGCAGGTGAACTCAAAGCTGTTGCTGGTCTTTTCCTTCTTCTGCTTGCCGGATTTTGCGTCTTTGATGGCATT
>CACXFM010000112.1 GCA_902766955.1 uncultured Lachnospiraceae bacterium | reverse complement strand
TCTGAAGAAGACTATGATTCTGAAGATGATTATGACTCTGAAGAGGATTATGATTCCGAAGAGGAATACGACTCATATGAAGAGACTGACGACAGTGAAGAGTATGAGACGTATGAAGAGGAAGGCTCCTATGAGGAGGAAGACACGGATGAGGAGGAAGACTCTGACGGGGAATCTGACAAGGAGCTGAAGAAGTCATCCGAAGAAGAAACCGAAACTGAAGAAGAGGAAGAATCTTCTGAAGAAGCCGAAGTTGAAGAAGAGGAAGGATCTTCTGAAGAAGCCGAAGCTGAAGAAGAGGAAGAATCTTCTGAAGAAACCGAAGCTGAAGAAGAAGAGGTTTCGGAAGAGAACTTCGAGGACGAAGAGGAAGAAGTTTCGGAAGAGACCTTCGAAGATGAAGAGGAAGAAGTTTCGGAAGAGACCTTCGAAGACGAGGAGGAAGAGTATTCCGAGGAGACCTTCGAGGACGAGGAGGAAGAATATCCGGAAGAGACCTTCGAAGACGAAGAGGAAGAATCTTCGGAAGAAGACGGTGAAGAAGAGTCCGGCTATGTCTATATGGATGAAGAGACCGGCATGCAGGTGAGACCGGTTACGGATCTTCTGGCTGAACCGGAGGAGGAAACTGTTTACGAAGAAGCGTATGAGCCTGCCGGTATGCATGTCCTTGTGGGCGGCGATGAATACAGTGAGTTTTCCGGAGAGGCAGTTTTGAAAGTGACTGCCAGTGTTACGGCACCGCCCGAGCGGAACGCTTCCAATACGGAGACGCAGCTCGTAGGAAATACGAAGGCTGAATATACCCCGTCGAAATCGGCCGGGTCATCTTCTGCTGACAAGAGTCAGGATGAGGAGACGGAGAAAGAGACCGGGAGCAGCGACAAGAGTACGGGCGGAAGCAGTACGGACGCGGACGGCTCTTCCGAGAAACCTTCGGATGAAAAGGTCGACGGTTCGGTTGAAGATGAAGAACTGAACACGGAAGAGGCATATGAGGATGCCTTCGAGGAGGGAGAAGAGATCCCCGAGAGAACGGAAGGGGAAGAGGCGGAAGCAGATTCGGTTGACGATTCTGCTGCAGACGCTGATTCTGCCGCAGAAGAAAACGCGGAATCTGATGAAGCAATCGCGGAAGAAGAGATCGAAACCCTCGGAACAGACACACCCGCAACAGGTGATACAAGTAATATCCTTCTCTATCTGATGACGGGAACGGCAGCCCTGGCGGCCTGCGCCGGCACGCTGTTCGCAGCCGGCAGAAAAAGAGCGGAATAACGTGACTGCAAAGGAAGCGGAACGGCTTGTGCATTGATCATATCTGTGATATAATGCCTTTCGTATATGTGAACAAGGAGGAACAGCTATGAAGCATATTAAAACGCTCAATACCAAAAACCTTCAGGAAACTCTCAAGAAGGGCGGATGCGGCGAATGCCAGACTTCCTGCCAGTCTGCTTGCAAGACCAGCTGCACAGTCGGCAATCAGAGCTGTGAATCTCGTAAATGAGAGGGTATTCATTCGATAAGCAGAGGAGTTTCTGATCGGCCAGTGTATCTGAATGAAAGTTTTTTGCATCGGCAGCGGCCTACGCCGTTGCCGGTGTTTTTCGTTTGAAGGCAGACTTATAGAAAGTTGACGGGGTTTATGCAGATTCATCAGTATAAAAGCAACGGACTGAATATTATTCTGGATGTGCCGGGCGGTTCCGTCCATGTCGTGGACGAGCCGGTTTACGAGGCTGTCGGAATCTTACGGGAAAACAGGGATGAAGATGAGGTGCGCAGGGCATTTGCCCTGAAAGGTATTTCTTCCGAAGAAACGGAGGAGGTCCTGGGCGAAATCAGGGAGCTTCGGCAGCAGGGACTTCTTTTTTCGGAAGAGCCGTATGCCCCCTCTGTCGAAGCCTTCGCGAAACGCAAGACGGTTGTCAAGGCCCTGTGCCTTCATGTGGCGCATGACTGCAATCTGGCCTGCAGGTACTGTTTTGCCGGAGAGGGTGAATACCACGGCAGACGCGCCATAATGGACTATGAGACGGGCTGCAGGGCACTCGATTTTCTGATCGCAAATTCGGGGGCCAGACATAATCTCGAAGTCGACTTTTTCGGCGGGGAACCTCTCCTGAACTGGGAGACGGTCAAAAAGCTGGTCGCCTACGGACGCAGCCTGGAAGAGAAGAGCGGGAAGCATTTCCGCTTTACGATCACGACGAACGGAGTTCTTCTGAACGATGAGATCATGGAGTTCTGCAATCGTGAGATGGACAATGTCGTTATGTCTGTCGACGGCCGGAAGGAAGTCCATGACCGCATGCGCCCGTTCAGGAAGGGGAGCGGCAGCTATGACCTGATCATCCCCAAGTTCCTGAAATTTGCCGAACAGAGAAGAAAGCTCGGCCTGAAGTATTATGTGCGGGGAACGTATACCCGCTGGAATACGGATTTCGCGGCGGATGTGCTTCATCTGGCGGATCTCGGTTTTGACCAGATCTCCGTCGAGCCGGTTGTGGCTCCGCCCGAGATGGATTACGCGCTCCGCGAGGAGGACCTGCCCGTTCTTCTCGAGCAGTATGATATTCTGGCGAAAGAAATGATCCGCCGCGAAAAGGAAGGAAAAGGTTTCAATTTCTTCCATTTTATGATAGATTTAACGGGTGGCCCGTGCGTCTACAAGCGCCTGTCCGGATGCGGAAGCGGGACGGAGTATCTGGCGGTTACGCCGTGGGGAGATTTCTACCCATGTCATCAGTTCGTGGGCATGGAGCAGTTCCTTCTCGGCAATGTCAGGGACGGGATTGTCCGGGAGGACACTGTTGAGTCTTTCAAGCGGGTCAATGTTTACTCAAAACCGGCGTGCAGCAGCTGCTTTGCGCGGTTCTACTGCAGCGGCGGCTGCCTCGCAAATTCCTGGAATTTCACGGGAAGCATCAATGATGTGTATGAAATAGGCTGTGCTCTTGAGCGCAAACGCGTGGAATGCGCGATTATGATCAAGGCGGCCTTAAATGAGTAACAAAGTAACAAGGAGATAGTGGTAACATGAAAAAGAGAAGCGGTATTATCACACTGGTTGCGATGCTTGTCGTAACAGTCCTTATGATCTTCACGGCTTTTAAGGGCTGGGGACCGACGGGGACCGGAGCAATGAAGAACATTCACACCGGCCTTGATCTGTCAGGCGGCGTTTCTATTACTTACGAAGCACAGGACGAGAATCCGGCGGCAAATGACATGGAAGATACTGTCATGAAGCTGCAGAAGCGTGTCGATCAGTATTCTACGGAAGCAAATGTGTATCGTGAAGGCGGCAACCGGATCAATGTCGAGATCCCGGGCGTCACGGATGCCAATGCGATTCTTGAAGAACTCGGAACACCCGGTTCGCTTTATTTTGTGGCCCAGACGGACGCCGACGGGAACGAGAACTATACCTATGATAATACCCAGGGAAAATATGTTCTCACGAAGACGGTAGAGGAACTGGAAAAGGACGGCTCCATCGTCTGCCAGGGATCTGACGTGGCGGACGCACAGGGCGGCGTACAGCAGGATTCCCAGACAAAGAACAACAAATATGTCGTGGAACTGTCTTTCAACAAAGACGGCGCGGAGAAGTTTGCTGAAGCGACGACGAAGGCACATGATGCCGGCGAGTCTATCGGTATTTACTATGACGGCGAGTTTGTATCGGTTCCCAGAGTCAATTCCGCCATCACGGACGGAAAGGCTATCATCGAGGGAATGACGTCGATCGAAGAAGCCAAGAACCTCGCTTCTTATATCCGTATCGGCGGACTTAAGGTCGTGCTGAATGAGATCCGTTCCAATGTGGTCGGTGCCCAGCTCGGCCAGGAAGCTATCAAGACATCTCTGGTCGGCGGTGCCGTAGGTCTCTGCCTGGTCATCCTGATCATGGTCTTTGTGTATCTGCTGCCCGGTGCCGTTGCATCATTTTCACTGGTTCTCTATGTGGCTCTGATGCTGGTGCTCCTCAATGCGTTTGATCTCACACTGACCCTGCCCGGTATCGCCGGTATCATCCTGTCGATCGGTATGGCGGTGGACGCGAACGTCATCATTTTCTCACGTCTGCAGGAAGAGATTACGCTCGGCACTTCCGTGAAGGGAGCGATTCAGGCGGGCTTCCATAAAGCCATGTCTGCGATTATCGACGGCAATATCACGACATTGATCGCAGCCGCAGTTCTGGGCGCGCTCGGCACAGGTTCCATCAAGGGATTTGCCATGACGCTGGCGCTCGGTGTCGCGCTGTCCATGTTCACGGCTCTCGTGATCACGAGATTCCTGATTAATGCGGTCTATGCTGTCGGTTTCCATAATGAGAAGCTGTGGGCGCGGCCGAAGAAGGTCACCACCTTCCGCTTCGTCAAAAACTGGCCGAAGTATCTGGCAGTTGCCGGACTGATCCTTGTTGTCGGTATCGGCAGCATGATCATGCATTCGTCCAAAGGCGAGAGAGCCCTGAACTTCAGTCTTGAGTTCCTGGGCGGAACGTCCACGACCGTGGGATTTGCCGAGGATTATACACTGGCCGAACTCGATGAAAAGGTGAAGCCGCTCGTGATGGAAGTGACCGGCGACGCCAATGTCTCCATGCAGAAGGTAGTCGGCTCCAAAGAGGTCATCATCAAGTCGAGAACACTGAATATTGACGAGAGATCCGCGATGGCGGAAAAACTCTCGAAAGAGTTCGGAATCGAAGAGACGAGCATCACTGCAGAGTCCATCTCCGCAACAGTCGGAAAGGAAATGCGCAGAAGCGCTATCCAGGCTGTCGTCATCGCGGTCGTGCTGATGCTTCTCTATATCTTCATCCGTTTCAAGGATATCCGGTTTGCAACATCGGCGGTGCTCGCACTGTGCCATGACGTACTGATAACACTGATGTCCTATGCGATCATCCGGATCTCCGTCGGCAACTCGTTTATCGCAGTCATGCTGACGATTCTCGGTTACTCGATCAACTCAACGATCGTCATCTTCGACAGAATCCGTGAGCATATGAGCGGAATGCCGAAGAACGGCAGTTTCGAGGAACTGGTTGACGGCGCGGTCAATATGACGCTTACCAGAAGTATTTTTACCAACCTGACCACGTTCTCGTCCATTCTGGTTCTCTATATCATGGGCGTGGCATCAATCAAGGAATTCACGCTTCCGATGATGGTCGGTATCGTGGCCGGTACCTGCTCATCCGTATTCCTTACGGGACCGCTCTGGTTCTGGATGAGGACACACCTCGGCAAGGATGCGAAGGAGTATCAGGCAGTGAGGGCACGCGCCGCGGCGAAGTCCGCTCCGGCAGCCGGGGAAGACGGCAAGACGGCAGCGGCTCAGGCCCCTGTCAGAAGAGAGGGCGGAAACCCGAACGTGATCCGCAAGAAAAAACAGAAAAAATCCGGCGGTCAGAAGTGATACGCACTATAAAGGTCATGCGCAGGCATGACCTTTCTTTGATCTGACGCCGCTTAAAAAATAATGGTGGGATAAAGAACAGGAATGAAAGAAGAAAAATGGATTTACAGGCGCCCGCCCGAATTATCTCTGAAAGTTGCCGAGAGGTTCGGAATCGAGCCGGTGACTGCGGCAATTCTGCTGAATAGAGGTTTAAACAGCATCAGGGAGATCAGAGAATACCTCTATGGCGGGACGGAATGCTTCCATGATCCCTTTCTGCTGAAGGATATGGACCGCGCCTGCGCTGTCCTTCAGAAAAAAATCAGTGAACAGGCAAAAATCAGAATTGTCGGGGATTATGACATAGACGGCATCATGTCTTCTTATATCCTGAAACGGGGGCTCCGTGAGCTCGGCGCCGAAGCGGATATAAGGATTCCGCACCGGATTTCAGACGGGTATGGCATGAATCTGACCATGATTGATGAGGCCGTGAGAGACGGGATCGACACGATCATTACCTGCGATAACGGCATATCCGCATCGGATGTTGCGGAGTACGCCAATGAGCACGGAATCACCATGGTTGTGACGGACCATCACGATGTCGTCAGCATACCGCACGCCGAGGCCGTGATTGATCCGCAGCGGCCGGATGATGCTTATCCGAATAAGAATATCTGCGGGGCGGGAGTCGCATGGAAGCTGATCAGAGCGCTTGGCGGTGATCCGCAGATGCGCATGCTCCAGTATGTGGGATTTGCAACTGTCGGGGATGTGGTGGATCTGACGGGCGAGAACAGGATCTTTGTGCGCGAAGGTCTGCGGCAGCTCAGAGATACGGACAATACCGGACTTCGCCGGCTGGCCGAGGTGTGCGGGTGCAGCCTCGGCAAAATCGACACCTATCATATCGGGTTTGTTCTCGGTCCCTGTATGAATGCGAGCGGCAGGCTTGATTCCGCCATGCGGGCTCTGGAGCTGCTGGAATGTGAAAGCGACCAGCGGGCCAGGGACATTGCCGAAGACCTGAAGAGTCTCAATGAGAGCAGAAAAGCGATGACGGTTCAGGCTGAGACGGAAGCGGTGCATATGATTGAGAACGGAGAGTTCGGCAATGACCGGGTACTTGTTCTCTATATGCCGGCCCTGCATGAGAGCATTGCCGGAATCGTTGCCGGCAGAATCCGCGAGAAATACGGAAAGCCCGTCTTTATACTGACAAAAGGCGAGGAGGCAGTCAAAGGATCGGGAAGGTCCATCGAGGGTTACAGCATGGCCGGCGAGCTGCAGAAAGTGAAATCCCTGCTGCTGAGATTCGGCGGCCATCCGATGGCGGCGGGCCTGTCACTGGATTTTGGTAACGTGGAACGGCTGCGGGAAGCTCTTAACCGGGAATGCACGCTGTCCGATGAAGATCTGGTGCCCAAAATCCGCATGGATGCGCTGGTGCCGGTCGCGGAAATCACGGAAAAGCTCGTCTCCGAGATGGAACTTCTGGGGCCTTTCGGCAAGGGCAATCCAAAGCCGCTGTTCTGCGAGAAGAATGCGTTCTGCGAGCATCCGCGTCTGTTTGGGGCGCAGCATAATTTTATGAAAATGAGAATCCGGTCTCTTACGGATCCGCGGGACACTGACCCCGGCAGGCCGGGCTTTCAGCCTTCCCTCACAGGCTCTCAGATTGATGCGGTCTGTTTCAGGGATGTGGACCGCCTGTACAGGCGCGTGACGGACAATCCGGTGGTGTCCATCATTTATGAAGCCGGTTTTGACGAATATATGGGAGAGCGCAGAATACAGGCAGTGATCAGGCATTTCCGCTGAGCGCGCTTTGGCGGGATCAGAAAATCAGTGTTTTCATCATGATTTATTCGTGCTATATTACATTATAAGTCTATCGCCGGACATGACAGAGGGCGATGGATTGTTTAGTGAGTCGTTTTATTACTCATCTTTGATGGAACAGTTGAGGTGAAGAAACATGAGCAGAGTCGAAGATTATATCAGATCAATTCCGGATTTTCCGCAGAAGGGAATCATTTTCAGAGACATTACGTCGGTCCTTCAGAATGCCGACGGTCTGCATCTGGCTATTGATGAGATGCAGAAGAAACTTGAAGGTCTGGAGTTTGATAAGATTGCCGGGCTTGAATCCAGAGGATTTATATTCGGCATGCCGATTGCCTATAATCTGCATAAACCGTTTATCCTGATCAGGAAAGCGGGAAAGCTTCCCTGCGAGACGGTTTCACAGACCTATGACCTGGAATACGGCCAGGCGACCATCGAAGTCCACAAGGACGCAATCGAAAAGGGCGAGCGCATTGTCGTGGTCGATGATCTGATTGCGACCGGCGGCACCGTGGAGGCGGCCGGAAAGCTGATTGAGCGGCTCGGCGGCGAAGTGGTCAAGATGGTGTTCCTGCTGGAACTGGCGGGTCTGAACGGCAGGGAAAAACTGTCAAAGTATGACGTTGAAAGTGTAGTTAGTTACGAAGGTAAATAACGCTTTAAGGAACGATTGATGATTGAAGAGAAAGACGCCTCGGCCAGGCCGGCGATCGGACTTGGCAAAGATGCGCAGAGACTAATCAGAAAGACGGAACCGGATCTGAGTACTCCGGCAGATTTTACAGCTCCTGAAGAATTATATCAGGAGCTTAAGAATCGTGTTCTCATGTATCATCCGTCCGATGATTTGTCTATGATTGAGAAGGCTTACCGGCTTGCGGATGAAGCACATCGGGGCCAGGTGAGAAAATCCGGAGAGCCCTATATTATCCATCCGCTCTGTGTGGGAATTATTCTGGCGGATCTGGAAATGGACAAGGAGACGATCGCCGCGGGGATTCTGCACGATGTGGTAGAGGATACGCATGCGACCGTCGAGGAGATCCGCGAGGAGTTCGGAGATGATGTGGCCCTTCTGGTGGACGGCGTCACAAAACTCGGCCAGGTAGATTATAAAGTAGAGAAGGTTGAGATCCAGGCCGAGAATCTCCGGAAGATGTTTCTCGCCATGGCGCGGGATATCAGAGTCATTATCATTAAACTGGCTGACCGGCTTCATAATATGCGGACCCTGGAATACATGCGCAGGGAGAAGCAGCTGGAGAAGGCCGGCGAAACGATGGATATCTATGCGCCGATCGCGCAGAGACTCGGTATTTCCAGAATTAAGGTCGAACTGGATGATCTGGCGCTCCGCTACTGGAAGCCGGAGGTGTACAAGGACCTCTGCGAACAGGTGGATGCGCGGAAGACCCAGCGCGAGGAGTTTGTCGACAGCATTGTCAAAGAGGTCAGCGCTGCCGTGAGCGAGGCGGGGATCAGTGCCGAGGTCAGCGGCCGCGTGAAGCATCTGTTCTCCATTTATAAAAAAATGGTCAATCAGGACAAGACACTCGAGCAGATCTATGACCTTTTCGCAATCAGAATCATCGTCCGTTCCGTCAGTGACTGCTATGCGGCGCTCGGGCTCATGCATGAGCTGTATAAACCGATTCCCGGCAGATTCAAAGATTATATCGCGATGCCGAAGCCTAACATGTACCAGTCACTGCATACGACGGTCATCGGCACCGACGGGACGCCTTTTGAAATACAGATCAGGACTGCGGAGATGCACCGCGTCGCGGAGTATGGTATTGCGGCGCACTGGAAGTACAAGGAGGCATCAAACGGACATTCCGTGAGCGGCAACCAGGAGGAGAAGAAGCTCACCTGGCTCCGCCAGATTCTCGAGTGGCAGCAGGACTCCTCGGACAACAAGGAGTTTATGTCCCTCCTGAAGTCAGATCTGGATCTCTTCTCGGAGAGCGTGTACTGTTTCTCGCCGCAAGGCGATGTCAAGACGCTTCCGAACGGGTCCTGTACGATCGACTTTGCCTACAGCGTGCATTCGGCGGTCGGAAACAGAATGATCGGCGCACGCGTCAACGGCAAACTGGTGCCGGTGGACTATGTCCTCCGGAACGGCGACCGCGTGGAGATCATTACGTCCCAGAATTCAAAGGGCCCCAGCCGGGACTGGCTTAAGATCGTAAAATCGACCCAGGCCCGGAATAAGATCAACCAGTGGTTCCGGAAGGAACTGAAGACGGATAATATCGAGCACGGCAAGGAACTTGTGTCCCAGTACGCCAGAAACAAGGGCTACATGTTATCCGATATCATGAAAGCCGAATATCAGGAAGGCGTGATGCGGAAATACGGGTTCCGCGACTGGGATGCCGTCCTCGCGGCGGTGGGCCACGGCGGTCTGAAGGAAGGCCAGGTGGTCAACAAGCTGATCGACCTCTTTGAGAAGAGCAACCGCAAGCAGGTGACCGATGCCGAGGTCTTAAAAGCCGCGGAGGAGAACCGCGACAGACTGCCGCTTGTGCGGAGGGATTCGAGAGGCGGCATTGTCGTCAAGGGCATTCATGACGTGGCGGTCCATTTCGCGAAATGCTGCAGCCCGATTCCCGGTGACGAGATTGTCGGATATGTGACGCGCGGGCGAGGCGTAACGGTCCACCGCACGGACTGCGTGAATATTATCAATATGTCGGATATGGATCGGGCCAGACTGATTGATGCGGAGTGGCAGGTTCCCGAGAGTGAGTCCGACAGCGGGACATATGCGGCTGAGATTAATGTGTATGCCAATAACCGGATGGGACTGCTCGTCGATATCTCGAGGATCTTCTCGGAGAGAAAGATTGATATTGACCAGATGAATGTGAGAACCAGCAAGAAGGGCACCGCGACGATGGAAATCAGCTTTGCGGTCCACTCGGTCGGAGAGCTCAATCATCTGATTTCGCAGATCAGGGCCATTCCTGATATTTATGATATTGAGAGAAAGACAGGCTGATCGTTATCCTTTAGGGAGATCGGAGGAACATGAGCGGGAAATTATGGATCGGTGTGATGGAAGTGGGTCCTATCAGGACAAATTGCTATATTCTCCGGAACGGAGCGGACAGCAAAGAGGCTGTCCTGATTGATCCGGGTGATCAGCCCGAACAGATCCTGGCGGAACTCAGGAGAGAAGGCACGGTTCCCACGGCGATTCTTCTGACACACGGACACTTCGACCATATTCTGGCGGTAAACCGCATCTGCCAGGAAGTGCCGGATGTGAAGGTGTATATTTCGGAGGCTGAAAAGACACTGGTTGAGAATCCGGACCTGAACGGAGGGATGCTTCATCCCGGCGCAGTGATCCATCCGGATGTGTTTGTGAAGGAAGGAGATCTGCTGGAACTGGCGGGGCTGCGCTTCAAAGTCCTTCTGACACCCGGCCATACCGCGGGAAGTTGCTGTTATTATATGGAAGAGGAAGAAAGTCTCTTCGCCGGGGATACGATTTTCCGGGAGAGCTACGGCAGAACGGATCTCCCCACCGGCTCCTATGCGGAAATCATGAAATCCCTGGAGAGGCTTCTGACGGAGCTCCCGGAGGATACGGCGGTCTTTCCGGGCCACGGGCCGGGGACGACGATCGGATACGAAAAAAGAATAGAAGGATTCTGAAGGTGAATATTGGCATATGTCTTAACCGGAATGACTTCATGTATGATATCCATTCTCTGGTTAAGAGTTTTTTTCCTGACGATGAAGTCAGCATTTATACGGAAGAGGATGAGAAACGGTGTGCGGAACACCGCGATCTTCTTTTTGAGATAGAGATCCCGGAATATACAGACAGGAAAACGGCGAAAAACAGCCTGAAGAAAGAGCTTTACAATCTGCTTTCGGATTATACCGGCCGGAAGCTCCCCTGGGGCATGCTGTCCGGCATACGCCCGGTGAAGATTCCGATGAAGCTCCTTGGCGAAGGGGCAGGTGACCGGGAGATCCTCTCGTATCTGCAGGAGGACTATTTTGTGTCTCCCCGGAGGGCGGAACTTGCACTGCAGGTTGCCGTGAATGAGAGAGACGTGCTGGCCGGCGTGCCGCTGGATGAGAAAAGCTGGAGTCTCTATATTCATGTTCCTTTCTGTCCGTCGATCTGTCTGTACTGTACCTTTTCTTCCAGTCCGATCGGCGTCTGGGCATCGCGCGCCGATGAATATGTGGATGCCGTGATCCGCGAAATGGAAGAGCGGAAAGAGCTGATGCTGGCGGAGGGTAGAAGTGCCGCGCCTGTGACGGTTTATATCGGGGGCGGGACGCCTACGACTCTCACGGAGGACCAGCTGGACAGACTTCTTAGTGCAGCGGAGTCCATATGGGATCTCTCGCACTGCCTGGAATATACGGTGGAGGCCGGCAGACCTGATTCGCTGTCACCCGGAAAGCTTGCGGTTCTGAAAAAGCACGGCGTCACGAGAATATCGGTGAATCCGCAGACCATGAATGACGATACGCTTGCACTGATCGGCCGGGGTCATACCGCGGCAGACGTCAGCCGCGCCTATGCGATGGCGCGTGAGGCGGGATTTGACAATATCAATATGGACATGATCCTGGGACTGCCGGGTGAGGAAGAGTCCCATGTCAGAAACACGCTGCGGATACTGAAGGACATGAAGCCCGATTCTCTTACGGTTCATTCTCTCGCCGTGAAGCGCGCCTCCAGGCTGCGCAGGACAATCCGCGAGGACCGGGAGGCCGACCGGAATGCCGATTACGGGAATTACGGCGGGCTTGTTTTTGAGAATTCGGAGAGCCTGATGGATCTGGCTGCAGAGGCCGCATCGGAGATGCAGATGCGTCCCTATTATCTCTACAGACAGAAAAACATGAGGGGGAATCTGGAAAATACGGGCTTCTCGGTAAAAGGCCGGGAATGCCTTTACAATATTCTGATTATGGAGGAACTCCAGAGCATTTTTGCGTTCGGGGCCGGCGCGTCGACCAAGTATGTCTATGCGGACGGCAGAATCGAGCGCACGGTCAGTCCGAAAGATGTAAAGACCTATCTGGAGAGACGTAAATAAAGTCTTCCGCTTCGGGAAGGCGGCGGAGGACTGTGAGAACATGGGACAGATTGTCGATTATAATCTGATTGAGGAACTGGAGCACGGCGTGTACGTGAGCTGCCTTGTCAG
This sequence comes from uncultured Lachnospiraceae bacterium, assembly GCA_902766955.1. GTDB lineage: Bacteria > Bacillota > Clostridia > Lachnospirales > Lachnospiraceae > Chordicoccus. Next base: position 3,862 of record CACXFM010000112.1, on the reverse strand, counting down.
AGAGTTGTCCAGAGAGCTGGGACTGCCGGATGCAGCCGTGTACCAGTTTTCACTGGCGGGCCTTCTGCATGACCTCGGCAAACTGCAGCTGACCAATTATCTCTACGGAAATGCCGAAATCGTGAGTCCGCTTGTGATCGAAGAGATGAAGTATGTGCGTATGCACCCCATGCTGTCATACAGAATCCTGCTCAACAGAGGATACAGTGATCTTGTGCTTGATGCCGTGAGATATCATCATGAGGATTATGACGGCAGCGGATATCCCTCCAACCTGGTGGGGGAGGACATCCCGCTGGGAGCCAGAATCATCCGCGTCTGCGATGTGTTTGCCGCTCTGACGACAGACCGGCCTTACAGGAAGCGTTTTGACGTGGACGAGACGATGAGCCTGATGATTGATGAGATCAAGCATTTTGACATGCGGATATTCCTCGCCTTTGAGCGTGTCGTTCACAGGGATGCCGAGAAGTATCAGGTGCATTTCCAGTGTACGGATGAAGAATTAATGACAGATTACGCGGCTATGGCCGGAACATTGAAACAGGAGATGAGACATGACATTAATTAAAAAGCCGGTAACCGGCATGAAAGACATACTGCCGAAAGAGATGGCGGTCAGAAATTATGTTCTGGATATGATCAGGGAGACATACGCTTCGTTCGGATTTTCGGCGATTGAGACGCCCGTGGTCGAGCATATTGAAAACCTGCTGTCCAAACAGGGCGGAGAGAACGAGAAGCTGATTTTCAAGATTTTAAAGAGAGGCGAGAAACTGGATCTGTCCGCCCCCACGACAGAGGAAGCGGTCACCGACAGCGGTCTGAGATATGACCTGACGCTTCCGCTCGCGCGGTATTATGCGAATCATGCTTCGGAACTGCCGTCTCCGTTTAAGGCACTTCAGACGGGCAGCGTATTCCGCGCGGACAGACCGCAGAGGGGCAGATTTCGCCAGTTCACCCAGTGTGATATCGATATTCTGGGTGAGGCTTCCCATCTCGCGGAGATTGACCTGATCCTGGCCACATCTCTCGTGCTCAGCAGACTTGACTTCCACCATTTCACGATCAGGGTGAATGACAGAAAGCTTCTGAAGGCGATGGCGGACAAGGCCGGATTCCCGGAAAGTGATTATGAGAAGATTTTCATTATCCTGGACAAGATGGATAAAATCGGAAGGGACGGAGTCAGGGCAGAGCTGCTTGAATCCTATCCGGAGAATATGGTGGATTCCTATCTGGCGCAGTTCGGAGAAGAAGGCGCGGAAGGCGGTCTCACGGAACAGGATCTGGCACTTATGGAGGAGACGGGATCTCCGCTGCCGGAAATTATCAGAACCGTGGATGCCGTGAAGCAGGGAGACTACCGGGTTGTCTATGATCCCACCCTTGTGCGCGGCATGGGATACTATACGGGACCGATTTTTGAGATTGCCATGGATGAATACGGCGGTTCCGTCGGCGGCGGCGGCCGCTACGATGAGATGATCGGCAAGTTTATCGGCCAGTCCGTGCCGGCGGTGGGCTTTTCGATCGGCTTTGAGAGAATTATCATGCTTCTTCTGGAGAGAGGCTTTGAGGTGCCGGGGAGCGCCGGAAAGACGGCCTTCCTCATCGAAAAGAAGATGCCGGAAGAGAAGCTTGCGGCAATCTGGGCGGAAGCGATGGAGCTCCGGGCTTCCGGCAGAACCGTTGATATCGCCGTCATGAAAAAGAACAAGAAGTTCCAGAAGGAACAGCTTGCGGAAGCCGGATACACGGATGTGAGGGAGTTTTTCAGCCGGTCGTAAAAAGGAAGGCACAGACAGTGCCGCTTTTGCGAAACGGTAACGATAATAACAGAAAGGCAAGACAAGTAAATGGCTGAATCGATGAAAGGGCTGAAGCGTACAGCCCGCTGTGCGGAAATCACTGAGGAATATATCGGACAGAAGGTCACCCTGATGGGATGGGTCGCCGCGGTCCGCAATAAGGGAGGAATCGTATTTGCGGTTCTCCGGGACAGAAGCGGGACAATCCAGATCGTGGCGGAGGACTCGGATCCGAGATGGGGCAGTCTCAAGACGGAATCCGCAGTGGCTGTCACCGGAACCGTCCAGAAGAGAGCCGGTGCCGTAAACCCGAATATGAAGACCGGAAGCATCGAGGTGATTCCGGAAGAACTGAGAATCTTAAGTGTCGCGCAGACGCCGCCGTTTGAGGTCAAGGACGGCATTGATACCAGAGAAGACCTCAGGCTGAAATACAGATATCTTGATCTGAGACGGCCGGAACTGCAGCGGAAGATTATCATGCGGTCCCGCGTCGTTCAGCTGATCAGGGATTTCCTGTCCGGGGAGGGTTTCCTGGATATTGAGACCCCGAATCTGATCGGCAGTACTCCGGAGGGCGCACGTGACTATCTGGTCCCGAGCCGCGTCCATCCGGGCGCGTTCTATGCGCTGCCCCAGAGCCCGCAGCTGCTGAAGCAGCTCCTCATGTGCTCCGGGTTTGACCGCTACTATCAGATCGCCAGGTGTTTCAGGGATGAAGACCTGCGCGCGGACAGACAGCCCGAATTCACCCAGGTGGATATGGAACTCTCCTTCGTGGATCAGGAGGATGTCATCGATGTCAACACAAGACTTCTCACATTCCTGCTTGAGAAGATGCCGCCCGTCATGCGCAGCCTCGGCTTTGATGAAGAGTTGATCAGAGGGATTGAAGCATCGGCCGCCGATCTGCGTGAAAACGGCATCGGCCGCATTACCTGGCAGGATGCGATGGATCGCTACGGTTCCGACAAGCCGGACCTGAGATTCGGCATGGAGATCAGGGACGTCTCGGAAACGGTGAAGGGCTGCGGCTTCGGCGTCTTTACGGGGGCGCTCGAAAACGGCGGTGTTGTCCGCGGCATTAATGCAAAGGGCCAGGGAAGCATGCCGCGCAAGAAAATCGACAAGCTTGTCGATACGGCAAAGACATACGGGGCGAAAGGCCTTGCGTATATTGCCATTCATGAAGACGGCACCTGCAAGAGTTCGTTTGCCAAATTCATGACGGAAGAAGAAATGCAGCAGCTGATTGCTGCCATGGACGGCCAGCCGGGAGATCTGCTTCTTTTCGCGGCGGACAGATTCCGGACCGTCTGCGCGGCGCTTGGCGCTCTCCGTCTTGTGCTCGGAGAGGAGATGGGCCTGATCGACCACCATGCGTTCCGCTTTGTGTGGGTCGTGGATTTCCCGCTGCTTGAGTGGTCGGATGAGGAGAACCGTTTCATGGCCATGCATCATCCGTTTACGATGCCCAATGAGGACGACTGGCAGAAGATTGATTCGGATCCGGGAGCAGTCCGCGCCGTGGCGTATGACATCGTGCTCAACGGAACAGAGCTGGGCGGCGGTTCGGTCCGAATCCATATGGATGACGTGCAGGAGAAGATGCTTGAAGTGCTCGGCTTCTCAAAGGAGAGGGCTGAGGAACAGTTCGGATTCCTTCTGACGGCCTTTAAATACGGAGTCCCGCCCCATGCCGGTCTGGCCTACGGCCTTGACCGTATGATCATGCTGTTTACGGGATCGGATTCCATAAGGGATGTGATCGCGTTCCCGAAGGTGAAGGACGCTTCGGACCTGATGATGCGGGCGCCTTCCGCGGTTGATGCAAAACAGCTGGAGGAACTCTCGCTTTCAATAGCGGTGAAGGAATAAAAGGACGCTTTTACAATCCGGCCGTGAATCGGATAAAGGTGGAACACTTATGGTGAGCAGTGAAAGAAATGGAAGAAACGAAGCTGCCGTCCGCAGGACGTCAGCCCGCGTATCCGGAGAAAACGCAAAGGTCAGGCGTCCTGCCAGGAAGCCTGTCTCTGACGTGCGGA
>CACXFM010000111.1 GCA_902766955.1 uncultured Lachnospiraceae bacterium | reverse complement strand
TCAGCGGCATGTATGTGACCGGACGGAAGAGAGGAGGCAGAATATGATGCTAAGACCGGGAAAGCTGATAATATGCGGGATGCTGACCATTTCCCTGCTGGCCGCGTTTGCGGCGGATGATCCGGTCCGCGGCGTATACGCCGAAGACAGTCCGGTTCCGGCGGCAGACTCGGAGGCGGAATACTTCGGCGATGCGGCAGAGGATCCGGAGACGGAGTACTTCGGTGATGCGGCAGAAGATGCGGAGACGGAATACTTCGGTGATGCAGCGGCATATTCGGAGGCGGAGGATTTCGGTGATACAGCAGGAGATCCGGAGCCGGCGGAACCTGGTGACGCAGCTGTATATCCGGAGGCGGAGGCTGCCGGTGATGCGGCGGCAGACCTGAACACGGAAGAGGCCGGGACGCTCCCGGATATTCCGGAGTCCGCCGTTCCCGCTGCGGAAGAATGTGCGGATGGAAACCCGGGAGAGCAGCTTTCTGCGGACGATTCCATGACGGGTCTTCAGGAATCAGCCGCGGAAAGCGCTGCCGCACAGCCGGCCGGGAGTGAGTCCGGTGCGGCGGAAGCAGTGACCGGGGAGTCCCTGGTGCCGGCTGACCGCGTGACGGAAGATGATCTCCGGCTGCTTCTCCGCAGCACCGAAGCGGAGGAGTGGGAGGATACGGAAATCGATGCCGTAAGCGAACTCCTGGCGCTGTATCCGGAAGATACGGGAATTCTCCAGATGGCGGCAGAAAACAGCGGCAAGACGGAAGAGGCGGCTGCCGATGCGGCCCTGGCTGTTTCCGCCGGTGCCGCTCTGGACGAAGTGACCGGGGAAGCCCTCGAGAACGCTGGGATCACCGGCGCGGAAGGTGCCGCAGTCACGGAGAGTGCCGCGGTCACAGAGAGCGCGGTCTGTGCCGCCGAACCGCTTCTCGTGGGGAATGTGGCGGAGCTTTTTTCGGTGACGGTACACGCGGATGACCGGATTTCGGGGAGAGCGCTGGAATTTGTCCCGTCCGACAGCCCGGAAGAGGCGATGGCGTCGGTCAGTTCACTGGCCCTCATCAGAAAGAAGGACGGCAGCGGCGACTGGGACCGGGAGGGGACTTATGAGCCGGAGGGAGACGGGTTTGACTGGTCAGGCAGCGACTCCTCCGACCACAACGGAGTCGTGAGAACGAATGATGACGTGACGTATCTGATGGCATACTCTACTTCCCTGGCGGACCGGTATATGTATAACACGATCCGCGGGACACGCCTGTACGTCTCTTATACACTGCCGCTCTCTGAGGAGGAGGCCGTTTTCAATACGGATGCCATGCCATGGATGAAAGGGGACGGCCCGGACGGAAAGCCGGTCCTGACCGTCGGGGACGGCGTCCAGACTCTGACGGGCTACAGGGATCTGCCGGACAGGGAGGATCCGGACGGGAACTATGATGTTCCCGGCGCCGGGACGGTCAACTGCGTGATTCATGTGAAAGCCATGAAGTCCCGGCAGGCGTTTGAGCCTTCTTTCCGGGCCTGGATTGCCCGCGCGTCGTCCAATGAAGAGGCTCCGGCAGATGCCGTTGTCTGCGACACTTCCAGGGTGACGGCGGAAGTCAGGGCGACATGCGGTGCATATGTGGCCGTCAAATTCAGAAAGCCGGCCTCCAATGAACTGAGCTGCTATCTGACCTGGAAATCCTACAGGAGCCAGTATGCCGACGGTTCGTTCCGCGAAAAAAACGGCAGGCTCAAGCAGTTTCCCTTCGTGATTACCGCGGGCAAGCCGAACGGGTCGCTGAAAGGGGCCGACCGCATAGACAGGACCAGGAGAATCCGGGTTTTCATGACCTGCGAGGCTTCGTCTCCGGAGGGAGCCGCAACCGATGCGGGAGTCACCGATCTCGTGACGAGAAGTATGCTGGGCGATGACGGGCGTCCCGCCTGTTTCCGGTCGGGAGATAATTATGCGTGCCCGAACGGAGACTCCGTGAGGGCCGTGGAGCTTTACAGCGATGTTTCCGGCCGGATCACGGACGCCGGTGTGAGTGACGGCCAGTTCTGGTTTGACATCGAGGGGTTCGGAAATGAGGAGCCCGGCAGCGTGCTGTCCGCCGGATGGATCCTGGTGAATCAGGAGCAGGCGCAGACGAGCCGCGCAAGAGAACATTATGCGGTTACGCTGACGGCGGAAAAGGTTTTTGCCTGCTCCGCATCGGGAGACGGAAAAGAAGAGGTTTTCTCCCAGTCCTATACGGACGGATCCGGAGCGGAGCGCCGGCCTTCCTGCACAATCGAATCCGAAGTCGATTCGAGCGGCGGATGGGACGCCCACCTGCTGCTTACGGACAGGTGGAACTCCAACTCGGAGGTGATTACGGGAGGAAGAATGTCCACCGCCGGGGTGACGGGATACGGGGGATCCTTCGGCGCCATGGCCAGCCAGTGGCACAGCATCAATTCGGCGGCGGCAAGCGAACAGTCGAAAGAGTGGTTTATCCTGTGGGATAACACGAAGCTGGAGCTGGCGGAGCAGGACGGGAGCGGTTTCCGCGAGCAGCAGTGCGCGCTGATCGAGGCCAACGGGGGCGGAGAAGCGCCGGTCAGATATGTGTATATCACGAAAGCGGACGGAAGTGTCTGGCAGAGCAGGGAAGAAATGCTGAATGCCGATCTCAGATCCTTCCGGGACCTGAGGTTCTGGCCCGACTATGATTCGGCCGCCGCCCACGGAGCGATCTGCGGCGTATTGTGCGAGTGCTGGGATTTCAGGCAGGAAATCGGCACGAAGAGAGATTATGACTTTTTCTCGGCCCATCTGAAGACGCGGGAGGACCCTTCCGTGATCGGAACGGCCGCGATGATCACGTTCAGTATCGCGACGTATACGACCAACATCAAGAAAACATCAAGCTTCGCGGACGCGTCGGACGGGATGGGGAGTATCCCGGATCTGAAGGAGAATCCTCCGGTCAGACTCTGGAATATGAGTCTTCCCAGAACGTATTCACCGACGGAATGGGATTCTTCGGGCGCCGTGATACCGTCATCAATCGTGCCGCACAATTCCGTGCACGAAGGGAACACGGTCTATATCTCCGGGTACGGACTCAAAATCGAGGACCGTCTCGAAGACGGCCTGGAGGCGGAGACATTTGATCTGTCGGAGAAGGACAGAATCGGTTTCCGCATCGAAGCGGCCTTTACAAATACCATTCCGGTCAGCGGTGCAGGCGCAGTTATCTATTCTCCGGATCCGGTAACCGATGAGGGGACAAGTCCGGTGCTGGACCAAAGCATCAGCATTCTCTCGGATGACGGATCAAAGATTCCGGCTGTTGAAGGGACGGTCTATGAGATGAGCCGTTTTCTGCCGGGAGCTTCGGGAACGTTTGTGATGACCAGGGGCAGTCTGAGTGAGATCTATAACGGCCGCGAACTGACGGGAGATCCGCTCGACGGCAAGACCG
>CACXFM010000110.1 GCA_902766955.1 uncultured Lachnospiraceae bacterium | reverse complement strand
TCTGCTGCCGGAGCTTCCTCTGTTTCTTCCGTCTTCTCCGGAGCGACAGAGAATGTATCATTCTCACCCTTGCGGACGACAAGATATCTGAGGACATTGTCCATAATTCTCATGCGGGCTTCGAGTTCGTTCGGGCATTCGGATTCAGCTTCAAACTGAATGAAATAATAATAGCCTTCCGTAACCTTCTCGATTTCATATGCAAGTCTGCGCTTGCCCCATTCTTCCGTCTCGCCCAGGCTGCCGCCAAAACGGGTGATGTAATCCTTCGCCCTGCTGACAACACCTGCGCGTGTCTCGTCATCGAGCTTTGCGCTGACGACCAGTGCCAGTTCGTACTTGTTCATGTGTTTTACCTCCTTATGGCCTCAGGCCTTCCGCTTCCTGCGGAAGACAAGGAACAAATTAAAAACTCTCACGAAATGCCAGTATAGCATACGCGAGAGTTTCTGTAAACAGCAAAACTGCAATGTCCGCCCGAATTTCCCGGCCGGACGTGCCGTCCGGGTCAGAGCCGGATTCCGGCAAACACTTCTCCGATCGGCTCGCTGATGACGAGATCAGCCGAGCGGTCTCTGGAAGTCGCGGACTTATTGACCAGCACAAGCGTGTCCCCGCCGAAATAATCGATCAGGCCGGCCGCCGGGTAGACGACGAGGGAAGTCCCTCCGATGATCAGGCAGTCCGCCTCGCGGATGGCGTTGACCGCCCCGCTGATGACCTCCTGGTCCAGCCCTTCTTCATAGAGCACGACGTCTGGCTTGACGAGGCCTCCGCACGCGTCGCACCGGGGAATCCCGTCAGACGCGCGGATATATTCCGCATCAAAGAACTTCCCGCACTTTGTGCAGTAGTTTCTGTGAATCGAGCCGTGCAGTTCATAGACATTCCTGCTGCCGGCTTTCTGATGCAGGCCGTCGATATTCTGTGTGACGACTGCCTTCAGGATCCCCTTCTCTTCCATTTCCGCCAGTTTCCTGTGGGCGGCGTTGGGCTCCACATCCAGAATCAGCATCTTGTCCTTATAGAACCGGTAGAACTCCTCCGTGTCTCTCACGAAGAAGGAGTGGCTGATAATTGTCTCGGGAGGATATTTGTACTGAATATGGTACAGTCCGTCCTGACTCCGGAAGTCCGGGATTCCGCTCTCCGTAGACACCCCGGCTCCACCGAAAAAGACAATCCTCCTGTGCGTATCGATGATGTGCTGAAGCTTTTCCCTCTTTTCCGCAGATCCTCCCATACATCCACCTCTCAGTCTCTACTGCTGCTGTTGCCGAAAATCCGGATAATGCGGATCAGCAGGTTGATGAAGTCCAGATACAGCTGCAGGGCGGAATAGATCGACGCTTTCTGAAGCAGCGCATCATTTCCCGCATACATCTGATAATTCCGGACAATCATCTGTGTATCATAAGCCGTATAGCCGACAAAGATGGCAATGCCGAGCCAGCACTCGAGGATCAGCAGCACCTCAACGTGGAAAATCATTCCGATCGCACCGGTGATCAGAAGAAGAATCAGTCCTCCGAACAGGAGCGGGGCGATCCGGCTCACATCCAGGCGGAATACCAGCGTCACGACAGCCATGCCTCCGAAGAAGAGAGCCGTCGCCGCAAAGGCATAAATCAGAACATCGAGGTCATAGACCACAAAATAGATCGAGAACGTCACGCCTGTCAGTGCCGCGTACAGGAAGAAGCAGATTCTGGCTCCCGCCACGGACATCTTCTGAAGCCTGACGCCCATCACGACGACCACCGCAATCTGGGCAACCGCAGCCACGATGAGGAGCACGGAGCCCACACCGCTGTAAAGCCGCTCGACCATATGCCCCGCAGCCATGCCGAAGGCGACAGCAAAGGTCAGCGCAAGGCCGGCCGCCATCCAGAGAAATGTCCTTCCGATATAGTCGTTCAGGGTCAGCGACGGTGCCGCTTCAAATCCGGAATAAGTCTGTCCGGAACGCGGATCAGTATTATATGTCTCATTCATATGCGATACCTCCTTCATGATATCTACTATGATTATTATTTTAACACAATCAGACAGCAGGAAACGGATTTAACAGAAATTTCATAGTGCTCCACTGCGCCCGTCTGCCTGCTGGCCGTGCCTCTCATTACTCATAATACTCGTCATACCCGTAGGCGGCATCGTCATCCAGATACTCCGCCGCATCCGGCAGAACCGGCGTCGGGGTCACGATTCGCCTGACAGGCCTTTTTGATGACACGCATTTGCCGATCACGACCTTGCGGTAATCGCTGTCGGATGTACATGTGCTCAGGACCACCGCGTAATCCGACTCGAAAAGGGGCACCGTGTTCTTCACCTCCGAGCGGGACTGCATCAGCTGCTCCCACTTAAGGAATTCATCTCCGTTCCCCGAATACAGCATATAGACTTCGGAGTCCTTCGGCGTCGACATGATCGAGTAAATATGATAGCGGTAGTCGCCCTGCGGCGTCAGAATCCAGAAATAGGGATGTTCTTCATATTTTTCCGCCAGATATTTCAGCTTTCCGAACATGCTCCCGTCGCGCATGTTATGTCCGTAGACAATGGTATTGGGATCCGTGAAATCCCCGGCATTATGGTAGTCCACAAAAATGGCGCCGGAGAAGAGATCCTGCTTTTCAAACGTCCTGTGCAGATAGTAGTCGTTGTCCGCTTCCTGGCAGATCGGATAATTGATGGAGGGCTCGCCGTCCACGTACAGCCACCCCACAATGTCCTCATTGATATTCTTCAGCTCTTCCCAGTTCACGGTCAGAGGGGGATCCGCATCCTCAATATCCGGATAGGGCGGTTTTTCCGCCACGGATGTGCCGGGAGCCGGAGTCGGGGTCAGCTCCGGCGCGGACGCAGACTCATCGGGAGCTTCTTCCTTCCGGCTCTGCGGCGGCTTGCTGGTATATGTATCGGCCAGATTCGAATACTCCTTCTGCCCCTTCAGATAGCCGATCCCGCATCCGGCCAGTTTATAGATGGAGAAACCCAATACCCCGCAGGCAATGATCAGAACCACGATTGAAACAGGTCCCAGTCCGCGTTTCTTTCGATCTCCGCTCATATTACACTCCCTCTTTCCAAGAGTATCACCGGACGTTCCGCTGTCCGGCATCGCATCATTTACGCAATCTCCAGCAGTTTATCGATGCTCACCAGCTTGACGCTCAGGATAAAGACCTTCACGGCCTTCTTGAGCGCGTTCAGTTCGGGATAGCTGGGCGCGATTCTGATGTTGCTGTCATGCGGATCCTTTCCGTACGGATAAGTGGCTCCGGCAGGCGTCATCTTCACGCCCGCTTCCGCACATTTGCTGACAATCGCCTTCGCGCAGCCGTCCATGGAATCGAACGAAATGAAATAGCCGCCTCTCGGTCTCGTCCATGTAGCGATCCCAAGGTCTCCCAGTTCAGTATCCAGCGCGTCGATGACTGCCTCAAATTTGGGGCGCAGAATCTCGGCGTGACGTGACATATGGCCTTTCATGTTGGCAAGATTGCCGAAAAAGCGCACATGGCGGAGCTGGTTCATCTTGTCATGTCCGATCGTCTGGACCGTCATGGTCTTCAGCGCATCCTTCAGATTTCTCTTGGAGGAGGCGACAGCCGCCACACCGGAGCCGGGGAAGGTCACCTTGGACGTGGAGATAAACTTGAAGACCATGTCCGGATGGCCCGCCTTCTTGCACTCGTCAAGGATCTCAAGGATCACGTCCTGTTCATCCGGATCATCATAGAGATGATGGATGGAGTACGCATTATCCCAGTAGATGCGGAAATCTTCGGCAGCCGGTTCAAGGGCCGCGAATCTCCTGACCGTCTCATCCGAGTAGCTGTAGCCCTGCGGATTGGAATACTTGGGTACACACCAGATTCCCTTCACGGCCGGATCGTTTTCAACATACTGCTCCACAAGGTCCATATCCGGTCCTTCCGGCGACATCGGAATATTGATCATTTCAATCCCGAAAAACTCGGTGATTCTGAAATGTCTGTCATATCCCGGCACCGGACAGAGGAACTTCACATGATCCAGTTTCGACCAGGGCGTACATCCGCACACACCGTGCGAGAACGACCGGCCGATCGTGTCAAACATGATATTTAATGAAGAATTTCCGCAGATAATCATGTTATCGGGGGGCACTTCCGACATGGCTCCCATCAGCTGCTTTGCCTCGGGGATGCCGGCCAGAATTCCGTAATTGCGGCAGTCCGTTCCCGTCTCGTCGAGGAAATAACTCCCGGAATCAAGCACATCCATCATTTCGAGAGAAAGCGCAAGCTGTTCTTTGGAAGGCTTGCCCCGGGACATATCGAGCTTCAGTTTCTTCTGAAGAACCTTCCTGTACTCTTCCTCCAGTACCTGTTTCTCGGCGAGCAGCTCATCTCTGGTCATTTCTCTGTACGGCTTCATTTTCTCTCCTCTCTTTTCTTTTCTTGAATAACAGCCTTGATTTTAAGGCATGCGGAAGACAGTGTCAACTCGCATCCGCCGCGCGGCCGGTATAAAACCTCTGCCGACATCCCTTGCGGATACTCCCTTTTCGAGCTATCATGAAAAGAAACCGGGGCAAAACGTCCCGCAGACACATACTTCATACAAGACAGGGAGGACTCCGGCATGTGGATCGCAGACAACTGGAAGGATTATGAGGTGCTGGACACCTCCGATGGAGAAAAACTGGAGCGCTGGGGCGGCTATACGCTGATCCGGCCGGATCCCCAGGTTATATGGCACACCGAAAAAAGCCATCCCGGCTGGAAGCATCCTGACGGCCACTATCACAGAAGTGCCAAAGGAGGCGGAAGCTGGGAATTCCACTCTCTTCCGGAGACCTGGAGCATCTCTTACGGCAGTCTTTCCTTTCACCTGAAGCCCTTCAGCTTCAAGCATACTGGTCTTTTCCCGGAGCAGGCAGCAAACTGGGACTGGTTCAGTTCTCTCATCCGGGATGCCGGGCGCTCCGTGCGCGTTCTCAATCTGTTTGCCTATACGGGAGGCGCCACCTGTGCAGCCCTGGCAGCCGGGGCCTCCGTGACCCATGTAGACGCCTCCAAGGGCATGGTCTCCTGGGCCCGCGAGAACGCTGAACTCTCGGGACTCATCGGGCGCCCTGTGCGCTGGCTGGTCGACGACTGCATCAAATTTGTCCGGCGCGAACTCCGCCGCGGCAATACATATGACGCCATCATTATGGATCCGCCCTCCTACGGGCGGGGGCCGAAAGGCGAGATCTGGAAAATCGAAGACACGGTCTACGAGCTGATCTGCCTGGCCGCGGGTCTCCTGAGCGAAGACCCTCTTTTCTTCCTGATCAGTTCCTATACCACGGGACTGCAGCCCGGCGTGCTGACATACATGCTCTCCTCGGCACTCGAAGCGAGGCATCCGTCAGACATCACGTCCGGGGAAATCGGCCTGCCGGTTACATCCTCCGGGCTTGTGCTGCCCTGCGGGTGTGCAGGGCGCGC
>CACXFM010000109.1 GCA_902766955.1 uncultured Lachnospiraceae bacterium | reverse complement strand
GAAATACTTGAATCCGAACAGATTCGAGTAGATTCCTTCCACGTCCGTCTTCTGGAGATACAGGTCATTGTAATAGTAAATCGGGATAACAGCGCCCGTAGCCATCAGGATATCTTCTGCCTGATGCATCTTGGCCACACGCTCATCGGCCGGAATATTGGACTTGATCTCAGCGATCAGTTCCGTGTACTCCGTCCAGTCCGGAGCTGCTTCGTTGTAAGAAGCGCCCTTCAGTGTCACACCTGCGGGTGTCGGATAGAGTGAATCACTCTCTGCCACGGTTTCCGCGCCGGATACTGCCTCTGCCGTGCTCGCCGCCGCTTCAACCGTACTCTCTGCAACTGCCTCTGCCGTGCTCGCCACTGCTTCGACCGTGCTCTCCGCTGCTGCCTCAGCCACGCTCTCCGTCACAGTTGCCGCTGCTTCGGCCGTACTGGCTGCCGCATCATCCGCCGCGGCCGTACTGGAAGCGGTGCTCGCCGCTGCCGTACTGGAAGCCGTGCTGGCTGCTGCTTCACTGGATGCGGCTTTGCTCTCTGTTTTACTGGAGCTTCCACCCGCACCGCAGCCCGCAAGACTGATGACCATCACAGATGCTGCAATCATTGCTACTGCTTTCTTCATTTTTCCTCTCCTTGATTTTGCTCCGGGAATCGTCTCCCGTTTTCTATATCACACCGTCTTCTCCGAACATGAAGGAGACGGAATGCGACCTTATTTATTTCTCCCAGCATGCCACCATGTGGCCGTCGCCCCTGTCAGTCAGCGGCGGGCACTCTTTCGCACACCGCTCTGTCGCGTAGCGGCATCTGGTCCGGAACGCACAGCCCGAAGGCATGTTCAGGGGGCTGGGCACGTCGCCTTCCAGAATGATCCGCTTCTGCTGTCTGGCCATCTCCGGATCCGGAAGCGGCACCGCGGAGAGAAGGGACAGCGTATACGGATGAACCGGATGATCCATCAGCTCGTCCGCATCGGCCATCTCCACCATGCGGCCCAGATACATGACGGCGATTCTGTCCGAGATGTGGCGCACGATCAGCAGGTCATGCGCAATAAACAGATATGCCACTCCCAGCTTCTGCTGGAGATCCTCGAACATGTTCACCACCTGCGCCTGAATGGAGACGTCAAGCGCGGATACCGGTTCGTCGCAGACGATGAACTTGGGATTCACGGCGAGTGCTCTCGCGATTCCGATTCTCTGTCTCTGTCCGCCCGAAAACTCATGGACGTATCTCGTCGCATGCTCCGCATTCAGTCCGACCAGGGACATCAGATTCAGGATTTTATCCCTTCTTTCCGCCTTTGTCTTGTAGAGACTGTGAACATCGAGCGGTTCACCGATAATGTCTTCCACGGTCATGCGGGGATCCAGCGATGAATACGGATCCTGGAATACCATCTGCATCTTCTTGCGGTATTCCCGCATGTTGCGGTCATTTACTTCATTTCCTTCAAAGAGAATCCTTCCGCCCGTCGGTTTATAAAGCCTCAGAAGAGTCCGTCCCACGGTCGTCTTGCCGCATCCGGATTCGCCGACAAGCCCCAGCGTTTCTCCCGGTTTAATCTTGAAGCTCACTCCGTCGACCGCCTTCAGCATGGTCGTCTTCATGAACCCCGTACGAATCGGGAAATACTCCTTCAGATCCTCCACTTCCACCAGGTACCCGCTGTTCGTTTTCTGCTCACTGCCCATCTTCCGGCACCTCCATATAAGTGTGGTTCTTCACGTTCATCCAGCAGGAAGCCAGATGCGTATCGGAAATCCTGAGCTCTTCCGGCACCTGGTCGAGACAGATTTTCATGGCCTCGTCACAGCGGGAACAGAATGCGCATCCCTTGGGCAGATTGAGAAGGTTAATGGGGTTTCCGCCGATCGGAACCAGCCGCTCCTTCATATTATCCACGCGCGGGATGGACCGCAGAAGTCCTTTTGTATATTCATGGCAGGGTCTGTAGAAAATATCGTCCGCAGTCCCTCTCTCACAGATTCTGCCGCCGTACATGACGACAATCTCATCTGCCATCTGGGCGATGACGCCGAGGTCATGCGTGACAATGATGATAGCCATGTTCAGCTTTTTCTGAAGATCCTGCATCAGTTCCAGGATCTGCGCCTGGATCGTGACGTCCAGCGCCGTCGTCGGTTCATCGGCGATCAGAATCCAGGGCTCGGAGGCCAGCGCCATGGCGATCATGACACGCTGTCTCATACCGCCGGACAGCTCGTGCGGGTACTGCTTAATACGTCTCTCCGCATCATTGATGCCGACAAGCTGCAGCATCTCGACCGCCGCCTCATAGGCCTCGGCTTTCGATTTGTTCGAATGAATCCGGATCGCCTCCATGATCTGGTTGCCGACCGTATAGACGGGATTCAGGGACGTCATGGGATCCTGAAAGATCATGGCGCACTTCTGTCCGCGGAACACGTTCATCTGCTTCGGCGTATATTTGGTGATGTCCTCTCCCTGAAACAGAATCTCGCCGCTCCTGATCCTTCCGTTCTGCTCGAGGATCTGCATGATCGAATATGCCGTGACGGACTTGCCGGATCCGGATTCCCCGACGATTCCCAGTGTCTTGCCCTCTTCCAGTACAAAGCTCACGCCGTTTACGGCCTGCACTTCGCCCTTATCCGTTACGAAAGAGGTATGAAGGTCTTTTACGTAAAGAAGCGGTGGTTTCTTTTTATTATCTGTCATCTCATTACCTCCTGAGTTTCGGGTCAAATGCATCGCGAAGGCCGTCGCCCAGCAGATTAAAAGCGAGCACGATCAGGACGATCGTGACTGCCGGGAAAACCAGCTGCATCGGATAGCTCTGAAGACCTTCACGCGCCGCATTGGCCAGAGAGCCGAGCGAAGGCATGGGAGCCTTGACGCCCATACCGACAAATGAAAGGAAGCTCTCCGTAAAGATTGCCGACGGAATCTGCAGTGCGGTGGTAATGATAATCACGCTCAGACAGTTGGGAATGATATGGCTCCGGATAATCCTTCCCGAAGATGCGCCGACTGCCTTTGCCGCGAGAATGTATTCATTATTCTTGATTTTCAGGATCTCGCCGCGCACAAGTCTCGCCATGCCGACCCAGTACAGAAGTCCGAACACGACGAAGATCGACACCATATTGGTTCCGAGGGATTTGATAACCGGATTCTGCGTATTGGCCAGTGTCTCATTCAGCACGACCGAGAGAAGAATGATAATCAGCATGTCCGGCAATGAATAGATTATATCCACGATCCGCATCATGATCAG
>CACXFM010000108.1 GCA_902766955.1 uncultured Lachnospiraceae bacterium | reverse complement strand
TGAGCCGAAGCCGATCTCAAAAGATGTTCCGGAACATTTTACGAATAAAGGGGAACGGGTGAGGTCCAAGTCGGAGGTTATGATTGCGGATGCACTCAACAAGATGGGGATACCTTATAAATATGAGCGGCCATTATATCTGAAAAAAGGTTCCGTGAAAGTTTATCCGGATTTTACGATTCTCAAAACTGAAGACCGCACGGAGATCTTCTGGGAACATCTGGGGAGGATGGATGATCCGGGATACTGCAACAAGACACTGATGAAAATCCGCTCGTATGAAAAAAACGGAATCATGCCCGGAGTGAATTTGATTCTGACCATGGAAACAGCCGAGTTTCCCATGAATTTTCCTGTGATCAGGCAGATGATTCAGACCTATTGTCTGTAAAAGGCACATGGACCGAGCGGCACACAGGAAAACCGCAAAAAAGAAATCCGGGAGCATGTCTCCCGGACTTCTGAACAAAAGCCATTCCCTAACCGTTTATAATCGTCAGAACGCTGTTTCCATGCGTCGTTACCATCGGATTATGAATCGAATATTAGATGAATGTATTGAATAGAGTATCTCTTTTGTTAACAAAAGTCAAGCCCTGTGTTCATGATGCGTTCATATTTAAGAAATATTTCATATTTTTGAGATGATTTTTTGTAAAGTCTGGTACCCTGTCGCCCTCAGCCGAGTTCTTTTTTGAAACGGGAGTAGCCCGTCTTGGCCTGATAGAGCGCGGCAGCCGGATTATGCAGGAGCACGCGGTCCTTTGCGACCAGCACGGTGGCGGGGATTTCGTTATATTTGAAGAACAGTGTGTCGTGTCCCACGCACAGGCCGATGACGACATTGAAATCGCATTTGTTTTCCGCAAGGACTTTGGCCTGCATGACGGGGTTGCACATGGATTCGTGTCCGCAGCCGCCGTTCAGCTTCTTGTCGTCCGGAACGCCGACAAATGATTTGTCGATGGCGCCGATTTTGCAGCAGGCCGTCACGACTTCGAATCCTCTGGCACGAAGAATCTTTGCGAAGGTTTTGGATTCTTCGAGGAGGCCGCCGCAGGTTGCGATGCCGATTTTTTTGTAGCCCATGCGCTTGATGAATTCCAGGGTTTCTTCCACACGGGTCATTTTTCCGTAGAATTCACCTTCGATGAGGGCGGATTCCCGCGAGATCCGGTTGGTTTCTTCGTCGTTCCGGTAGAGATCTTTTACTTCGTCGACGAGCGCGTCATCCAGACGCTCCGTCATACAGAAAGAGGGGTATTTCGCTTCGTCGCGGGTACCGCAGGCGCGGGTGCCGCAGTCTACACAACTGAGTTTTTCTTTGTCTGCCACGGTGCTTTCCTTTCAATATAATCGTTTCGAGTTATGTTTCATCAGCGGCCGGATCATCGGAGTTCCGGGCCGTACTGATCATCGGAGTCCGGAGATGCCTTTCCGGGTTCCTCAGATCAGAAATGTTCCCTCAGATCAGAAACTCGTCTTTGAGTGCCCGCTTCATCGTCCACATGCGGATGAAGACATCGCCTTCCGCCCGGCAGAAATGCTCTGCCTCCGTCGGGAATACCCGGCTTGTGAAGACGGCTTCCCCGTCGTTTACGAAGATTTCCACCGAACTACTGTCGATGAAGATGCGGAGATGGAGGAGGCCGTTTTCCAGCGGTCTTGAGCGGGTCTCGCCTTCCAGCGGATTAAAGCGCGTGCGCATGCCGCTGCGGTCGACTGTGATTTCCGTCTGGTTTTCGTCTGTGCTGATTGTCACGCCGCCATTTCCGCATTCGTCTGTAAAGAGAGAGAGACGGAAGAGGCCGGGGCGGCAGTCAATCTCGATTTCAGCCGCTTTCGGTATCCGGAAGAGGCCGTTCTGATCCGGGGACACTGACGTCTGTTCGTCCCGGAGCTTTTTGAGTTCCGGCAGCGGCTGCTGAACCAGACGGCGCTTCCGAACCGTGAGTTCGCGGGGCAGTGTGAGGCAGCCGGCCCAGCCTTCTTCGTCGGTCGGATAGGAGACGTCCGGCAGTCCCATCCAGGCGATGAGGATCGCCTTGTCGGGCTCCTGGTGATTGTTGGCGCAGGCGGCGGCGTAGGAATCAAAGCCGAAGTCGAGGACGTGGAAGGCGCCGTCCGGAGTGAAGGTCAGCGTATCCCAGTCCATGCTGCCGATGATATAGCCGTTGTGGTTCTGGCTGCCGCCGCGCCCCTCGATGGTCAGGTGCTGCGGGCAGAAGAGCAGGACGTCTCTGCCGCCCAGGCGCTCGATGGAGGGGCATTCCCACATGTCTCCGAAGGATTCGTATCCGGGGACTTTCAGTTCGCCGGCGAAGACCCAGCCGTGCTGCAGGCTTCCGGATGAGTAGACGAGGACGCAGCCGCGGCGGTCCTTCGTCTGTGCGCCGATCAGCATATAATAGCGGTCTCTGTCCGGGAGGCAGATGATTTTGGGATCGCGCTGATGTTCCGTGTAGGCGGGATTTGCCCCGAAGAGAGGCAGGGGATATTTTTCCGGCCAGCCGTCGCGGCCGATCCTGGCCAGGCAGGTGTAGGCGTGGCGGGTCCAGTCGGGATCTCTGTGGTTGCCCGTGTAGTAGAGGTAGATTTTGTCGTCGATGGGCATGGCGGAGCCTGAATAGACGCCCTTGTTGTCGTATCCGTTTCCCTCGTCGGGGAGGAGGCAGACGCCCAGGTTCTCCCAGGTGACCAGATCTTTGGAAATAATGTGATACCAGTGTTTCAGTCCGTGAACCGCGCCCCAGGGACACCACTGATAGAAGAGGTGCCAGCGGTTGTCGTGCCAGACGAAGCCGTTCGGATCATTCATCAGGCCGGTGACGGCCTGGATGTGATATGTCTGGCGGTAAGAGGAGGCGGAAACCTGCCGGTAAAGTTCGATGAGCTCCTGTGGATCCTTCAGTGGGCGGTATTTTTCTTCTCTTGTCCATTCCCGCATAATCAGATTCTCCTTATTGATAGAAAAAAGTGATTTCAAGAGTTGAGTACAGTATATCAAAAAAAAGGGGTTCACACCCCTTTTTCCGCCATTTTCCTTATGTCATCTTCCGTCAGAGTACTCACATCTTCCGATTCGGGTACCTGGATGATCCGGAAGGGCTCATCCGCGTCCTCTGCTTCTTCCTCTATGTTCCCTTCCGCGGCATTGTATGCCAGCAGGAAGGCCTTCAGGAGCGTCGCCGGTTTTGTGCGGCTGAAGCTGACCTGCATGCCGGTCATCTCGTCTGTCACGTTCCCGATGAAGATATCTGACTCCGCGGCCTTCTGATAGAGCTCCGGAGATGTATTTTCCGAAAGAATGCGGCAGGCTTCCACCATCGGTATTTTGCGCTCCTCACAGACGTCCAGTGCCGCCTGGAGATCTTCGTCCGATGTGCTGCAGAAGACGATGGCTTTGCAGCCGGCGTCGCACAGAAGCTCGGGTGTCTGGGCCGCTTTCAGGGGGTCGCCGCCGTGTTCGGCGTAGATGATTTTGACGCCGAGCGCGCGGGCCGCGTCGTCCAGCACTTTTTTGCAGGACGCGCCTTCTATGTCGGTCGTTTTCCATGTGGAAACACCGATCCGGAGCACAGCGGGAGCGCCGCCGTCGCCCGAAGCCCCGCTGCCGCCCGATGCAAAGACGGGCACGGAAGCCATGAGAAGCACGGCGCACAAAAGCAGACAGATGTATTTTCTGATCATGAGAACCTCCTGATTATATGACGTAGAACCAGTCCTTATTCTGTTCGAGCTCGCGGCTTTCGAAAGAGGTGTCCCCGTCGAAGCGTACGGTGTATTCCTGGTTTTTGATGGAGACCTTGGCTCCCGCCGGCACCGATGACGTGATGAATGCGTTGGCGCCGATCACGGCCCCTTTTCCGATCCTTGTTTCGCCGCCGAGAATCGTGGTGCCGGAGTAGATGGTCACGTGGTCTTCGATCGTCGGGTGGCGCTTCACGCCGTGCAGCAGCTGTCCTTTGCGGGTGGACAGGGCTCCGAGCGTGACGCCCTGGTAGATCTTCACATTTTCGCCGATCTCGGTCGTTTCGCCGATGACAATGCCCGTGCCGTGGTCGATGAAGAAGTATTTCCCGATCGTGGCGCCGGGGTTGATATCGATACCCGTCTTCGAGTGGGCCGACTCGGTCATCATGCGGGGAATCATGGGCACGCCCAGAAGCACCAG
>CACXFM010000107.1 GCA_902766955.1 uncultured Lachnospiraceae bacterium | reverse complement strand
GGTTACCAGATACTGTAGAAATGCTTCCATTTCCTTTGACACATCTTTCATGTGTCCCTGCGCTGACAATATCATCTTTACAGTTTCGTCCGGGAGCAGCAGTTCAGGGTCTTCCAGGCAGACATTTTTAAACGTATACAAATGTCTGCCCTTCTTCGGAAATGGATTGTCCAGACAGATAAAGATGATGCAGCTTTTCTTCAGTTCTTCGTACTCCGCACCGCGTTCAATCTGGTTCAGATCCAGCATTCCCTGATAGTACCGGATCCGTTTTGGAAGATTTTTCTTTCTGGTTGTCTGCATCTCGATCAGATAGACATTGTCTCTGTCATCGTCCAGATATACATCAAACCGGACGCCTTTTGCATCTGCTGTAATCTCAATCGGTTTCTGCTGTTCCACATGCAGGACTTCCGTCACCTTCCGGCCGAGAATTAATTCCAGAAGTTCTCTGCAGAGTTCCGGATCATTCTGCAGAATTTTGCAGAACATGAAATCATCCGAGAAAGTCAGTTCTTCGTAACGTTTGCCGGGCTGTCTCTTTTTTGTTGTCAACACACAGGTCCTCCTTTCAAGTCGATGACAGAAGGGATGATTCTTTCAGATGGAAAGGCCGGCTTTTTAAATGAAAAACAGCAGTTCCATATAAAGACCATCCTTCGGATCTCAGGCAGGAGGCCCCGGCATCTCCGGTTTACCCCTGCCTTTGTTCAATTAAAAGCAAGGATATTTCGTGGAGATACCCACCGGAATGTATATCTGCCGTAAAAAGGAATTGAATACATGCGACAGATATAGTATTCACTGCGGCCGAGCGGCGCAGCGGAAATGTCTTGCTTACAAGAGAGTATACCACGCTGGGAGACGAAAGGCAAACAGGGCTGTTTAACGTACAGAATTTGAGTGTTTGACAAAAAACGAAATGCCCTGGTGATGAACCAGGGCATTTCGCTGTCCAAACTCTGAAGTATAAGAGAGTGGTTTCTTTCACGTGCAGGGCAGTGCAGGATTTCATCCCATGATGACTTTCACATGGACTTCCTTCTTATCCGCATCATACGGAATCACACATCCCTCAACCTTCACTCCATCGACGATCATCTCTTTGACGCCCTTCTCCGCACCGTTCTGGATCACCTCGATCTCATAATCGGCACCGCGGAATCTGCGGTGGATACGGAAATCGCCGAAGTTGTGCGGCACGCACGGATTAACCTGCAGACCGCCGAGTGTCGGATACACGCCCAGAATGTACTGGGAGATATCCGTGAAGGTCCAGGCCGCCGTGCCCGTAAGCCAGCTGTTTTTGCCCTGTCCGAAGAACTTCGCGTCTTTGCCGGCCACCATCTGTGAGTACACATAGGGCTCGGTCTTGTGAATGTCGCTCTTGTCCTCGAGGAAAGCGGGGCAGGTCTTTTTGTAAATTTCAAAGGCCCTGTCGCCTCTTCCGACAACGGTTTCGGCGATGGAAACCCACGGGTTATTGTGGCAGAAGATTCCCGCGTTCTCCTTGTATCCGGGCGGATAGGAGGAGATTTCGCCGAGCTCCAGATGATATCTGGTATATGCCGGCTGCAGGATCATGATGCCGTACTCGGAGTCGAGCCGTTCTCTCACGGAATCGAGCGCTGTCAGCGCTTCGCCGCTCTCCACGCCGACGCCGGCGAGGACGCAGAAGCCCTGCGGCTCGATATAGATTTTACCCTCGTCACATTCGTCGGAGCCGACTTTGTGGCCGTAGGCGTCGTAGGCGCGGACGAACCATTTGCCGTCCCATCCGTCGCTCAGGAGTGCCTTTTCCATGGAGGCGACTTCCGCAAGTGCGCGCTCTGCCTCGTCATCCTTGCCCATCAGCCTGCACAGATCCGCATATTCTCTTCCGTACTTGACGAACATGCCGCCGATAAAAACGGATTCGGCCACCGGGCCTTCGGACGGGCCGAAGGTCTGGAAGGACTCGCCCGGATGAGCCGAGAAGCAGTTCAGATTCAGACAGTCATTCCAGTCTGCCCTGCCGATCAGCGGAAGATTGTGGGGGCCTTTGTGCGTGATGATGTAATCGAGTGAGCGGGTCAGATGCTCGAACAGCGTTGTCGCAACCGACTCGTCGTTGTCATACGGAACCATCTCGCTCAGAATGGATACATCCCCTGTCTCCCTGACGTAAGCGGACGTGCCGGCAATCAGCCAGAGTGGATCGTCATTGAAGCCCGAACCGATATCGGAATTGCCCTTCTTCGTGAGGGGCTGATACTGATGATAGGCGGAGCCGTCCGGGAACTGCGTGGAAGCGATGTCGATAATGCGCTGTCTCGCGCGGTCCGGGATCAGATGGACAAAGCCCAGGAGATCCTGGCAGGAATCGCGGAAGCCCATGCCGCGTCCGATGCCTGATTCGAAATAGGAAGCGGAGCGGCTCATGTTGAAGGTCACCATGCACTGGTACTGATTCCAGATATTGACCATGCGGTTGACCTCGGGCAGTGAAGTCTCCACGTGGAAGTTCGACAGCAGGTTCTTCCAGTAATTCCGGAGATCGCTGAAGGATTTCTCGACGTCTTCATCGGTCTGATAGCGGGCGAGCATTTTTTCCGCGGGCGCCTTGTTGATCACATCCTGCTTTTCCCACTTCTGGTCCTCCGGGTTTTCGCAGTAGCCGAGAACAAAGACAAAGGAGCGGGATTCGCCGGGCTCCAGAGTGAGATTGATCTGATGGGCGGCGATGGGGAACCAGCCTGAGGCCACGGAGCCGGTGCATTCTCCGGCAAAAACGGCATCGGGGCGGTCCGGTCCGTTGTACACGCCGAGGAAACTCTCGCGCGCGGTATCAAAGCCGTCGACGGGAGCGTTGACGGAGTACAGGGCGTAGTGATTGCGCCGTTCTCTATATTCGGTTTTGTGATAAATGGTTGAGCCGATCACTTCGACTTCGCCCGTGGAGAGATTCCGCTGGAAGTTGGTCATATCGTCCATGGCATTCCACAGGCACCATTCCACGTAGGAGAAGAGCTTCAGCTCTTTCTTTGTATCGGAGGTGTTGGTCAGGCGGATCTGCTGGACTTCGCAGGTGTCGTCCATGGGAACGAAGACCAGAAGGTCGGAGCGGATGCCGTTTTTGGAGGATGCGAAACGGCTGTAGCCCATGCCGTGCCTGCATTCGTAGGAATCCAGTTCCGTACGCGTCGGCTGCCAGGCAGGATTCCAGATGGTGTTCCCGTCTTTAATAAAGAAATATTTGCCGTTGTTGTCGTAGGGCACGCTGTTATAGCGGTACCGGGTGAGACGGAGCAGCTTGGCGTCCTTGTAGAACGAATAGCCGCCGCATGTGTTGGAGAGCAGCGAGAAGAAATCATTGCTTCCGAGATAGTTGATCCAGGGAAGCGGTGTCCGCGGTGTCGTGATGACATATTCCAGATTAGAATCGTCGAAATATCCGTATTTCATACAAGGTCTCCTCGGTTATAATTACGAAAACGATTAAGAAACAGGGTACAAAAAACATACTTATATTATATGCTGTGGATTTCATCAAAGCAAGTGTTTTGTGAATGCATTTTGAAAGGCTTTTGCACGGAAAATGTTTAAGGGAAAATCTCGCATTGTTGCACAAAAATCAGGGGCGAATTTGTGATAATATATAGAGAATTGCGTAAACTGAGGGAATAATTCTTGCCTGGCTCGCCAATATGAGGTATATTATTAGAAGAAAACGTTTAAGATAAATCGGGAGGTGGCAGCAAAATGGTTTCAATGAAAGATATCGCACAGAGCTGCGGCGTTTCGATCGCAACGGTGAGCAAAGCCCTGAATAATCACAGTGACATCAGTGAAGCGACAAAGAAAATGATCCGCGGCAAAGCCCAGGAGATGGGCTACTTCCCGAATTCTTCCGCCAGAGCCCTGAAGACAAACAGGACTTATAATATCGGCGTGCTGTTCGTGGACCGGGCGAGAAACGGCCTGACGCACGATTATTTCTCGCGGGTGCTCGACGGATTCAAAGTGGAGGCCGAGGGCAGGGGATATGACCTCACCTTCATCAACTGCAGCGAAACCATAAAGAACAGGATGTCCTATCTCGAACACAGCCGCTCCCGCGGCGTCGACGGGATCGTGATCGCCCATATTGATTTTGAGCAGGACGAGGTCATTGAACTGATCAAGAGCGACCTGCCCGTGGTCACCATTGACCACAGCTTTGACGCGAAGCCGTCCGTGCTGTCCGACAATGTGAAGGGGATGAAAGACCTGGTCACATATGTGGCCGGCAGAGGGCACAGGCGGATCGCCTATATAAACGGTGGAGACCGCCAGACTTCTTCGGTGACCAGAAACCGGCTGGTTGCCTTCTACAGTGTCATGGAGGAGTTGGGCATCCCGGTGCGGGAGGAGTACATGCTGGACGGCGATTACCGGAATCCGCTGAACTGCAGGGAGATGACCCTGCGGCTGCTGAATCTGCCCGAGCCGCCGACCTGTATTCTGTTTCCGGATGACCTGTCCGCTCTCGGCGGCCTGAACGCGATCAAGGAAAAGGGCCTGACAGTACCGGACGATATATCGGTGGCGGGATACGACGGCATCAACGTGGCCAAGTATCTGGAACCCAAAATGACGACGATTGAACAGAGCGCTTCCAAAATCGGGGCGAAGGCCGCGGAGAAGCTGATCGGCATGATTGAAAAGCCGAAAACAACGCTGATTGACAGAACCGTGGTGGAAGGCGTTCTTCTGCCCGGCGGGTCCGTGAAGGACCTGACGAGGGGGCGGCGGATCAGCCTGTCCTGATAAGCGTATTCAGCCATGACGGATACCGTGCAGTATGCTATAATAAATCTGTGCTTTTGGGCCTTCGCTAATAGTTGGGCGCAGGCCGCAGATGGATCAGATGAAACGGGAGGTATCGTTAAAATGGCGAACTGGAAAAACTTTGATGAACTGGCTTCATACAAGGCGCTTGAGAACGGAGCGCGTGTTGATCTGAAGGAAGTGATGTCGGGCGCAGGCGGCGCGGAGCGTGTAAAGAAATACAGTGTTCCGATGGCTGCCGGCCTGGCATTTAATTTTGCTGCCAGAGCTGTGGACGATACGGTACTCGGAGAGCTTGCGAAACTCGCGGAAGAGGCGGAACTTTCGGAGAAGTTTAAGGAGCTTTATGAAGGTGCTGTGATCAATACGGGCGAAAAGCGCCTTGTCCTGCACCATCTCTGCAGAGGACAGCTCGGACAGGACGTCGTGGCTGACGGCGTCAATAAACGCGCTTTTTACAAGGAGCAGCAGGACAAGATCGCCGCATTTGCCTCCAAAGTACATGCGGGCGAGATTACGAACGCGGCGGGCGAGAAGTTCACGACGGTCGTCCAGATCGGTATCGGCGGCAGCGACCTCGGACCCCGCGCCATGTATATTGCACTTGAGAACTGGGCCCGCAGACACGGCTGCTTCAAGATGGAAGCAAAGTTCATCAGCAACGTGGACCCGGACGACGCATCGGCGGTTCTGCAGTCCATCGACGTCGCGCACTCCATCTTCGTGCTTGTCTCCAAGTCCGGCACGACGCTCGAGACGCTGACAAACGAGTCATTTGTGAAGAATGCCCTGAAGAATGCGGGCCTCGATCCCTCCAGGCATATGATCGCGGTGACGAGCGAAACTTCGCCGCTGGCAAAGAGCGACGATTATCTGGCCGCGTTCTTTATGGATGATTATATCGGCGGACGTTATTCCTCTACATCGGCAGTGGGCGGCGCTGTTCTGTCCCTGGCGTTCGGACCGGAAGTCTTCGCGGCTTTCCTTGACGGCGCGGCGGCGGAAGACCGCAATGCGGCCGAAAGCGATCCGCTGAAGAACGCTGCCATGCTGGATGCCCTGATCGGTGTCTACGAGAGAAACTTCCTCGGCTGCGAGGCGACGGCGGTGCTGCCGTACTCACAGGCGCTCAGCCGCTTCCCGGCCCACCTGCAGCAGCTTGACATGGAATCCAACGGAAAGTCCGTCAACCGCTTCGGCGAGCCGGTGGATTATGTGACGGGCCCCATCATCTTCGGTGAGCCCGGAACCAACGGACAGCATTCCTTCTATCAGCTCCTGCACCAGGGCAAGACGATCGTTCCGCTGCAGTTTGTCGGATTCAGGAAGAGCCAGATCGGCAATGACGTCGACATCCAGGGCAGCACGAGCCAGGAAAAACTGTGCGCGAACGTGGCGGCCCAGATCGTGGCCTTTGCCTGCGGAAAGGAAGATGAAAACCTCAACAAGAATTTTGAGGGCGGACGTCCTTCCAGCATCATCATCGGCGAGGAGCTGACTCCCGAAGCGCTGGGCGCTCTGCTTGCGCATTTCGAGAACAAGGTCATGTTCCAGGGCTTTATCTGGAATGTCAACAGCTTCGACCAGGAGGGCGTGCAGCTCGGAAAGGTGCTGGCCAAGAGAGTGCTTGCCCATGAGACGGACGGGGCGCTTGCGGTGTACAGTGAGTTGCTGAATGTCTGAGAATAAAAAATAAATACCTGAGTGCCTGGAATTTGTTTCAGAAAGTTTCGGGCGGGGCCGTGCGGGTGCATGGCCCCTTTTTGGTTCCGTGATATCGGAGAGTATCCGGACGTTATGAGAAAGGAATTGACAAAAGGGTTTATGAAGATGAAGCGCGGCTTACCGCCTGCTTCATCTTTTTTATATAGTTTCCGACGTGTTCCGGGGCCTCCGTCCCGTACTGCTCGAGCAGGCGGATGATGGCTGAGCCGACGATGGCCCCGTCGGAGATCGAAGCCATGGCATATGCCTGCTCCGGCGTCGAGATGCCGAAGCCCACCGCGCAGGGGATGTCCGTGTTCTTTCTCACGACGGAGATGATGGAGGAGAGATCCGTTTTGATTTCGGAGCGGACGCCGGTGACGCCGAGACTTGACACGATATACAGGAAGCCCTCGGCCTCGCGGGCAATCATGGCAATGCGGTTCTCCGACGTCGGCGCGATCATGGAGATCAGATCCACCCCGTATCTGCGCGTGACGGAGAGAAACTCTTCTTTTTCCTCAAAGGGCACGTCCGGCAGGATCAGTCCGTCGACGCCGCAGTCCGCGCAGTTTTTCAGAAAGCGCTCCGCCCCGTAGGAATAGACGACGTTGGCATAGGTCATGAAGACGAGCGGAATCGTGACGTCACGCCGCACTTCCCTGACCAGGTCAAAGACGCTGTCGGTGGTCACGCCTCCGCTTAAGGCCCGCAGATTTGCCCCCTGGATGACGGGGCCTTCCGCCGTCGGATCGGAGAAGGGGATGCCGAGCTCGATGAGATCGGCGCCGTTTTCCGCGGCGGCCCGGATGACAGCGGCAGTCGTCGCGAGATCGGGATCCCCGCAGGTGATGAAGGGAATGAAGGTTTTTCCGCCCGCAAAGGCATTTTTGATATTACTCATGGAGATCCTCCCCTCTGTAGCGGGCGACGGAAGCGCAGTCCTTGTCGCCCCTGCCGGATATGGTGATGACGATGATCTGGTCGGGCGTCATTTCTTTTGCGAGCTTTATGGCGTGCGAGACGGCATGGGCGGATTCGATGGCGGGGATGATGCCCTCCGTGCGGGACAGATACTCGAAGGCGCAGACCGCCTCTTCATCCGTGACCGGGACATACTCGGCCCTGCCTATGTCGTGGAGATACGCGTGCTCCGGACCGATGCCCGGATAATCGAGACCGGCCGAGATCGAGTAGACCGGTGCGATCTGACCGAATTCGTCCTGGCAGAAGTAGGATTTCATGCCGTGGAAAATGCCGGGGCGGCCCGTCGCGATGGTGGCTGCGGTCTCAAAGGTGTCGACGCCTCTGCCCGCCGCCTCGCAGCCGATCAGCCTGACGGAAGGATCGTTTATGAAGTGATAGAAGGAGCCGATGGCATTGGAGCCGCCGCCCACGCACGCCAGCACCGCGTCCGGAAGGCGGCCTTCTTTCTGCAGAATCTGTTCCCGGGTCTCTTTGGAGATCACGGCCTGGAAATCCCGCACGATGGTCGGGAAGGGATGGGGACCCATCACGGAGCCCAGACAATAGTGCGTGTCGTCGATTCTGGAGGTCCACTCGCGCATGGCCTCCGAGACCGCGTCCTTCAGGGTCGCCGTGCCGCTTTTCACGGGGATGACTTCCGCTCCCAGGAGCCTCATGCGGTAGACGTTCAGCGCCTGCCGTTTTGTATCTTCTTCGCCCATGAAGACGACGCACTCCATATCCATGAGCGCGGCAGCGGTGGCAGTGGCCACGCCGTGCTGTCCGGCGCCGGTCTCGGCGATCAGGCGGGTCTTGCCCATCTTTTTTGCCAGCAGGGCCTGTCCGAGGACGTTGTTGATTTTATGCGCCCCCGTGTGGTTGAGATCCTCCCGCTTCAGATAGATGCGGGCGCCGCCCAAGTCCCTCGTCATTTTTTCCGCAAAGTACAGGCGGGAAGGTCTGCCGGCGTACTCGATAAAAAGCGACGTAAGCTCCGACTGAAAAGCCGGATCGTCTTTATAATGCAGATAGGCTTCCTCCAGTTCGATCACCGCGTTCATCAGCGTCTCGGGGATATACTGTCCGCCGTGGGCGCCGAAGCGGCCTTTCGGGTTTGTCATATCGTAATTCCTTTCCGTATCTTATCGCTGGTCCGCATGGCGGACAGCT
>CACXFM010000106.1 GCA_902766955.1 uncultured Lachnospiraceae bacterium | reverse complement strand
TGCGTTTGACGCAGGCTACTTTGGCACAGGTGGTAGCGCACCTCATTGGTAGTGAGGAGGTCCCGGGTCCGAGTCCCGGAAGTAGCTTTTAAGGGCTGTCGGTTTTCCGACAGCTTTTTTATTTCGCAGGAAATTCCTTCGGATTTCCTGTGAAATAAAAAGCACTCCGTGCAGGATGCGACTGGTGCGCAGATGTATTTTGCAGGCTTTTGCCTGCGCGCACCAGCGCGCAAAGAGTCGCAAAGCGACTCTTTGTTCTTTCATTATAGGTGTGGCAGTATCAAGCCTTTCCGTCACTTCCGAAGAGTCTGATCTTTTCCGCCACGACTGCTTTCATCGCGCTGAGCTCATAGGGAATCAGTTCGGTCATGCAGTTTCTGCCCTCCCGCAGGCCTTCTTCGATTCCGGCCCGGCCGGCTTTGTCGAGGTCCGTGAAGATGTTGATTTTGCTGACGCCGAGTCTGACCGCCGTGCGGAAATCATCCGCGGAGAGTCCGCTGCCGCCGTGCAGAACCAGCGGGATTCCCGTTTTTTCCGAAATGACACGGATTCTGTCGAAATCGAGTTTGGGCGGGAATTTGTAGTCGCCGTGAGCGTTTCCGACTGCCACGGCCAGGGCGTCCACACCGGTCTTTCTGACAAAGTCTTCGGCGATGTCCGGATCCGTATAGAAATCCGACGGATTTTCAAGTCTGCCGGCGCCCGCATTGTCCCCGACATGTCCGAGTTCTCCTTCCACGGTGACGCCCATGGCGTGGCAGATCCGGACCATTTCGGCCACGGACTCCAGGTTGGACGCATAGTCCTTTGTGGAACAGTCGTACATGACGGAACTGAAGCCCTGCTTCAGCGCTTCCATACATCCCTCAAACGTCAGACCGTGATCATAGTGCACGGCCACGGGAACCGAGGCTTTCCGGGCCATGGGAATCAGGTATTCGGCAGTGCGCTCGATGCTGAGGAGCGGTGTGAGCACTTCCGCGGTGCCGATCATGACCGGGGAGTGCATTTCTTCCGCGGTTTCGATGACTGCTCTGGCCATCTCGATGCTGACTGCGTTAAAAAAGCCGATGCCGTATCCGCCTTTCTTTGCGGCGGCAAGCATGGCGCTCATATTGACAAGCATAATGAAGAATCCTCCTGATGAATTAATAGACGGTTCGTTTCCGTAAACACATTGCATATCATACCGCAGATGGAGGGGGAAGGGTATTCTTTTTTTGCCGGTTTCCTGCGGGCCTTCCTCTTTTGGAAACATTATCCTATAATGATTTGTGAAAAATGATCCGGAGGTTTTAAGTGATGGCACTGTTTTCCAGGAAAAAGAAAAGTATCAACCATGCTTCCTACGACCGGACCGCCGAGGTCCCGGTGATCCGGAGCAGTATCTGTACGGGCGAAAAAGTGGCCGGCTTCCGCTCGCTCTCATCCGGGCAGTTCAGGGATGTGATGCTCCTGCGCTCGGCGGAAGACCTGGAGAACTTCAGAGAGATGTACGGGATTGAAGGCACCATCCCGGAGGAGTACTGATGATGGAAGGGAACAGAGGCAGGCTGTCCGCGGAGCTTTTCCGGATGCGATGCACGGACCTGCCGGATCCGGCTTCGGAGGAAGCCGTTCTGGACGGCATACCGGAGGGGAGGCGGCGGGAGATTCTGCGCTTCCGTTTTCCGGATGACAGAAAGAGGAGCCTTGCGGTGACACTCCTCCTTGGCAGGGCCCTGCGGGAGCGGGGGCTTGATCTGCACCAGGTGCGGAGAGAGGACGGCGGCAAGCCGTTTGTCAGTGCGGACCCGCCCTTTTTCTTCAGCCTGAGCCATGCGGCGGAGTTTGCCCTGCTGGTAATATCGGAGCGGGGGCCCGTGGGCTGTGATATCGAGCAGATCAGGGGCGTGACCGACGGCATCGCGGAACGGTACTTCTCGGATGCGGAAAAAAGGCTGCTGCTCTCGTGTCATACGGAGGAAGAGAAGAAAAAAGCTTTTTTCAGAGTCTGGACGGGGCGTGAGAGTTATATCAAGATGACGGGAGAGGGGATGCGGCTTGCATTTGAACGCTACACTCTGCTTCCGGCGGACCCGGAGCGGGAGGAGCCGGCCGTTTCGGGAGGGATCATCCCGGCGCGGGACGGGATGGAGCGCGTACCGCACCTTTTGCCCGTGTTTGAGGTGTCCAGAGAGGGAATAAAAGAGGACTGCCTGGTCTGGCAGTCCGTAGATAATGAGGGATATTGTATTTCCGTTTGCGCCGGCCGGTGAGGCCGGCTTTTTGCCTGCGCGCACCAACGCGCAAACAGCCGCATAAGCGACACTTTGTTCTCCGTTATCCGAGTCTGGCATAGAGACGGGCCTTGATCAGTTCGAATTCTTCGTTTGTCAGGATGCCGAGCTCCTTGAGATCCTTCAGCTTGTGGGCCGCGGAGATGGCCTCATCCCGCGTGAATGTTCTGTTTGCCGACGGCTGATCCGCCGGGGCGTCGGACGGAAGAGGGGCATTGCCGGCTCCCGCAGCGGGTCCGGCTGCCTGCTGCCGCGGCACAGATGCCTCCGGTGCAGGTCCCGGGATGGAGTTCTCGGGATGGAAGCGGACGGGTTCCGCCGCTTCTTCTGCCGCGCTGTCTTCTTCCGGACGGTCTCCGCTGTAGCCGCGCTTCTCCTTCCAGAGGCCGCGGCGCTGCTCGGCCTTCTCGAGTGCTCTCCGCTCAATCTTGCGAGCCCGCCTTGCGTCCCGCAGGGTAACGAAGATATAGAGGAGCAGGCGGATCATCGCCAGAATGATCAGGGCAAAGACACAGACCCACACAAGGGGATATTTCCTTTTAAAGTAGGCGATGACGCCCAGCGTCACACAGGCCAGAACAAAAAGGTCCCGGAGCACGGTGACGACCTTTCCCGAGAGAAACAGAACAACCAGGAAGAGGACGGCTGCGCCGATGGCGTAGAATTTATACGGCCCCCTGAACAGTTCCAGCAGATAATTCGGAACATCATAAATCGCATAGAATAGAATTCTCATGGTTCCTCCGTTTATAAAACAAATCCGGCTCTCGGCCGGAAAATGTTACAAAAGTGTTTCGTGCAGGCACTATGGTAGCATACTGGACACAGAAAATCCAGTGGTTTTACAACTGCATTTATGCTAATATGACAGTAACTGTCCGGACACAGGCGGAAATCCCGGGACCGGAAGTTAGTTTTAAGAAAGAGACATACGGAGGAAATCATGGCAGACGAAGTGAAATCCAGGAATTTTATAGAAGATATTATTGATGCGGATCTTGCGGAGGGGAAGTATGACAGGATTGTCACCCGCTTTCCTCCCGAGCCGAACGGATATCTGCACATCGGCCATGCGAAATCAATTATTCTGAATTCCGGAATCGCCAGGGAATACGGCGGACAGTTTAATCTCCGCTTTGACGACACGAACCCCACCAAGGAGAAGACGGAGTTCGTGGAATCCATCAAAGCGGATGTGGAGTGGCTGGGCGCCGATTTTGAGGACCGCTGCTTCTTCGCGTCGGATTATTTCGACATCATGTATGAGAAGGCGCTCGTGCTGATCCGCAAGGGACTGGCCTATGTGAGCGGACTCAGCGCCGACCAGATCCGGGAATACAGAGGGACGCTCACGGAGCCCGGCAGAAATGATCCCGACAGGGACCGCCCGGTGGAGGAGAACCTTAGGCTGTTCCAGAATATGAAGGACGGCCTCTGCGCTGACGGATCGATGGTTTTAAGAGCGAAGATCGACATGTCTTCGCCGAATATGAATATGAGAGATCCGGTGCTGTACCGTGTGGCGCATATGACGCATCACAACACCGGCGACAAATGGTGTATCTATCCGATGTACGATTTCGCCCATCCGATCGAGGACGCCGTGGAAGGAATCTCGCATTCCATCTGCACGCTTGAGTTTGAAGATCACCGGCCGCTCTATAACTGGGTCGTGGAGCACACGGACTGGGAGCATCCGCCCCGCCAGGTGGAATTTGCCAAGATGTATCTGACCAATGTGGTCACCGGCAAGCGCTATATCAAGAAGCTTGTCGAGGACGGGATCGTCGACGGCTGGGATGATCCGCGGCTCGTGACCATCGCGGCTCTGAAGAGGCGCGGTTTTACGCCGGAGTCGATCCGCATGTTTGTGGAGCTGTCCGGCGTGTCGAAAGCGAACTCCTCCAGCGACTACGCGATGCTGGAGTACTGCATCCGCGAAGACCTGAAGATGAAGAAGTCCCGCATGATGGCGGTGCTGCATCCCCTGAAGCTCATTATCGATAATTATCCGGAAGGCCAGACGGAACTCCTCGATGCGGACAATAATCTGGAAAATCCGGAGCTCGGCAAGCGCCAGATCCCGTTCGGGAGAGAACTGTATATCGAGAGCGATGACTTCATGGAGGTGCCGGTGCCCAAGTACAAGCGTCTGTATCCGGGCAACGAAGTCCGTCTGATGCACGCATATTTCGTGAAATGCACGGGCGTCGACAAGAATCCGGACGGCAGCATCGCGGCGGTGCACTGCACATATGATCCGGAGACGAAGGCCGGCAGCGGCTTCACGGGACGCAAGGTCAAGGGCACGATTCACTGGGTGCCGGCGAAGGAGTCCTTCTGCGCGACCGTGCGCCTCTATGAAAACCTGATCGATGAGTCAAAGGGCGTCTACAATGAGGACGGATCGCTCAATCTCAATCCGAATTCGCTCGTGACCGTCACAGACGCCAGGCTCGAACCGGCGCTTAAGGAGGCAAAACCCTTCGACAGCTTCCAGTTCGTGAGAAACGGCTATTATACGACGGACTGCCGCGATTCGGCGGAGGGCGCGCCCGTCTTCAACAGGATTGTGACGATGAAGAGTTCATTCAAGCTGCCCTCATGACGGAAAGTGTTATACTATAATGAAGAAACCTGAGAGAGTGAAGGCCTGTATCTTCGACCTGGACGGCACTATCCTCTATACGCTGGAATCGGTCGCACGGGCAGGCAACAGGATGCTCCGCAGTCTCGGGCTGCCCGAACAGCCGCTGGATGATTTCCGCTTTCACTGCGGGGACGGATCCAGGAATCTGGTGGAGAGGTGCATCCGCGCAGCCGGGGGTACGCCGACGGAAGAAACCATCGCCCGCGGGGACGCCCTGAACAGACAGTTTCTGGCGGAGGATCCCTCTTACCGCGTCAGGCCGTACGAGGGAATCCCGGAGGTTCTTCTGCAGCTGAAAAGGAGGGGCATCCTCCTTGCCGTGTTCTCGAATAAACCGGATGATGCGGCACAGACGGCCGTGAGGAACGCGTTCGGCGGACTCTTTGATTACATTCAGGGGCAGACAGCGGAAGTCCCCATCAAGCCGGATCCCGCCGGGGCACTGGCGGCGGCCGCCGCACTCGGAGCGGATCCCGGCGAGTGCATGTATTTCGGAGACACCTGGACGGATATGCAGACTGGCAGAAATGCGGGTATGTATACGGTCGGTGTTCTGTGGGGGTACCGCGGCAGAGAGGAGCTTGCGGACAACGGGGCCGATGCATTTGCGGAGGCGCCGGCGGATATTTTAAAGCTTTTGGAAGGAGATCTGTGAGATGAGTCAGTTTACTGCGGAATGCCTGGACACATTTCTCCGGAACCAGGGACAGCTGTTTCGGGAGAATGTGGCAGCGGACCGGGAGGAAGCCGCTGAATTTCTGGAGGAATGCATGGCGGAAACCGTCTCTTCCATCGCGGAAGTGAGGAAGTGGCTCGATGAATCCGGCATGGATGTCAGCGGTATGAGCGATGAAGAACTGGCCGGTCAGGCCGAAGTGTTTCCTCTGCCTGACGGCAGCTATCTGATCGTGGAAGGATGAGTCAGAAAAGTTTTCGGAACGGAGGTATGATGATGAAAAAGAGCAGGATATTAACATGTGCACTGATCTGTGCGGCCCTTACGGCTACTCTTAGCGGCTGCAGTACCGTCAAGAAATATGCGACGACCAACAGTACGCCGGATGATACGCTCTCGGTCGCCGCGGGCACTGCATCAACCGTGATTCCGGCTGCGACGAGCTCGACGGAAGAAGCTGTGACGCCCAAGCCGACACCTACGCCGACCCCGACGCCTACGCCCACTCCGACGCCTACGCCGACCCCGACACCGACGCCCACGCCCGAACCGGCTAAGGTCATCGGCACGCCGCAGGAAGGCGACAGCATGATCGTGATTCAGCTCGTAAACGGGACAGGCCGCGAGATCACCGAGTTCCAGGTCAAGGATCAGGACACGGATGATTACAATGACAATATGCTTGCCGATTCCTGGAAGACGGATGAAGAGAGGACTCTGTATCTCGACGCGTCTCAGTACAAAGACGGCGTCAAGTGGAATGTCAGAGTCGGATACGGCGACGGAACAGCCAGTTCCATCACCAGCTATCCGTTCACGGAGATGGCGAGCGGAACCTTCCATATCTCGGACGACGGACTTCTCTACGTGTCCTTTACCAATACCGCGACCGGCGAGGAGACGGATACACTGGAGACGGAGCGGAGCTACCGGAACCCGGATCACCAGGAGCCGGCAGAGGAAGAGACCTATAACGAAGAAGACTATAACGAAGAAGACTATAACGAAGAAGAATATACCGAGGAATACAACGAAGAGGAGTATTACGAATAAATACTCTGCTATGCAGCATAAACGGGCTGCCCCGCGCGGGGCAGCCCGTTTTGTACGTTACCGCACTTCCCTGCCCGTGAGCAGGCGGAAGGCCTCTTTATACTTTTCGATGGTTTTTTCGATCACGTCATCGGGCAGGAGGTAATCGCTGTCCGGATTCGCCTTCAGCCAGTCGCGCACGTACTGCTTGTCGAAGGAGGGCTGGCTTTTGCCCGGCTCATATCCTTCGAGCGGCCAGAAGCGGCTGGAATCGGGCGTCAGCATCTCGTCACCCAGTACGACCTCGCCGTTTTCATCCAGACCGAACTCGAATTTCGTGTCCGCGATGATGATGCCGCGCGTCAGCGCGTAGTCCGCGCACTTGTTGTAGAGGGCCAGCGTCTTGTCCCGGATTGTTTCCGCGTATTCCCGCCCGCGTCCGGGGAATTCCGCCTCCAGAACTTCAACACTTCTTTCAAAATCAATGTTTTCGTCGTGATCGCCGATCTCCGCCTTGGTGCTGGGCGTATAGATTGCTTCCGGGAGCTTCTCGCACTCGCGAAGGCCTTCGGGGAGACGGATGCCGCAGACGGTGCCGTCTTTTTTGTAGCTGTTCCAGCCGCTGCCGGTGATGTAGCCGCGGACGATGCATTCGATGGGAAGCATGGTGAGCTTTTTCACCATCATGCTGTTTCCCGCAAATTCCGGAGTGCGGAAGAATTCCGGCATGTCTTCGGGATTCGTGCTGATCATGTGGTTGGGAATGAGATCCTTCGTATAATCAAACCAGAACTCGGACATCTGCGTGAGAACCGCGCCCTTTTTGGTGATTTTGTTCTTCAGTATCACGTCAAACGCGGAGATGCGGTCTGTGGCGACCATAATGAGGTTTGTGCCGATGTCGTAGATCTCGCGGACTTTTCCTTCTTTCACCACTTTCAATGTATTCATTTGCGTATCCTTTCCTGATGCAGATTCACCTTTCGCATCATCATACCATATATGGATACGGTGCGACAGTGACGGTGATTGAGAAATTAGGGCGTCCGTGTCATAATAAACTGAGCAAATTGATGGCAGCAGGGAGGTTTTGCATGATCGCGCTGGAGATTCTCGAGATAAAGAAGTTTATGAATGCGTTTCTTCTGGGGGACCTTTTTGACCGTTTCCGCATGACAGAGGCACAGATCACGACCTTCTGCACGTTTACGATTGACGGCCGGCTGGAAAAAGCCTTTTTCGGAGAAGAAGAGGAGAAGACGGTCGGCGGCGCGGGGCAGGCGGGCGCAGACTGCGTGACCTGGGAGCTCATCAAACCGCGCTGCCTGGATCTGATCCGGGGAAAGAAAACACCGCTGTCCTTCCGGTTCGTCTTTTTCTGCCCGGAGGAAACGATGGAAGAACTGCTCTCCGCAGGCAGCGCGGGGGAGGACGCCGGTTCCGTGACGGGCATGTGTCTCAATCTCCGGTTCAGCGGCGGGACTCTGAGTGTGACCACCGGCATTGCCCGGCGTCTCTTTTCGACAGACCGCGCGCAGGAGATGATCTGGGATGATTACGTGCGTGAGTTTCTGAAAACAGCAGGCATTGCCTGCAGGGAGATTGCGTGATTCCTGTTGAAAGCTGTTAGCACTCTACTTGGTAGAGTGCTGATTTTTTCTTGACTTTCCCGTCCCGCGGGCTTATATTTGGTTGTAGCCATAAGTTCGGAGCTCGATGAGTGCCGGGGCATGACAAAGAAGCAAAATTTATAAGAAAATAGAGGTAATTCAAATGGCACAGACGGGAAAGCTTTCGATTAACAGTGAAAACATGCTGCCGATTATAAAGAAGTGGCTGTATTCAGAC
This sequence comes from uncultured Lachnospiraceae bacterium, assembly GCA_902766955.1. Classification (GTDB taxonomy): domain Bacteria; phylum Bacillota; class Clostridia; order Lachnospirales; family Lachnospiraceae; genus Chordicoccus. The sequence goes on along the minus strand of CACXFM010000106.1, from coordinate 23,573 downwards.
CATGATATTTTCGTCCGCGAGCAGGTGGCCAATGCCTGCGATGCGGTCACCAAGCTGAAAAAGCTGGAGGGAATCGGAGAATACAGACCGGAGGACGGACACACCTACGAGGTCCATGTCATCGTCAATCCGGAAGAGAAGACGCTGAAATTCATCGACAACGGAATCGGCATGACGGAAGACGAGGTGGTCGAGTATATCACACAGATCGCCTTTTCGGGTGCCACCGCATTCCTGGAGAAATACAAGGACGAGAAGGATGCCGGACAGATTATCGGACATTTCGGCCTCGGTTTTTATTCGGCCTTCATGGTGGCGGATGAGGTTCACATTGATACGCTCAGTTACCGCGAGGGCGCAAAGCCCGTCCACTGGGAGAGCGACGGCCAGTCGGAATATACGATCGCAGAAGGAACCCGCACGGAGACGGGCACTGAGATCACGCTGTTCCTGAATGATGACAGCCTGGAGTTCTGCAATGAATACAGAATGCGCGAGGTGCTGGACAAGTACTGCAGCTTTATGCCCACTCCGATTTATCTCGAGGATGAGGGGAAAGCTGCTACGGAGCGCAGGGAAGAAGCCGAAAAGCGCCGCCTGGAGGAGCACGAGAAGGCTGTCCGGGAAGCCGCGGAGAAGGGAGAGGAAGCTCCCGCCATGCCGGAAAGGAAAGAGCCGAAGCCGGTCAACGACACGAATCCGCTCTGGACGCGCATGCCGTCCGAATGTAAGGACGAGGATTACAGGGAATTCTACAGAAAGGTATTCCATGACTACAAGGAGCCGCTGTTCTGGATCCATCTGAAGACGGACTATCCGTTCAATTTAAGGGGCATCCTGTATTTCCCGAAGATCAACACGGAGTACGATGCGCTGGAATCCCAGATCAAGCTCTACAATAATCAGGTTTTCATCGCCGACAATATCAAGGAAGTGATCCCCGAGTTCCTGATGACGCTGAAAGGTGTGATCGACTGCCCGGACCTGCCGCTTAACGTATCCCGCTCCGCACTGCAGAATGACGGGACCGTGAAGAAAATCTCGGATTACATCTCGAGAAAAATGGCCGACAAGCTGAGCGGCATGTGCAAGACGGACCGCGAAAACTATGAGAAGTGCTGGGATGACATCGGCGCATTTATCAAATACGGCTGCATCCGCGACACGAAATTTGCCGACAAGATGATGGATTACATGCTGTTCCGAGATCTTGACGACAAGTATCTGACGCTCAAAGAGTACGAGGAGAAGAACGAGATCGAGGAGCCCGAAAAGGCCGGCGAGGCAAAGGACGAAAACGGCGAGACCGTCGAAGCGGAAGTCGTGAGCGATGACAAGGCAGGAGAAGGCGCGGAAGAGAACGCGGAAGAAAAGAAATCCACTGTCTTCTACGTCACGGACGAAGTGCAGCAGGCCCAGTATATCGCCATGTTCCGCAAGTCCGGCAAGGACGCGGTCATCCTGAAGGAAAACATCGACCAGCCGTATATTACGCAGCTTGAGCAGAGAAACGAACATCTCCGCTTTGCCCGCATCGACTCGGAGCTCGCGGATGATTTCAAGGCGGAAGGCGAAGTCGCAGAGGCAGATGCGGAATCGCTGACCGCGACCTTCAGGAAGCATCTGGGCAATGACAAGCTGGACGTGAAAGTCGAAAACATGAAGGACGAAGACGTGGCCGCGATCGTGACGCTCTCGGAAGAAGGCCGCCGCATGCAGGACATGATGAGGATGTACGGCATGAAGGATATGCCGGGCATGGGTTCGGAAGGCGAGACGCTGATCCTCAATGCCGGCCATCCGTTGGTAAAATTTGTGCTGGAGCATAAAAAGGCGCAGTCGGTTCCGGTGATCTGTGAACAGCTCTATGATCTGGCCAGAATTTCCCAGAGACCGCTGAATCAGGAAGAAATGACAAGGTTTATGAAGAGATCCAACGAGATCATGATGCTGCTGACAAAGTAAAAGTAGTGACTGCCGCAAAAGTACGCTTGTATATGAATTTCAGATGTGCTAGACTGGATGTAGTATTAAAAACTATATAAGGCGGTTTTTGAGAAAACCGCAGAATGGGGTCTGAAATGAAATACCGGATTGCACTGGACAGCGGAGGAGAGCTGCGGCCGAATATGAAGGACCGCGAGGAATTTGTGTCCGTGCCGCTTACATTGACGATCAACGGAGTACATATTGTGGATGACGGGCACATGTCCCAGAAGGAAATCGTGGATCTGATTGCACTGGATCCGGCGTTCCCGAAAACGGCATGTCCGTCTCCGCAGGCTTTTTATGAGGCGTTTGACTGCGGCGCCGAGCACATCTATGCGGTCACGCTGTCGGCGGAACTGTCTGGTTCGTATCAGAGCGCATTTGTCGCCATGAATATGTACCTGGAGGATCACCCCGACGCGAAGATACACGTTTTTAATTCGATATCCGCTTCCTGCGGCGAGACGCTGACGGCCATGAAGATCGCCGAGCTGGAGGAGAAGGGGCTTTCGTTCGAGAAGGTTATCGAACAGACGGAGGCATATATAAAGCAGAAATGCACGATGTTTGTCCTGGACAATCTCGAGACGCTCAGGAAGAACGGGCGCCTAAGCGGCATGAAGGCGCTGGCGGCCGCCGTCCTCAAGATCAAGCCGATCTGCTACGGCACGGAGACGGGCACCATCGGGCAGCTGGACCAGGCCAGGGGCATTAACAAAGCCCTTGTCAAGATGGTGAATTACGTCGTCGAGAGGACGCCCTGCCCCGAGAATCTGATTCTCGGCATCAGCCACTGCAACTGTCCGGACCGCGCGGAAATCGTCAAGAACGAAATCGTAAAAAGGATGAAGGTGAAAGACGTCTTCGTCCAGGCGACTGGCGGGCTGTCTTCCGTGTACGCCAACGACGGCGGGATCATTGTTTCGATCTGAGAGGCCGCGTTCCCTTTGAGCCTGTCCGCGGGGACGGAAAAAAGGGTGGACGGAGGGCCGCGCAGGGGTGTATAATACCCTTCAGAATTTGCGTGAAGGAGCAGCTTGTGCTATGAGCCAGAAAAAAGTTGAACAATATAAAGAGTATAAGAAAAACAAGGCCCAGATTCTCAGACGCGAGAAGATGATGAGACGTCTGGAACTGGGAATCATCGCGCTGATCTGTGCCGCATTTCTGGTGTGGTTCGGTGTCTCCATCGGACAGAACCTGACCAGGGTGAACCAGAGCACGGAGGAAGCCGTGACAGCGACGGAACTGGATCTGAATGCCTATATCGATTATGTCGACAGCCTCCAGAGTTCCTACACCGCGTAAAAGTCGTAAATATGAGAGCCGGCGCAGCTGCGCCGGCTTTTTATTTTTTCATAGGAAATTCCTTCGGATTTCCTATGAAAAAATAAAAAGCACTCCGTGCAGGATGCGACTGGTGCGCAGATGAATTTTGCAGGCTTTGCCTGCGCGCACCAGCGCGCAAAGAGCCGCCTGAGCGGCTCTTTGTTCCCTGTCAGACAAAAAACTGCCGCAGCGTCCGCTGCGGCAGTTTCTTGTTACTATGTATTTTTACAGTTTTACGACGTTCGTAGCCTGCGGTCCGCGAGCGCCCTGTTCAACATCAAATGTAACTTCCTGGCCTTCGTCGAGTGTTCTGTAGCCTTCACCCTGGATCTTGGAGAAATGTACGAATACATCTTTGCCGTCTTCTCCGGTAATGAATCCATAGCCCTTCTCAGCATTGAACCACTTGACTTTTCCGTTGTTCATTAGTGTTACCTCCATAATGTGTAAAAGATGATCAGTATTGCCGGAAAAAAATCACCGGCTATTACAGATTACAGGCTTCTTACGCATATAATCTCTAATAACCAGTGAATACATGTGTTTCCCTTAATCAACAATTTGAATTATAGACGGAAAAAATACTGCAGTCAAGGAAAAGTGCACATTTTTTGTTTGATTTTAGTCGGATTTTTTGGTGACTTGACAGAGGCGGGCGGGGCGGTTTGACTCTCCGTGATCTTTCGTGTATCATGAAAATGAGGTGAAACTATGAAAGGGACGATACTTCTGAAAGGCGGATATATCGTGGATCCCGCGTCGGGATTCGAGGGTATTTCGGACCTTCTTATAAAGGACGGCATCATCGCGGCAAGAGGTGCGCTTTCCGAAGCGGAACACCGCCCGGACCGGGTGATCGACGCGGACGGCCTGGTTGTGTTTCCGGGCCTTGTGGATCTGCATGTGCATCTGCGGGATCCGGGGCAGACGGAGAAGGAGGATATCGCTTCCGGCAGCCGTGCGGCGGCCCACGGAGGCGTCACGACTCTGCTCGCGATGCCGAACACGCGTCCGCCCATGGATTCCGTGAGCCGGATCAGCTATGTGGTCAGCAAAGCCGCCGAGGTTTCTCCGGTGCATATCCTGCAGGCTGCCTCGATTACGGAGGGCATGCAGGGAGAAAAGGCCACCGATATCGAAGCCCTGTGTGCGGCCGGTGTCAGGGCCTTCTCGGAAGACGGCAAGTCCGTCATGGATGCCCGCGTCATGCTGGGCGCCATGAAGCGGATCGCGGCAGCGGACGCGCTGATCTGCGACCACTGCGAGGATATCGGCATGGTGGCGGGCGGCGTGATGAATGAAGACGCCAACTCGGCCCGCATGGGACTGCCGGGCATCTCCAACGCAGTGGAGGATACCATCGCGGCGAGAGATATCGTCCTTGCAGAAGCGGCCGGGGCGAGACTGCATCTCTGCCACTGCTCGACAGAGGGATCAGTCAGGATCCTGCGCGCCGCAAAGCGGGAAGGCGTCCGGGTGACCGCCGAAGTCTGCCCCCATCATTTCCTGCTGACATCCGATGATATACCGGGTGATGACGCGAATTTTAAAATGAATCCGCCTCTCAGGACGGCGCGGGATGTCCAGGCGCTGAAAGAGGGGCTTGCGGACGGCACGATCGACTGCATCAGCACGGATCATGCGCCCCACACGGCCGATGAAAAACGGAAAGGCTTCCTGGGAGCGCCCTTCGGAATCACGGGTCTCGAGACGTCCGCGGCCCTGACCTATACGGGCCTGGTAAAAACGGGCGTGCTGACACTGATGCAGATGGCGGAGAAGATGAGTACAAACCCCGCCCGCATACTCGGCGTTCCGGGAGGATCTCTTATGGAGGGAGCACCTGCCGACATCGCTGTATTTGATTTCAGCGCGGAGAGGGTGATCCGGCCGTCCGGCTTTTTTTCAAAAGGTAAAAATTCTCCCTTCGCGGGAAGAACTGTTTATGGAACCGTAAGATATACTTTTGTTGACGGAGAAATCGTCTGGGAGGACTGCGATGATTGACAAACTTGTGGAAGGTATCCGTAGAACCCGAGCACCGATTGTTGTGGGACTCGACCCGCAGCTGAACTTCATACCGGAGCATATCCGGGACCGCGCCTACGGCGAATTCGGCGAGACCCTGGAAGGGGCCGCTGCGGCAATTCTTGAATTTAATAAAGGAATCGTGGACGCGGTGGCCGATCTGGTGCCGGCCGTGAAACCGCAGTCAGCCATGTATGAACAGTTCGGCGTGCCGGGCGTCAGGGCTTACAAGGAGACGATTGATTACTGCCATGAGAAGGGCCTCGTGGTCATCGGCGATATCAAGAGAGGCGATATCGGCTCCACATCCGGCGCATACGCACACGGCCATCTCGGCACCGTGCAGGTCGGCAGCCACACGTACGCCCCGTTTGACGAGGATTTCTGTACGGTGAATCCCTATCTCGGCTCGGACGGCATCAGGCCTTTCATGGATGTCTGCAGGGAATGCGGAAAGGGAATCTTTGTGCTGGTCAAGACATCAAACCCGTCCAGCGGCGAACTGCAGAACCGCATAGCCGGAGATAAAGCACTGTACGAGATCGTCGGCCAGATGGTGGAGTCCTGGGGATCGGAGATCTCCGGACACAGCGGCTGGTCGGAGATCGGCGCCGTTGTGGGAGCAACCTATCCGCAGACGGGCAAAATCCTGAGAAGCGTCATGCCGAAGAACTTTATTCTCGTGCCCGGATACGGCGCCCAGGGAGGCAAGGGAAAAGATCTGGTGCATTTCTTTGACAGCGACGGCCTGGGAGCCATCGTGAATTCTTCCCGCGGGATCATCGCCGCATGGCAGAAGGATACCTATGCTGAGTTTGGCGCGGCCGGCTATGCGCAGGCGGCCAGACAGGCGGTACTGGATATGAAGCAGGATATTACGGAGGCGCTGAACAGATAAATGAAAAAAAAGGAAACTGCATGCGTGATATCACAGGAGGAACTGGCCGCGGACATTTACAGTCTGCGGCTCCGGGTGTCCTTCGCGGAGGAAGTGAAAGCAGGTCAGTTTCTGTCTCTATTTTCGGCCGACGGGATGAGACTCCTTCCCCGGCCGATTTCAGTATGTGAGACGGATCCGGCAAACGGGGCAGTGCGAGTCGTCTACAGGATTGCGGGGCAGGGGACCAGAGAGTTTTCCCGTCTGAAGGCGGGAGACATGATCTCTGTCATGGGCCCTCTGGGCAACGGATTCCCGCTTGAAGAACTTAAGGGGAAGCGGGTGCTCATGATCGGAGGCGGGATCGGGATTCCCCCGATGCTGTTTCTGGGCAGGACCCTGAAGGCCACGGGGAATACCGGCTGCGCGTTCGCAGCGGGCTACCGCACCTCGGATACATATCTGCTTGAGGAACTGCGCGAAACGGCCCGGGTGCTCGTGGCGACGGATGACGGATCCCTCGGTGTGCACGGCACGGTGCTCGACGCAGTCCGCGAGGCGGGTTACCATGCGGACGTCATCTGTGCCTGCGGTCCCAGGCCCATGCTGAAAGCGGTCAAGGGCTTCGCTGAGGAAGAGGGGATACCGGCCTATATTTCACTCGAGGAGCGCATGGCCTGCGGACTGGGTGTGTGTCTCGGCTGCGTGACGCCCACCAGGGAGACAGACAGCCATTCTAATGTCAGAAATGCGAGAGTCTGTACGGACGGACCTGTTTTCAATGCCCGGGAGGTGGAACTGTGAAGAACGTGACGGAACCCCGGATGGAGATTGAGATCGCCGGCGTCAGGATGAAGAACCCCGTGATGGTTTCGAGCGGGACATTCGGATCCGGGATGGAATATGCGGAAATGCTGGATCTCTCAAAGCTCGGCGCCATTACGACCAAGGGGATCTCGGCGGTTCCCTGGGAGGGAAATGCCGTGCCGCGCGTGTGCGAGACACCGGCCGGCATGCTGAACGCCATCGGCCTCCAGAATCCGGGAGCGGAAGTGTTTCTTAAAAGAGATCTCCCCTTCCTCAAGAAGCAGGATACGGTTGTGATTGTCAATGTGGCGGGCCATGAGCCCGATGAGTATTACCGCGTCCTCGACATGCTGCGGGATGCGGAAGGCATCGACATGGTCGAAATCAACCTGTCCTGTCCCAACGTGAAGGCGGGCGGCCTGACGCTGGGCACGGATCCCGCCATGGTGGAAGAAGTGACGAGGGAGTGCAAAAGGCGCATCGGGATACCGGTCATCATAAAGCTGACGCCCAATGTGACGGATATCCGGACGATCGCCCGCGCCGCGGAAGCGGGCGGAGCGGACGCGGTGTCGCTGATCAATACCCTGACGGGCATGAAGATTGATGTGGAGCGGCAGACATTTGTGCTGGCCAACCGCACGGGAGGACTGTCGGGACCGGCAGTGAAGCCGGTGGCCGTGAGAATGGTCTATGAGGTGAGCCGGGCTGTCAGCATCCCCGTGATCGGCATGGGCGGCATCGCCTGTGCGGAGGATGCCCTGGAGTTTCTGCTGGCCGGCGCGATGGCGGTGTCCGTCGGGATGGCCAATTTTATCAATCCTTACGTGACGGCGGAGGTCATCGACGGGATCAGGGATTATCTGATCAGAAAGCAGATCCCGGATGTGAGAGAACTGACCGGAGCGGTCCGCTGACGGTCTTAGATGGAGAGAGAAAGCATGGAAGCATACAAAGAGGAATTTATACATTTTATGGTGGACTGCGGTGTTCTCCGCTTCGGAGATTTCGTGACAAAGAGCGGGAGAAAGACACCGTTTTTCGTAAATACCGGCTGTTATCAGACGGGTGCGCAGCTGCGGAGACTGGGCGGCTATTACGCCCGGGCCATCCATGACACGTTCGGAGATGACTTCGACGTGCTCTTCGGACCGGCTTACAAGGGAATCCCCCTCTCGGTGGCGGCCTCCATGGCGCTGAGTGAGGATTTCGGGACGGAGGTGCGCTACTCCTCCAACCGCAAGGAGATCAAGGACCACGGCGACACGGGAATTCTTCTGGGCAGTAAAATCAAAAGCGGCGACCGCATCGTCATGATCGAAGACGTGACGACGGCGGGAACATCCATCAAGGAGACGCTGCCGATACTGCGTGCCCAGGGCGATGTGCAGGTGCTGGGCCTGGTCGTGTCCGTCGACCGCATGGAGCGGGGACAGGGCACCAAAAGCGCGCTGAAGGAGATCGAGGAGACGTACGGTCTGAAGACATGCGCGATCGTGACCATGGCAGAGGTGACGGAATGCCTGTGGAACAAAGAGTATAACGGCAGGGTCATCATTGACGACAGTCTGAAAGCGGCTATCGATTCCTACTACGATCTGTATGGGGCGGAATAATCAGCCGGACAGAGGCGTCCTTCTGCGCCGGGAACGGCGGCGGAAGAAGAAACTCAGAAAAGCGGGCCTGTGCCTGTTTATCGTCTATATGGCGGCACTTGTCTATTTCCTGTTTTTTGCGGACTGGTACAACCATGTGCCCGGCATGCACGGCAGCCTGCGCTATAACCTGGTGCCGTTCCGGGAGATCGGGCGTTTTCTCACAAAGCAGGAACAGTTGGGGGCGCGGACCGTCTTCCTGAATCTCGGCGGGAATATTCTCGGCTTTGTTCCGTTCGGCTTTTTCCTGCCTGTCATCTCGCGGAGATACCGCAGTCTGCTGACGGTGACGGGACTCGGGTTTCTGGTGTCTCTGACGGTGGAAGTCACGCAGCTCCTTACGAGATCGGGCTGCTTTGACACGGACGATATTCTATTAAATACTGCGGGCGCCGCACTGGGGTACGTGCTGTTCCTTCTGTGCGACGCGGCCAGGAGAAGAAGCTATGGCTGACAACAGAAGATATACATTTGATGAGCAGAGAGAGTCGGGGGGCGGAAAGTTTTCCTCGGCCCTTGCTCTTGCGTCCTTTATCCTCTTTTCGGCGGACGTGATTGTCTCGCTGCATTCACAGGGGAATGCGGGCAGTGTGACCGGTGTCATCGCGGTCGTGGCCATGCTGCTTTCGATCTACGGCTTTTACACCGGCATGAAATCATTTAATGAGCGCGACGTGTCTCCGACCTTCTCCATCATCGGCTCCATCTTTTCGGGCGTCATGATGGTGGGCTGGCTGACACTGATCCTGATCGGACTGGCATGATGGAACGGGGAGAGAGAATGACTGACGAGCGGAATGAGATGCTGCGGGAACGTCTGGAGGATGCCCGCACGCGGATCCGGGAGATCCCGGACGAGCATACCGTGCCGGAACCGTTCCGGGACTATTTTGTGAGAACGGCGGACTTCCTCCTGTCCGTCAGTAAGGACGCGGACAACCGGTCACTGTATGAAGATATCCTGCCTGCGAATTACGCGGCGTCCTATGCGAATCCGGATTATGCGGCGGAGAAGCTGGGCGTGGACTACGGGCCGTATCTGTCTGCGGTATATGCGGAACTCAGAGGCCTGATTCCCGCCGTCTTCGAAGACGACGCGGAGGGACAGGCCGTGCTGCTGGAGCTGTTTCTCACGCTGTATTTTGAGTTTGAGGGCGGGGAACTCCCCCGGGCGGAAGCGGTCAGACATATCTTCGCCATGTATCTGCGGGATTATACCCCCTCTTTCGTGAGGGATCAGATCGGGCGGCAGCTCCTGCCGGAGCGGTCATTTGCTGCGGATATCATCCGGAACGCCGACTTTGCCGGCACGGACTATCTGTATGCCTTCGGCGAGTATGTGACGGAGGACACGGTCCGCACTGCGGCATTTATCAACTCGCTGCCTGAAGAAACCATCGCGGCCATGGCAGACACGTTTACGGAAGGGTACCGCCTGGGATTTGTCAACGCGGGGAAGGACCTGTCCCGGAAGAAGACCGTGCAGGTGGTGTTTGAGCTCGGCTTTGAGCGCGTGATTGCGGCCGCCTTCCGCAACTTTGAGAAGATGGGACTTCTGCCGACGGCCGTGCGGTCCTCCGTGCGCCTTGTGACAAAATCCCCCAACAGGCACGCCGGCTATACCGGCGCCGTGCCGAATGAACAGTTTGACTATGATCACAGGGAAGATCTGGCCCTGATTCTTGACGACGACTATGTGACGCTCAAGAAGCGGGCGGTCAGGGAGGCCTATGAAGAACTGCGGACCGAGGCCCGTGAATATGCGGGACCGGCCGTCATGGAGACCTTCGGAAATGTGCCCTTTGTCCCCGCGTACAGTGCGTCGGCGATCCGGATGAACCGGAAGGAGACGGCCAGAATGGTGGATCTGAAGACGGCTCTTCTCATGATCCGCCAGAGATACATACCGGAGGATGAGCGCAGCTTTACCATCATCGATTTTCCGGTGCCGCAGATCGGCCCGGACTTTGAGCGCATTTTTGAGGAGACCATCCGGGTGAATACACTGGACCAGGGCCTCTACCGGGAGATCCAGCAGCGCCTGATCGAGGCGCTCGATCATGGCAGGTTCGTCCGCGTGACGGGACGTGACGGAAACAGGACGGACCTCACGATTGCCCTGCAGACACTCGGAGATGTGTCAAAGCAGACTAATTTCGAGAACTGTCTGGCTGACGTCAACATTCCCGTCGGGGAGGTCTTTACTTCACCCCGTCTGCAGGGGACGGAGGGGCTTCTGCACGTGAAACGCGTGTTTCTGGAAGGGCTGGAGTTCCTTGATCTGCGGATCGTCTTAAAGGACGGGATGGTCAGCGATTACGGATGCGGCAATTTTGACGACCCGGAACAGGGAAGGCGCTATATCGAAGAGAATATCCTCTTCCATCACCCGACCCTCACGATCGGGGAGTTTGCCATCGGCACGAATACAACGGCCTATATGATGGGTCAGCGTTACGGCATAGAGGCCAGGATGCCGATCCTGATCGCGGAGAAGACGGGCCCCCATTTTGCCCTGGGGGATACCTGCTACAGCCGCGAGGAGGACAGGGCGGTCTTTAATCCGGACGGCAGGGAAGTGACGGCCAGGGATAATGAACACACTCTGATCCGGAAAACGGATCCGTCGAAGGCATATTACGGGTGCCACACGGATATCACGATTCCCTACAGCGAACTCGGAAGGATCAGCGTGATTCACGGAGACGGTTCGGAGACGGTCCTGCTGGACGGGGGAAGATTTGTCCTGCCGGGCACGGAAGCGCTGAACGGGCCTCTTGACGAATGCATTCACTAAGCACCTGATTGCAAAAGGAGGGAAACTATGGCACAGGTCAGTATCGTAATGGGATCGGATTCGGACATGCCGGTCATGAGAAAGGCGGCGGAGACACTCGATGAACTCGGGATTTCTTATGAGATGAGAATTATCTCAGCCCACAGAGAGCCGGATACGTTTTTTGAATATGCCCGCACGGCGGAGGAGAGAGGCGTGAAGGTGATCATCGCGGGCGCCGGCATGGCTGCCCATCTTCCGGGCATGTGCGCGGCGCTTTTCCCGCTTCCCGTCATCGGGATCCCGATGCACACGACATCGCTCGGCGGCAGGGACAGCCTGTATTCCATCGTACAGATGCCTTCCGGCATTCCGGTGGCGACGGTGGCGATCAACGGCGGAAAGAATGCGGCGCTTCTCGCGGCAAAAATTCTCGCCACGTCGGATGCGGAGCTTCTCGGGAAGCTGAAGGCCGTGTCGGAAAAAATGAAAGCGGATGTGGAGGCAAAAGACAGCCGTCTTCAGGAATATGGTTACCGGGACTATTGATGAGGATGCAGCTTAAGCGGCGTTTCCCCCGCCTTATATGGCGGAGCACTTGAAAACAACGGCCGCGGTTTCGTCCGGGGCGCACAAAAAGATGTAAGTGGAGAACATAAATGGATTACAGAAGCGCGGGAGTAGACATCGAAGCCGGATACAGATCGGTTGAACTGATGAAGGAGCACGTCAGAAAGACCATGCGCCCCGAAGTACTGGGCGGCATAGGGGGCTTTTCGGGCGCCTTCTCAATGGAAGCATTTAAAAATATGGAGAAGCCGACGCTTGTTTCGGGGACGGACGGAGTCGGCACCAAACTCAAGCTTGCGTTTGTGATGGACCGGCACGACACGGTCGGGATCGACTGCGTGGCGATGTGTGTGAATGATATCGCCTGCGCCGGAGGAGAGCCGCTTTTCTTCCTGGATTACATTGCCTGCGGAAAAAATGTGCCCGAGAAGATCGCCATGATCGTCAAGGGCGTCGCGGAGGGCTGCCTGCTCTCCGGCGCGGCGCTGATCGGCGGCGAGACCGCCGAGATGCCGGGATTCTACCCGGAAGATGAATATGATCTGGCCGGTTTTGCGGTGGGCGTGGTCGACGAGAAGGACATCATCACCGGTGCGGAAATCCTTGACGGGGATGTCCTGATCGGCATTGCGTCTTCGGGCGTCCACTCCAACGGGTTTTCGCTGGTCCGCAAAGTGTTTGACATCACGCCGGAAGGCCTGGGCGTCTATGACGAAGAACTGGGCTGCACGCTGGGCGATGCACTGCTTGCCCCGACCAAAATCTATGTGAAGGCGTTGCGGGAGGTCCGGGAAGCCGGCGTCCGCATCAGGGGCTGCAGCCATATCACCGGCGGCGGTTTTTATGAGAATGTGCCGAGAATGCTGCCGGACGGCATCTGCGCCGTGATCCGCAAAGACAGTTATCAGGTGCCCCGGCTCTTCCGCTTATTAAGCGAAAAGGGACAGATCGAAGAGAAGATGATGTATAACACTTACAATATGGGGATCGGCATGGTCCTCGCGGTGAGGAAAGAGGACGCTGAGACAGCCATCGCGGCCATCAAAAGAGCCGGTGAAACGGCTTATGTAATCGGAGAGGCCGTAAGCGGCGGGAAAGGTGTGGATCTCGTATGACCGGATCAGGAAAAATGAGAGCGGTGGTGCTGGTTTCGGGGGGCGGAACGAATCTGCAGGCCCTGATTGACGCCATCCGGGACGGGCGCGTGAGAAATACGGAGATTGTCTGCGTGATCAGCAATTATGCCGGCGCCTATGCGCTGACGAGGGCAAAGGAGGCGGGCATCCCCGCCTGTGCCATGCAGCCGAAAAGCTACGGGAGCCGGAAAGAATTCGAGACGGCGCTCACGGAGCGGATCAGGGAGATTGCCCCGGACCTGGTGATTCTGGCCGGCTGTCTCCTGAAGATTCCCGCAGAGCTGATTGCCGCATTTCCCAACCGGATCGTGAACATTCATCCCGCGCTGATTCCCTCCTTTTCGGGGCAGGGATATTACGGACTGAAGGTTCACGAGGCGGCTCTGCGGAGGGGCGTCAAAGTGAGCGGCGCCACCGTGCATTTCGTCAATGAGGAACTTGACGCCGGACCGATCATTCTGCAGAAAGCGGTAGAGGTCAAAGACGGCGATACGCCTGAGATTCTGCAGCGGAGAATCATGGAAGAAGCGGAGTGGCAGATACTGCCCGCCGCCGTGGATCTGATTGCGCAGGGCCGGGTCAGTGTGGATCAGGAGGGGCTGGTACATATCCGGTGACGCCTCGCGCGTGAGCAGACCGGATACAGGAGTCAGGAGGTAGTTATGAAAGTGCTGATTGTGGGAAGCGGCGGCAGAGAGCATGCCATCGCATGGGCGTGTGCGAAAAGCCCGAAAGTGACAAAGCTCTACTGTGCGCCCGGAAACGCGGGCATCGCCGTAGTGGCGGAATGCGTGCCCATCCCGGCTATGGATTTTGAGAAGCTGGCCGGTTTTGCCAAAGAGAATGAAGTGGATCTCACGGTTGTCGGCATGGATGATCCGCTGGTCGGCGGCATCGTGGATTACTTTGAAGAACAGAATCTGCGCATCTTCGGTCCGCGCAAAAATGCCGCCATCCTCGAGGGATCAAAGGCATTTTCCAAGGACCTGATGCAGAAATACGGGATCCCGACCGCCGCCTACAGGACGGTGAACTCGGCGGAGGAAGCCCGCGCCTGTCTGAAGGAGGTCCGCTATCCGGTCGTCCTGAAAGCGGACGGGCTGGCGCTCGGCAAGGGTGTCCTGATCTGTGAGACGCCTGCGGAAGCGGAAGTGGGTGTCCGTCAGATCATGGAGGACAGGAAGTTCGGAGATGCCGGAAACAGGATGGTCATCGAGGAGTTCCTGACCGGCAGGGAGATTTCCGTGCTGTCCTTTGTGGACGGACGGGCGATCCGGATCATGGCTTCCGCCATGGACCACAAGCGGGCCGGCGACGGAGACACCGGACTCAATACCGGCGGTATGGGCAATTTCTCGCCGAGTCCCTTCTACACGGAGGAAGTGGACGCGTTCTGCAGAGAGCATATCTACCAGAAGACCGTGGATGCGATGGCGGCGGAAGGACGCCCCTTCAAGGGCGTGATCTTCTTCGGGCTGATTCTCACGGAGGACGGCCCCAAAGTGCTGGAATATAACGCGCGCTTCGGCGATCCGGAGGCCCAGGTCGTGATTCCGCGCCTGAAAAATGATATCGTAGAAGTCTTCGAGGCTTGTGTCGACGGGACGCTCGACCGCATGGAACTGGAGTTCTCCGCGGACGCGTGCCTGTGCGTCGTGCTGGCCTCCGATGGATATCCGCTCGCCTACGAAAAAGGGTTCCCGATCAGCGGACTGGAGACGTTCGAGGGGCGGGACGATGAATTCGTGTTCCACGCCGGCACCAGATTTGACGAGGAAGGCCGGATCGTGACGAACGGCGGCAGGGTCCTGGCGGTGACGGCGCTGGCGCCCACGCTCCGGGAAGCCAGGGACAAGGCTTACGGCGCGGTGGAGAGGGTTCATTTCGCCAACCGCTACATGCGGCATGATATCGGCCATGCGATTGACGAGGCGTGAAAGATTACCGTGGTATTTCGCGGCGAGATAGTGTAGAATGATTCAAAAGCCTATTATAAGGAGGACTGCACATGGATAAATATGTTTGTGACACATGCGGATATGAATATGATCCCGCTGTCGGTGATCCGGATAACGGCATCGAACCGGGGACCGCATTCGAAGATCTTCCGGAAGACTGGGTATGCCCCTTGTGCGGAGTCGGCAAGGACGAGTTCAGCAAGATGTAACGGACTTTTAAGGTAAACGAATATGCAGAACGGAACCGCTGACTTTTGTGCAGCGGTTTTTGTGTGGTGACAGGTATGTTTTTTGAAATAGATTTTGAGAGCGGCGAAGCGATCTACAGACAGCTGTGCCACCAGATTATCATGGGAATTGCGACCAACACGCTGCAGGACGGCGACAGCCTGCCTTCTGTCAGGGACATGGCGGATGAGATCGGCATCAACATGCATACGGTGAATAAGGCGTATTCGCTCCTCCGCGCGGAGGGCTTTCTCAGCGTGGACAGGCGCAGGGGCGCTGTTGTGGATGTCAGCAGCGGCAAGCGGGAAGCGCTGGAAGAACTGAAGGAAGAGCTCACGGTTGTCCTGGCCAAGGCTTTCTGCAGGCAGGTGTCCATAGAAGAGGTCCACAGTCTCATAGATGAACTTTACAGGGAATACGGGTGTACTTGAATGCTGAATTTTACTGATGAGGCAAATAAAGCGATTGCATACGCAGCAAAGGCGGCGGCCTATCACCGCCAGAACTATGCCGGGACGGAGCACCTCCTGGCAGGTCTCCTGAAGGCGTCGGGAGGGACTGCTTCCCACGTGCTGACGGAAGCCGGGATTACGGCGGAGAAGCTGACCAGGCTGATCGACCGCCTGATCGCCCCGCAGGGGGGCTGCGCCCTGATGGAGAAGCCGGGCTTCTCCCCGCGGGCACAGAAGGTGATCGGCAAGTCGGAACAGATCGCGGAAGAACTGGGGAGCAGGGAAATCGGAACCGAGCATCTGCTGCTTTCCATGCTCAGAGATACGGAATGCGTCGGAACCAGGCTGCTTCACACCATGGGCGCCGACATCAGAAAGCTCTATGCCGATACGCTGACAGCCATGAATGTGGCGGACAGATATTCGGAGCAGGACCTGCTGAGCGGGAAAATGATGCGGGAGACTGCGGGCGCCACACCGACGCTGGACCAGTACGGCAGAGACCTGACCAAAATGGCGGCGGAAGGAAAACTGGATCCCGTGGTCGGGCGGAATGAGGAGATCATGCGGGTGATGCAGATCTTAAGCCGCCGGACTAAGAACAACCCCTGCCTGATCGGAGAACCGGGCGTGGGCAAGACGGCCATCGTGGAAGGTCTGGCCAAACGGATCGCCGACGGCGACGTGCCGGATGCGATGGCCGGCAAAAGACTCGTGATTCTGGACCTGACCGGCATGGTTGCCGGGTCCAAATACAGGGGTGAGTTCGAAGAGCGCATACGGAATGTGGTGAAGGAAGTGGCGGCCAACCGCAATATCCTCCTCTTTATCGACGAACTGCATACACTGATCGGGGCCGGCGGGGCGGAAGGCGCCCTGGATGCGTCCAATATCCTGAAGCCCTCCCTGTCGCGGGGAGAAATCCAGGTGATCGGCGCGACCACGATCGATGAATACCGCAAACATATCGAGAAGGATGCCGCCCTTGAGAGGCGGTTCCAGCCCGTGACCGTGGAGGAACCGGGCGCGGAGGAAGCCGTTGAGATCCTGAAAGGACTGCGGCCGTACTACGAGAAACACCATCATACGGTCATCACGGATGAGGCACTGGAGGCCGCTGTCCGGCTGTCCGAGCGCTATATCAATGACAGACGTCTGCCCGACAAGGCGATCGACCTGATTGACGAGGCGTCCTCAAAGGTGAGGATCGGGCTCTTCCATCATACGGAGGGCGTGATCCGCGAGGAGGAAGAACTTCATAAAAAGGCCGCCGAGAAAGAGCGGGCGATTCTCGCCCACGACATGGCGCTGGCGCAGAAGCTGCAGAAGGAGCAGGATGCTCTGGCGCAGAAGATCCGTCACGTCAAAGACCGGAGAGCCTCTGACAGCAGCCGCCAGATCGTGACGGAAGAGGTGATTGCCCAGGTCGTGTCCGAGTGGACCCGGATCCCCGTGGTCCGTCTGAGAGAACAGGAGAGCCGGCGTCTCGCGAAGCTGGAGAAAGAACTGCACAGGCGGGTGATCGGGCAGGAAGAAGCGGTGACGGCCGTGGCCGGCGCGATCCGCAGAGGCAGGGCGGGCCTGAAGGACCCGCGCAGGCCGACCGGGAGTTTTCTGTTCCTGGGACCGACGGGTGTCGGCAAGACCGAGCTCTCGAAGGCGGTGGCGGAGACGGTGTTCGGCTCCGAACAGAACCTCATCCGCGTGGACATGTCGGAGTATATGGAGAAATACAGCGTCTCGAAGCTGATCGGATCGCCGCCCGGATATGTCGGCTATGACGAAGGGGGACAGCTCTCGGAACAGGTGAGACGCCACCCCTACAGCGTGATCCTGTTTGATGAGATCGAGAAGGCCCACCCGGATGTATTCAACATCCTGCTGCAGGTGCTGGACGACGGACATATCACGGACGCGCACGGCAGACGGGTCGATTTCAAGAATACCTGCATCATCATGACCTCGAATGCAGGGGCCAAGTCCATCGTGGACCCTAAGCGGCTGGGATTTTCCGCCGGAGCGGATGAAGAGAAGGATTATGAAGACATGAAGCGCGGCGTCATGGAAGAAGTGCGCCGGATCTTTAAGCCGGAGTTTCTCAACAGGATCGACGAGACGATTGTTTTCCACCCGCTCACGCAGAAGGAAGTGGAGGAGATCGCGGGCCTGCTTCTCAAGGCGCTGACCGGGAGGGCGAAAGAACAGATGAATCTGACCATCCGCATCTCACCGGCCGTGAAAAAATACGTGGCGAAGAAGGGCTTCTCGCCCAAATACGGCGCGCGGCCCGTCCGCAGGGTGATTCAGAACGAAATCGAAAATCCGGCCGCGGAAATGATCGTCAGGGGAGAATGCGGCGAAGGCGGCACCCTTTCGGTTTCGGTGCGCGGCGGACAACTGCAGCTTACCGCGGAGTGAGACGGTAGCGCGGGAGAAAGACGTGTGATACACTTATGGCAGGGAACGGACAGTTTCCCTGTGTCATTTGTGCATGATAAAGGAGGATATGTCATGTCTGTTGTTACAGAACTGATCCGTACGGAAGCGGACGGCACAATCAGTTTCGGCAATTATGAGCTGGCGGCGAAAACAAAGAAAGAAAATTTCGAGTTCGAGGGAGACCTGTACAAGGTCAAGACTTTTTCAGATCTGACGAGACTTGAGAAAAACGAACTCTTCGTCTATGAATCCGAGCCCGGGACGGCCGTCGCGGGACTGAAAGAGACGGCGGACGGCATGGAGTTCCGCGTCGAGGGGACAGGCGATTCGCAGATTACCGTCGAGTGCGAGCCGGAAACCGCCTATGACATTTATCTGGACGGCGAACTCCGGGATACACAGAAATCAAACCTGGGCGGCAAGATTTCATTCAGCGCGGAGCTTATGACGGACCGGGCGCTTTCCGTCAGGATCGTCAGACACGTCTGATACGGGCGTGACAAAGATGGCAAAAGCAAAATCGGTATTTTTCTGCCAGAACTGCGGCTATGAATCCGCAAAATGGATGGGCCAGTGCCCTTCCTGCCGGGAGTGGAATACATTTGCCGAAGAAAAAGTGCCTCCCCGCTCCGCTTCTTCGGGGCGGGGACGGGAAGGATCCCGCCCTGTACCGGTCAAAATCACGGATATCGAGATCCGCGAGGATGAGAGGACCGGCACCGGGATCGGTGAACTGAACAGAGTGCTGGGCGGCGGGATCGTACGGGGGTCCCTGATTCTCATAGGCGGAGATCCGGGCATCGGCAAGTCGACGCTGCTTCTGCAGACCTGCAGGAATCTGGCCGCCGCCGGTCACCGGGTGCTCTATATATCCGGGGAGGAGTCCCTGCGGCAGATCAGAATGCGCGCGGAGCGGATCGGCACAAGCCCGGACGGCCTGTACCTTCTGGCAGAGACAAACCTGGGCGATATACGGGAAGTACTCGAGAAAGAGAAGCCGGAGATCTGCATCATCGACTCCATACAGACGATGTACAGCGATGAAGTCAGTTCCGCACCCGGTTCGGTTTCCCAGGTGCGGGAGGCGACCGGGATCCTCCTCGTGCTCGCGAAAACGCTGGGAATCTCGATCTTCATCGTGGGACATGTCACGAAAGACGGGGCTGTCGCGGGACCTCGCGTACTGGAGCACATGGTGGATACGGTTCTGTATTTTGAAGGTGAGCGGCATGCCTCTTACCGGATTCTGCGCGCGGTGAAAAACCGCTTCGGATCCACTAATGAAATCGGCGTCTTTGAAATGAGGGATACAGGTCTGCACGAAGTGCTGAATCCCTCGGAGTATATGCTGAACGGCAGGCCGGAAGGGGCCTCCGGGTCGGTGGTGGCCTGTTCGGTCGAAGGGACGAGGCCGCTCCTCGTGGAGATCCAGGCTCTGCTTGTCCGGACCAGCTTCGGTATGCCCAGGCGGACCGCGGTCGGAACGGATTTCAACAGGGTCAATCTCCTGATGGCCGTGCTGGAGAGAAGGTGCGGGCTTGACCTGGGAGGCTGTGACTGCTATGTGAATATTGCGGGCGGCATCCGCATGAATGAACCCGCGATCGATCTGGGAATCGCGCTGGCTGTCGCGTCAGGCTTCCGGGACAGACCCATCAGCGGCAAGGTGGTAGCCTTCGGTGAGGTGGGCTTAAGCGGAGAAGTGAGAGCCGTGAGCCAGGCGCAGCAGCGGGTTGCGGAAGCGGCAAAGCTCGGATTTGACACAGTCGTACTTCCCGCGGCCAGTATGAAGTCCGTCAGGAATGCCGGGGGCGTGCGCCTGATTCCGGTGGAAAGAGTGCGGGACGCGATCGACGCGCTCACCGGAAAATCATAATAACAGAGAAAAAGGAATGAAGACCATTGCGGTTCCTCATTCCTCTTTTTTTGCGTTTTCCGCCGTTGCGAGACTGAGATAATAGTCATCTCTGTAGCGGGAAGGGGTTTCCCCGGTTGTTTTCTTGAAAATCCGCGTGAAATGGGAAGAAGATGTGAAGCCGGTCTCGCAGCTGATGAAGGAAATGCTCTGGGTGGTTTCTCTGAGGAGGCGGGCAGCCTCTTCGCAGCGCACGTAATTGTGATACTGGAGAAGGGTGAAACCCGTCACTTCCTTAAAAGCCCGGATCAGATAGCTCCCGTTCACATACATGGTTCCTGCCAGTTCCGAGAGGGAGAACTTTTCTTTGTAATGGGCCCGGATCAGCTGCTTTGCCGTTTCCGCGAGCTGTTCCTTCGCGCCAGTCCACTCCATCTGGTCCGGTCTGCAGCGCTTGCAGGGGCGGAATCCCCGCGCGAGCGCCTCTTCGTAAGTGTCAAAGATCAGCACGTTTTTCGGATTGCACTGTCTGGCCGGACAGGAAGGCCTGCAGATGGTTTTTGTCGTTTTCAGCGCATAGAAAAAAACCCCGTCATAGTTCCTGTCATTTGTTTTGATGGCGTTCCATTGCTCTTCTGTCAAGATAAACTCCTAAATAGCGGTTAATCAGTTAAAATTTTTATTAAAATCACTATACCACAAGAAGAGAACTTATGCAAAATGCATTTAAAAAAAGTCAGCCTCATAAAATCCTTGTAGTAGACGCAAAACCTAAAGTAAGCTATACTATCATGTGATTTAGAGGTCAATCGACAGATAAACTAATCAAACTCACGGGCGGCCAATTCTGTCCGCAGAGGGGATCAATTTACGGAGAAACAGATAAAGGGGAACGAAAGATGAAAGAAAATCGGCTGACAGAAAAGATACCGGGGATCGCGCTTCTGTGTCTGAGTCTTGTTCTGGCTGCGGGAGTGAGCACGGTGTTCAGGGGATGCGGCCCGAAGGAAGACGGCGGATTTATGAATTGCCACTGGGCACAGGCGGCCGTCTGCTGCATGGGGGTGATTCTGGCCGTTGACAGTCTGATCCTTCTCCTGCAGAGAGCGGGACGGAGCGCGGCGGCGGTCTCGGCAGCCATGATACCCGTTGAGATTGCGGCGGTTCTGATCCCGGGAAGGGTGATCCCGCTGTGCATGATGGCGGAAATGCGCTGCAGAAGCGTGATGTCGCCGGCGGTTTCCGTGACCGGCGCGGTCATGGCGCTTCTGAGTATTGTGTCCGTCGTACTGAACGTGCGAAAAGGCTGAACTCACAGGCGTTACTCATGACTTCCGTGAGAGAAGCCTGACAAAGAAAGTGGACGAGGAGAATCAAACATCATGAAGAACAGGATCCATCTGCCTCTCAAAAACATGCTGCGGAGACCCGGGAGGACTTCGGCGCTCGTCATACTCTCGGCGTTTCTGTGCTTTTCCGTGCTGGTAGGCTCCATGATCATCACCGGTCTCAGGAGCGGACTTTCTTCGCTCCGGGCCAGGCTCGGCGCCGATGTCATGGTTGTGCCGTATGAGGCCTCCACCAAATCGAAACTCTCTGATATCGTCCTGCACGGCAATCCCGGATATTTCTATATGGACCGGAGCGTCACGGAAGAAATCAGACAGATCGAAGGCGTCGAAAAGGTCTCGGAGCAGTTCTTTCTGGCTTCGGCCAGTTCCAGCTGCTGTTCCCTGGCGGTCCAGCTGATCGGGTTTGAGCCGGAGACAGATTTTACGATCCAGCCCTGGATCGAGCATACCTATAGAGGAAAGCTCGGGGAGATGGAGATCCTGGTCGGAAGCAGCCTGAATGCATTTGCCGGCGACACACTGACATTCTACGGCACGGACTGCAAAGTGGCGGCAAGGCTTGAAAAGACCGGCACTTACCTGGATACATCCGTCTATGCGAGTGAAGAGACCATCAAAACGCTGATCAGGGCTGCCAAAGAGAAGCAGCTGTTTGACTTCGGAGATGTCGATCCCGATCAGATTGTATCGTCCGTCCTGGTCGATGTACGGGAGGATATCCCCGTGGACGACGTGCTGAATGACATCAAGCTGCACGTTAGGAAGACGGAGGCCGTGCGCCCGGGCAATATGATCAGCGACGTCGCACTGCAGCTGACGGGAGTGTCAGATACGGTCGGAGGCATGATCGGTGTGATCTGGGTCCTCTGCCTGGCCATTGAAATACTGGCCTACATCATGATCTCAAATGAGAGGAAGAAAGAGTACGCAGTACTCCGGGCGCTCGGCGCCTCGGGAGGGTTTGTGGCCCGCTCGGTCCTTGCGGAAGCGCTGGCTGCGGGAGCTGCCGGCGGATTATGCGGAGCGGTTCTGGCCGCTGTCGTGACTTCCGCCTTCGGCAATCTGATCGAACAGAGCCTGGGACTGCCGTTCCTTCTGCCGGATCTGCCGCATACGCTGCTGCTGGCCCTTATCGCAATCCTGGCGACGGCAGCTGCCGGTGCCGCAGCAGCCGCGATTTCCGCCGCAAAGGCTGCAAAGACGGACGCGGCACTTCTGCTCCGTGTCGAAAACTGAGCAGGCTGTGCGGCTTATCAATCCGGCATCTTACAGGGTGGGAAAAGAAATGATGGTACTTGAAGCAAATAATGTCACAAAGGAATTTCTGAGAAAAAGAGCTGATTCCAATGTCTTCTGCGCCGTGAAAGACGCCGATCTCGCACTGGAAGAAGGGAAGCTCACCGCCCTGGCCGGGCGGTCGGGCAGCGGAAAAAGCACGCTTCTCCACATGCTGGC
The DNA here is from genome assembly GCA_902766955.1 of uncultured Lachnospiraceae bacterium. Classification (GTDB taxonomy): domain Bacteria; phylum Bacillota; class Clostridia; order Lachnospirales; family Lachnospiraceae; genus Chordicoccus. The sequence continues at coordinate 667 of CACXFM010000106.1, read as the reverse complement.
GGGGCTGCTGAAGCCCTCTTCGGGCCGGATTCTGCTTAAGGGGCAGGACCTGTACGGTCTGGACGACCGGACCCAGTCCGCTCTCCGAAACAAAGAGATCGGAATCGTACCCCAGGGGCAGAGTGCGCTGCAGGCGCTGACAGTCCGCGAAAATATCGTAATGCCTTTCTCCCTCTGCCGGACGGGGGCTCCCGATGACAGGGAGATCACGGAGAGGGCGGAGGCACTGATGAAGCGGCTTGGTATCACGGACCTGGCAGATGCGATGCCCAGAGAACTGTCCGGGGGAGAGCTGAGAAGAATGGCGATCGCCAGGGCAGCGGTCATGAAGCCGGGAGTGATTCTCGCGGATGAGCCGACGGCGGATCTGGATGACGAAAACACGAAGATCGTCCTGGATATGCTGAAGGAATTGTCGCGCGAAGGGACGGCGGTGCTGCTGGTGACACATGAGAGAGATGCGCTGCCGTATGCGGACGAAGTCTACAGAATGCAGGACGGAAAACCGCTTCCGGAAAAAGATAAAAATTAATTAAAATAGCTGTTGACAGTGCGGGGCGGCAGTGCTAATATACTATTTGCGCTCGCGAAGAGCGGGGCGCTGAAAAAAAGAAAAAATAAAAAAGAGGTTGACAGCCATCCGGCGATGTGCTAACATATCTCTTGC
>CACXFM010000105.1 GCA_902766955.1 uncultured Lachnospiraceae bacterium | reverse complement strand
TTGTCCGCTCAAATCCCTTATGACTTCCCCCGCCATAATCAGTCCCGCCACCGACGGCGCAAACGCCGTGGAGCCCGGAATGGACCGCTTCCTGACTGCATTTCCCTCTTCAGGTACCCGAGGCCGCCCATCCTCCCCATTCTCTCCCGCACGTTCAGAAGCGGGTTCTTCCGGCAATGCAGGTACTTTCAGCGGAACTTCCTTTGAATAGACGCACTTGAGACGCCGGATCCCCCGTTTCTTCAGCTCGCGGCGCATCACTTTGGCCAGCGGGCAGACGGAGGTCTCGTAGATGTCCGCAATCTCGAAGAGCTCCGGATGGAGCTTGTTGCCGGCTCCCATGCTGCTGATGACCGGGGTGCCCGCGCTCTCGCAGGCACAGACGATGGCAAATTTGGCGCTGACGGTGTCGACCGCATCGATCACATAGTCATAGGCGGCGAAGGGAAATTTGTCCTCCTCTCCCGGCAGGAAGAAGCACCGGTGCTCGGTGACCTTTACCTCCGGGTTGATGTCCAGAAGGCGGTTCCGCATGGCCTCTGTCTTGTACATGCCGACTGTGGAATACAGGGCAATGACCTGGCGATTGAGGTTGCTTAAGGCCACGCGGTCGCTGTCAATGAGATCGATCGCGCCGATGCCGGAGCGGACAAGCGCCTCCGCGGCGTGACCGCCGACACCGCCGATACCGAAGACGGCGACGCGGGATGACTGCAGGCGCGATATACCGTCGTCTCCCAGAAGGAGGCGGGTGCGTTCAAACTGGTCTGATTCTATCTTACACATGCTATGTTCTCACATTCTTTATCACTGGCTTTATTATACACATTTTGGAGATGGCAGACCATAGAGGGTTTTTTACAGTAATTGACGTTTGTCCGGTATTTTTATACAATCATTTTAGTAGTTGTTACATATATCTTATATGTATTTTCCAAAAGAAAAACAGGAGGGGGTTCTATGAAGCGTTTTCTGGCTTGTATTCTGACGGTTATTCTGATCTGCGCGACGCCTCTTACGGCGTCTGCATCTGCCGGCCCGGTCTATTCTTTCTCAGGGACCTGTTACGACATGGGCCGCGGAAGAAATAATAATTCTTACAATGTTAAAAAGCTCCAGCAGGCCCTGAAGAATTGCGGATATTTAAGCGGCAGTGTGGACGGGGTCTACGGAAAGCAGACGAAGGCGGCCGTCGCCGAATTCCAGCGAAAGAACGGTGTACACGGCGTATCCGGACACTCGGGGATCGCGACCACATTCACGCAGGCCCTGCTCTACGGGGACAGCACCTATTCTGCGTGGATCAATTATAAGAGATCCACCAGCTACTATGGCAATTATTCCGTATATAATTATGATATGTCCAGGCGGTACGGCAATACGGGCACGATGCGCCTGAAGGTGAAGAATGACTCGTACGGCACCGTGAGTGCGGTAAGGCTGATCTACTGGCTTGAGGACTCTAACTACAATCACGTCAATCTGGGCGGATATTATTCATGGGACACCTACAAGTATAACCTGTATCTGAAACACGGTGACTCTGTCGAGTTCTCGGTCGATTTCACGCCATATTCTTCGGAATGGAACAAGGCGAGGAAGCTGTGCTGCATCGTGGCTGAGATCGCGTATTCCAGCGGAGAGGTCTATGTCAACTATAATCCCGATGCAGACCTGACCACCCTGAGTGCATACAGGACATATATCTGATTTTACGCGTATCTTCCTGCAGCGCGGAGTATGGACCGCACGCCCGCTTACGGACGTGCGGTTTTGTTATGATTAGGACCGCTGTGAACCGAATGAGTTCATTGACAGATCCGCGTTTCTTCTATATGATTCCAGTGGGGATTGCCGGACAGCAGCCCCGTGTACTTATTATCACAACCCGGGATCCTTTCAAGGGGATCTGAAGTATAAAACAAAAGGAGTCTGACATGATGAAAGTTTCTGATGATATCCGCTATATCGGCGTCAATGACCACGAAGTCGACCTGTTCGAAGGCCAGTACATCGTGCCCAACGGCATGGCTTATAATTCTTATGTGATTCTCGACGAGAAGATCGCCGTAATGGATACGGTGGAGGCCCGTTTCACGGATGAGTGGCTGGGCAATCTGGAGCGCGAGCTTAATGGCCGCACACCGGATTATCTGATCGTGCAGCATATGGAGCCGGATCATTCCGCCAATATCGTAAACTTCATGGAGAAGTATCCAACCGCCAAGGTGGTAGGCAACGCCAAGACATTCGCCATGCTTGACCAGTTCTTCGAGAGCGTCCCGGCAAATGAGCGCGTCACGGTGAAGAATAATGAAACGCTCTCTCTCGGTTCTCATGAGCTTACTTTCGTATTTGCCCCGATGATTCACTGGCCGGAAGTCATGATGACGTATGACAGCAAGGACAAGGTGTTCTTCTCTGCGGATGCATTCGGCAAGTTCGGCGCCAATGATGTGGAGGATCCGGAAGGATGGGCCTGCGAGGCAGCCCGCTATTATATCGGCATCGTCGGCAAGTACGGCACACAGGTTCAGGGCCTTCTGAAGAAAGCCGCTGCCCTGGATATCCGGACGATCTGCCCGCTTCACGGCCCGGTGCTGAGCGGAAACTTAAGCGAATATCTGGACCTCTATGACAAGTGGAGTACCTACACACCGGATAAGTGCGGCGTCCTGATCGCCTACACGTCTGTCTACGGCCATACTGCGGAAGCTGCCAAATCGCTCGCTGAGATGCTGGAGGCAAAGGGCGTCAAGGTCGAAATCTTCGATCTGGCCAGAGACGATGCGGCGGAGGCTGTCGAGGGTGCATTCCGCTTCGACCGCGTGGTGCTCGCTACCACGACATACAACGCAGATATCTTCCCGCAGATGCGCGACTTCATCGAGCACCTGACGGAGAGGAACTTCCAGAAGAGACGCGTGGCCATCATCGAGAACGGCTCCTGGGCACCGACGGCCAAGAAGGTCATCCTGGCTAAGCTCGAGGGCTGCAAGGAGCTGACCTTCGCGGAGAACTGCATCACCATCAAGTCCGCCATGAATGCGGCCAACAGGGAGCAGCTGGCGGCGCTGGCGGAGGAGTTCGCGAAGTAAAGGGACGGACGCAACTACGGTGTGACGGGGCGATCGAGGCACGGCTGTCGGGCGCGACGCAGATCGGGCACGACGCCAGAGGGCCGGACGGACACGACACGCCTGTCGGGCACGACGCCAATCGGGCGCGACGCCGTGTGGCGGGCCGGACGGAAAACCGTGGGAAATTCCCGGAAATTTTAGTCATGATTTTTTTAAAAAGTCGTGGATTCTTTTCCGCAGAATGCGTACAATTACTTGTAAATCGAAACAATCCATGACACTTATTGAAACACATGTTTCATCTGATTCAAAACAAATGGAATGATATGGTTCAGCAGTCGTTCATCGACGACGGATTCGCCGGAACCATGTGCAACATTGATGCGCTCAATATGGAGCTGGTCATTCCGGAAGGCATGGAGCAGAGACAGCCGACGGATGAAGAAAAGGCAAAGAGCGACATCCTGGTATTCGAGAACGCTGACCAGACACAGCGCATCGAGTTCGTTCTCGGACCGTTAGGCGACTGCCAGAATCTCGATGATGTTATCAACCTGCTTGGCCAGAGCTATCCGGGTATCACCGTTACACCTGCCAGGATCAACGAGTATGACACACTTGTATTCGGCAGCGAAGAAGCAGATTCCATGACAGTGCTGATCTCCGCGGGAGAATCAGGATTCCTGAGAATCATCTTCCATCCGATCAGTGATCCCACATTGAACAAGCTGTTCACATACGTGATGGCTTCTGTTCAGCAGATGAAATAATTGAGATGATTTGCAAAAAGCCCGGGGAGCCGGGCTTTTTGTTTGCCGTGGGGTTGGCGGCAATGAAACTTGATTTGGCGGCCG
>CACXFM010000104.1 GCA_902766955.1 uncultured Lachnospiraceae bacterium | reverse complement strand
CTGTACTGTTCTGGATAATATTTACTTTTCAAGGTTCACCCAGCCGATGAATCTTGGCCGGCAGACTCAAGATTCCGAGAGACTATAGTTTTTCATTTCAGTCACCGTCAGGGAAACACAGACGGTGCATGTCCGCCGGCATGGACCGGTAAACCAGATCGGTGTACCGGCCGGCAGAGACCCCCTCATTATCAAGAATCCATCTGACCATCATCTCCACCGCTCCGCTGCAGAACAGCTCCACCTGAAAGGTCATTTCCTCATCAAGCGCTTCCTTCCCGGTCCTTTTACATAAAAGGTGTGTATAGTATTCAATATAATACTTCTTAATATAGTCCGAAAGGGAATTCTGTGCATTTGCGGCCAGGCCGTTCCGAAAAATGAATGCATCCGCCTTCAGAATTTCCAGTGCCTTTCTGCTTTCCTCCCGGTCGAGCACATCCAGATCTCTGATTACATGAAAATACATCCACGCGATCAGTTCATACTTATCTTTGAAATGATAATAAAAGGTAGAGCGGTCAATGCCCGCAGCTTCGCAGATCTCCCGGATTCTGATTTTTTCGAGCGGTTTCGTCCGGATCAGTTCTTTCATTTTTCCGGCGATCCATTGTTTGGTTATGTCCGTCATTTCTTCCCCCGGCTGTTCCTACAAAAAGCTCTGTCTGTTGGATTTCTCTACTTAATTATGCTTTTGTCGGTAACAGTCTGTCAATTAAAAAACTATATTGAAAATAAGAAATTCAAGAAGCCATATATCTTTTTTCTGCAAAGAAAACTACTTTTGGGGGACATCCATGAAGGCCGTATCCGATCCGCGTAAAGCAAAAGAGCTGTCCAGAGCAGAGATCCTCCTGCTCCGCAAAAAAGAGCAGCTGAGACAGCGCCGCATGAGAAAGGGATTCTTTATTGCTGCCTTATGTATTCTCGCCGCAGTCATTCTCTATCCGCTCACCGCACTTCTTTTTCGGAGCCGCTTTCTGCCCCGCACGGAGATCAATGGAATTTCAATGGGCGGAAAAACCGCCGAAGAAGCGGAAGAGCTCCTGAAAGCTGCTGTCGAGGGGTACTCGCTCACCATTACGCTCCGGGGCGGAAAACAGGAAGTGATTCAGGGCAGTGAAATCGCGCTGACTTATGCCTCCAGCAATGAAACCGCTCAACTGCTCTCTTCACAGAACAGTGCCGCATGGCTTCCTTCCCTATTTGGCCGGGCTTCTTCCTATTCGGTAGAGACGGGATTCCGCTACGATTCCGCAAAACTCAGGGAACGTCTCGGTGCATTTCCCGATTTTCAGAAGGATCATGTCGTAAAGACACAGGATGCCTCTCTCGTGCAGGATGAAGATCATATCTTTCACATCCGGACCCAGGTCCTCGGAAATGAACCCGATCCGGATATCATCTGTGAAAAAGCAGAGAGTGCCGTGCTTCACGGGTCCTCTCATCTGGATCTGAACCGGACGGAAGGTGCCTATCGGTCACCGTCCGTACTGGAGAGCAGTGAGACCCTTCAGCAGCAGAGGGATCTGCTGAATGATTTTCTTTCCTCCTCCGTCACCATCCGCTATAAAGACGGAACTGTCGATGTACTGGACAGAAATACGTTGTCTTCATGGATTGATTACACCAAAGAGGAAGGGTATACACTCAGCAATGAGACGCTCTATACCAACGCATACCTGCTGATGCACGCAGCCGCCGGAAAGTACGACGACGTCAGAACTTCCATAGATTTCAACTCCACAGCGGAAGGCACCATCCGGCTCGAATGCGAACCGTACGGATACCAGATCGACGTGGAAAAAGGAATGGACCGCATCGTGGAGGCTCTGCGCGGACATGAAACCGTCGAAATCGAGCCCGAAAACATGCTTGAAGAAACAATCGATCCGTCTTTTGGGGGGACGTACTGCGAGATCGATATTACAGGACAGCATATCTGGTACTATGAGAGCGGAGAACTGGTCCTGGATTCGGACTGCGTGACGGGGCTCGAATCAGATCCGGACCGGCGCACGCCTTCCGGTCTCTTCTATCTCTATAATAAAGAGCGGGATGCGGTGCTCGGATCAAATGACCCGTCGGAACCGTATGAGGTGGTTGTAGACTGCTGGATGCCGTTCTTCGAAAGCTACGGCATGCATGATGCGAGGTGGAGAGAAGACTTCGGCGGGGATATCTATGAGTACAGCGGCTCCCACGGCTGTGCCAACATGCCGCCGGAAATGGCACATGAACTGTTTGAGAGAATTGAAATCGGAACGCCGGTGATCGTGCTGCGGTACGGAGACGGTATGTCCGGAGAGGAAACATAAAGGCGCAGGCTTCGAATGCCTGCGCCTCACGTATTTCTGATTTCCTTTTTGCTCCCGGTCTTTTATGCGGCCTGATCAAGCTCTTCCTCTTCTTCGAAGTATTCATTCATCATTTCGTCCAGCCGGGTGTCGTCAAAGTAGTCCGTAAAAACCGGAACGCCAGTATCCACACCGATCAGGGCGGCCAGCGCGTCAATCGCGTCATTGCCACCGGGCTCGATCGGAAGGTCGATACTGCAGCCCCGCTCCACCGATTCGCCGTTCCGGTCCGTCAGAAGCCACTGACCGCTGGACATCACATAGTCAAAACCTTCGGCGTCGCTGCCGGCCTGGATGCAGCAGGAGCCGCCGCTGGAAGGCTCGCCCAGGAGCACCGCCCCTGCCTCCTGTATGATTATGGGGAAGAGATTCCCGCAGGAGAAGGCATAGCGTGTCACGAGCACACCGTAATTGAAATCATATCTGACCTCCTGATCTTTCTCGTCGAAGACGCCGTCGAAATTCGCATCGATCTGAAATTTTGCGGTCATCGTCTGCCCCGTGATCACGTTCCTGCCGTAGAGTTCATTCTGTCCGGTCGTCAGCGCCAGAACCGCCATCATGACGTCCGGGCTCCCGCCGCCGTTGCAGGACAGGTCGAAAATCACATTTTCGATCTCCGGATTTTCGGAGGCCTTTTTGAGACCCGCCACCACGATTCCGAGGCTGTCCGACGGAAGTTCCCCTTCCCCCTTATAGTAGCTGTCCCATGCCGCTTCGTCCGGCATAAAGGAATCCAGGCGGATCACTGCCGTATGGCCGTGTTCCCGGTAGGTATCGCCGCCCCATACCAGTTGGCGCTGCTTGGGGATGATCAAGTTCAGTGCCTGCTTCAGCGTGTCCTTGCTCTCGAACATGGCCGAACCGGCCTCGCCTGCCATCTCAGCCACAAAATCATCTGCGTCCTTGAGGGACGGATCCGAGATCAGATTGGCGGCCCCTGTAAAAGCCGTGTGCCCGTCGCTCAGATACACCAGAAACAGGCGGTTCATGGCCGATATGTAATCCGCCAGATCCGCGGAGAGCAGTCCGTTTTTAATCTTAAGGCCGTCTTCCCCCAGGTCCGTCAGTGCCTGATCCAGCCCTTTTTCGGCGATCGCCGCGTCCAGTTTCGATTTTCCGGGATGGCCGAAGAAAGAATCAAAGTTGAAGCACAGATCCGCATAGCACTGCCTGACGACGTCTTCGGGTCTCGCTTCCCCCTGAATCTGCGCCTTCAGCATCTCGGAGTCGTAGAGACCTTTGATCCCGCCTCCATCCAGGGAGACCCTCTGCGCATACAGGTTTTCACCGTTATAGAGCATATAATTTGTCGCGATATCCGTCATCATGTTGGAGAGGACCGAGACGGGAAGATAGACATCCGTCCCGTCGCAGTAGAGGGCAATCCCGTACTTTGCGAAATCAAGCCGGACTTCCTCCGGATCCCCTTCATAATGGATCTCCGTGATCCTCGCGTAATGAACGGTCGTATCCTTCAGCCCCAGCGCCCTGTCTTCCAGTGGCATCGGCAGCGCGAAAAAGGCGTTCCAGTCCGGCACGGTCATCACACCAGCCTCCGGGTCGCAGTGCAGCTCCGCGCCGTTCCAGTTTTCGAGCACGCAGGAACCATCCTTCTCCGCCTGAACGGTGAAGGTCTGCTGTCTCATAAACTGCGAGTATTCGTTCATTCCCATATAAGGGATAT
>CACXFM010000103.1 GCA_902766955.1 uncultured Lachnospiraceae bacterium | reverse complement strand
CCGGGTGGTCTCCATCTGATCCAGTGCCAGCGCCAGCCCGCACAGGGCGGCGCAGTGGCCGTCGTGCCCGCACTTGTGCGAGACGCCCTCATTCTGTGACCCGTACGGAAGCTCGATCGTCTCCGGGATCGGCAGCGCGTCCATATCCGCCCGGAAGGCGATCGGGGCGAGTGTGACGGGTGAGGCGCCAAGTACAGGAAAAGAGACGTCCGTCTGCTGGCGTCCTGACGGCTGAAGATGTTTTTCCGGCGGCACCGTAAGTCCCGCCGGGCGCTGGCACTGATCAGACACCGCTTTTTTCGAGGCATAAAACCACCCGTCCCGCTGGCAGACTTCCAGACTTGTGTTGTCGCGCAGAAACTGTTGCAGGATGGTGGCCGTCTTTGTTTCTAGCATGGACAGCTCCGGGCAGCGGTGGAGTGTGTGGCGGAGGGAGATGATCTTATTTAAATCTGCAGGTTGGAGATGCATAGGGAGTACCTCATGGTAATTCTTGTGCTGTTTTGAGTAAGTATGATCTTGCCATCATCAGAGCATATCCCAGCAGGTTCTGACCTTTCCAATTAGCTTTATCGTTGCGATTTGGATCATTCATAGACAAGCCGATGCCCCAGACCCTGTCTCTGACTGCGCACTCTGCCAGCGTTGCATCGCTGGTTGCCAGTAACTGACGCTTCAATTCTTCATTTTGAGAGAATTTGGCTAATAGGCCTTCATATACAACAATCTGCCTTACTCCATTCCAGGTGTTTTCATCATATCCCGACACTTGGCGGCCTAAAGCTTTGATCTTAGCCACATCATCTGTCTTTCGTATTAACGATGCTGTTCTTTCATCCTGGAAACAGACAGCCTTTTGGTACATCATATACTGTTCCATGGAGGAATAACGTATATCTGCATAGGTGAATTCTACAGGATACCAGTTGCTCAGATATCCGTTTTCTTCATCCGGATTATGAAAACATATAACTCTCATCAGACCCCACCTACTTTTTTTACTGCCAATTCAAGATCCAGATCGTGAAGGCCATGATAGGCCTTCAGAAGAAAGTCTACCGGAATCTTTTTTATGATTTCTGAACTTGGTATATTGTAATACCACTGATAATAAGCATAGAACTCACCCATCCAGTCCGGTGCAAAGCCTTCAATGGCTTTTCCTTCCCTGAGAGAGTAGTTCTCCGTGCTGGTGAAATACTGCCATAGCTGTCTGGCATCCATCGTATTTACATATGCTTTGGCCTCATCAATGCTCTTACGTGTCTTGCTGCGCATATATGCATTGACGAAATCCTTCGTGTCCTTATCAGGATAATTCTGCGCGACCAGATCAAACAGTTTCCCCTGATTTTCAACGACATCACTCAGATAAGCTTCTGTGTATGCTCTCATCATCACCTCTCTAAAATAACGTACTGAATACCTTCGTTACTTTATTAGCGTCGGAATCAATCAGGTTTCTCATATTCTGTCTTGCCATGGAGTCGCGTTCATTGTATTTGGCATTGAACTCATCATGCGGGACGGCTGAAAGGCAATCCTCTATTTCGTTCAGCTGAGAATATGCCTTTTCAGACTTAATGCAATACTGTATGCCAAGTTCTCCCAGAGAAAGCAGCTCTTCCAGAATATCGATGTCAACATTATCTCTGACAAATTCTCTGGCGATATAAAAATAGGAAGCATTGGCGCGCCAGCCTTTTATAACATCATAACCGCTCGTATCAACACCATATTTTCCGATGAACTGTGCCGCCAGCATATGATATCTTCTTGAATCAGCTGCGTCTCTGTGCTTCATAAGTTCGGCAAGCCAGCTAAGAACGTCCATCTCCTGAAAATCCAGGATTTTCAAGCCGATTGTTTCCAATTCGAACTTATGGACCCACCCGTTTGTGTCATTTGGCCTGCAAACCGCCCATTCTTTGGCTAATTCATAGTCCTCTGTAAGATAAAAACCACGACCATAATCGTGTTTATCATCACCACGCCCAAAAACGGGTTTTATAATCTGATCAGGAGTACCATGAAACAAAGTAATTTTACTCATTCTTTCCTCCCATGCCGGAGCACAACTCTTTTGATCTGCCCATCGACTGGCTCAGCCAGGCATTTTGCAGTTGTTCAAATGATATATCATGTGAAATGCAGAATTCATTGATTTTCTTCATGGCACTCATATTAGGATGTGTCTTCCCGGATTCCCAGCGGTTGACAGTGGAAAAAGCAACACGAAGTTCTTTTGCAAACGCTTCCTGCGTCAGGAATGCCTGTTGCCGGATCATCTTAATCTCATTTGACAAGCCCATATCTCATCTCCTTCGCAAAAATATAGCTTTATTATAGCGATTATATGGCGTTTTTCAATCCGGATGCAAAAGCGCGGCTGAGTTAGTAAAAGTGCGCTGAGCTTTAATCTGAGACACCGGTTTACAAGGATCGAGCAGCTTGTTGGGAACAGGGAATCTCCTTCACAAATCACAGTTGACAAATGCCGGCTTCTGTAAGGGTATATCTCAGGGATCAATACTTCCACAATAGAAACGATGATTGTATAGAGAGTATGCTATACTGTGCAAAACAGATAGTAAAGCATTCAACTCTACATGAGTTGCGGCAATGAGATGAGTATTATGGAGGAATCATGGCTGACTACATCACAACCTATACCGGCATACACTTTTATCCGACGGATCCCGATCCGGAAGCAATAAACATCGAGGATATCGCACACGCCCTGTCCCTG
>CACXFM010000102.1 GCA_902766955.1 uncultured Lachnospiraceae bacterium | reverse complement strand
CTCACGCAGCCTGGGCAGAAGCGCAATATTCGGAGTGACATGCCCTGCCGTCCCTCCTCCTGTCAGAACAATTTTTTTCATTTTTATCCGGTCCTCGTGTTATACTGTAACTGTAAACAGCCTATTTTGTGCAAAGGCTATACTGCATTATCGCATATTGCCGGATAAAACTCAACGGAGGAAGCCATGAAGCTGATGTTCATAGGGGCCGATCACGAAGTGACCGGCAGCTGCCACTACCTCAGTGCGGCAGGGAAAAACATACTTATCGACTACGGCATGGAACAGGGAAAAAACACTTTTGAGAACGTCCCGCTTCCTATCCAGGCAGGCGACATCGACTATGTCTTCGTCACACACGCACATATTGACCACACCGGTCTTCTCCCCGTTCTCGGGGCCCAGGGATTCCACGGACAGATTTTTGCCACCGAGGCGACCTGTGATCTCTGCGGAATCATGCTGCTCGATTCGGCCCATATACAGGAGTTTGAAGCGGAATGGCGCAACAGAAAGGGCATCCGCAAGGGCCTTCCTCCCTTCCAGCCGCTTTATACGACGCCGGATGCGCAGCGGGTTCTGACGCATTTCGTCGAGTGTCCTTACGATCAGATCATCAACGTAAGCGACAACATCCGGATCCGTTTTACCGATATCGGCCATCTCCTGGGCTCGGCCGCCATCGAAGTCTGGGTGACCGAAGACGGCAAGGAGACAAAACTCGTCTTTTCCGGCGACATCGGCAACAAAATGCAGCCGCTCCTCCGGGATCCACAGAAAATCGAAGAGACCGACTACCTGCTGATCGAGTCCACCTACGGCACCAGATCCCACGAGGCACGTCCCGACCATGTGACGCCTCTTTCGGAGATCATCCAGCGGACATTCGACCGCGGCGGCAACGTCGTGATCCCGTCCTTTGCCGTGGGCAGAACGCAGGAGATGCTCTATATTATCCGCGAAATCAAGGAAAAGCAGCTGATCCAGGGCCATCCTGACTTCCCTGTCTATGTCGACAGCCCGCTTGCCACGAAAGCCACGGAAATCTTCCGGGATCATTATGCGGACTGCCTCGACTCGGAGGTGCAGGAGCTGCTTGCCAAAGGAATCAATCCGCTCGCCTTCCCCGGTCTGTGCCTCTCCGAAACATCGGATGAATCCAAGGCCATCAACGCGGATCCGACCCCCAAGGTCATTATTTCGGCCAGCGGCATGTGTGAGGCGGGCCGGATCAAGCACCATCTGAAGCACAACCTCTGGAGGAAGGAGAGCACCATTCTCTTCGTCGGCTATCAGGCAGAGGGCTCTCTCGGACGGGCGCTGATCGAAGGCGAAAAAGAAGTCACTCTCTTCGGAGAGGAAATCAAAGTGGAGGCGGAAATCAAGAGTCTGAAGGGCATCTCCGGCCACGCGGACAGGGAAGGCCTCCTCGACTGGGCCTCCGGCTTTAAGACCAGGCCGAAGAAAGTGTTCGTCGTTCACGGAGACGACGACGTCGTCGGCCCCTTCACGGACCTGCTCAGGGAACAGCTCGGTTTTGACGCATACGCCCCGTATTCCGGGACCGTGTGGGATCTGACAAACAATGTATGTTTAAAAGAAACCGCCGGCATCCCCTTTGTCAGGGAAACCGCTCCCGGCCAGACAGGCAAAAAGCAGAAGACAACCACGCCGTTTATCCGGCTTGAAAATGCGGGCAAGCGCCTGATGGCCATCATCAGCGCATCCCGCGGACTGGCCAACAAGGATCTGGCCAAATTTGCCGACCAGCTCACTTCGCTCTGCGATAAATGGCAGTAACACGGCAGTGCGTTATCTTGTAAGGAGGTGACCGTCACGTACAGACGTATTCCGCGCGCGACAGGTGTGCTGATCGCCGCCAACATAATTCTGTTCTTACTGGCGGAAATCATCTCCGGCAGCACCATGGACACGTCCGTTCTCGTTACATGGGGCGGCGCCTATGTTCCTTATCTTGAGAAAGGGCAGTACTGGCGGCTCCTGACCTCCATGTTCATGCATTCGGGCATACGGCATCTCCTCAACAACATGCTGCTGCTTTACGTCCTGGGCGCTGTCCTGGAAGATCTGCTCGGCAGTCTCCGCTTCGCCGCACTGTATCTTCTGGGCGGACTCGGCGCAGGCGCCGCCGCCTGGCAGTATTACCTGTCCCGCGGCGAGATGGTCGTTTCCGTCGGCGCATCGGGAGCCGTCTTTGCGGTCATGGGAGCCCTCCTCTTTATCGTCATTTATCACAGGGGAAGGGTCAGGGGGCTGTCCCTCCGGCAGATGATGGTCATGCTGCTGTTTTCCCTCTATTTCGGATTTACATCGGCAGACGTCTCAAATGCGGCCCACATAGCCGGCCTGATTATCGGATTCGTTCTCGCGATCCCGCTTTATCTGGCCGGCCGCGGAAACCGCCCGCAGCGCAGACTGTTCTCCCGGGAACGGTCTGACAGATAGAAACCGACAACAAGCACAAAAGAAAGGAGAAATCCTCATGTCAGACTGCATTTTCTGCAAACTGGCCGGCGGCGAAATTCCCACCGCCACGCTCTTTGAAAACGACGAATTCCGGGTCATCCTGGATGCCGGCCCGGCATCAAAAGGCCATGCCCTCGTGCTGCCGAAGGCGCACTTTGCCAATATTTACGAGATGCCGGAAGATCTGACCGGCAGAGCATTCATCCTCGCAAAAAAAATGGCGGGAGTTCTCACGGAAGCCATGGGCTGCGACGGATTCAATATCGTCCAGAACAACGGCTCGGCGGCAGGCCAGTCCGTGTTCCACTTTCACATTCATCTGATTCCCCGCTACAAAGAAGAGCCGCCGATCGTGGCCAACTGGAATCCGGGCAGTGTGACGGACGAGCTCCGCGAGGAGATTCTCTCCAAAGTCTCCGCCGTCATGTCACAAAACTAAAGCGGCCCGCCGCCTCCGGGCGGCTTCGCTTTTGTCAGGATAAAAGCGCACCGCGCAAAACAGATCCTGGATCCTTCCCGCGCCGGTACTTCATCCGTACCGGCCGGTTTTTTTTCGTCTACGGACGTGCCGTTCCTGGAATTCATATCCCGGACATACCAGATGTCCCCTCTTCTCGTCAGCTTCGCGTGAATCCGGCTGACGGTCTCATCGGGAATCACGCAGTCAGCGCCTCCGCCCTCCTGGCCGATCAGGATTTCCTCTCCGAAAAGCTGGACCGTCTTCAGATGCGTTCCGGCATCCTCCGGCACAAGCAGCCATGTTTCACCGCCGCGTCCGCCGTCCGGACTCAGGCCGGCCAGCGGAACCGTGTACTCACAGGGCCCGCTCCGGTTGACGGGATCCTCTTCAAACCAGAACGGATCCCCGTCCTCCCAGAAGGAAGCCCCGCTCTCCTCTTCTTTCGCCGCTTCCCCCGGGAAACCGCTCCCGCCGGGGCCTGCTCCGTGCGCTTCCTGTCCGGCGCCGGCCCCCTCTCCGGAAGTGCGGCTCCTGAGCCGGCGGGTCAGAACGGTTCCCAGTAAGACAGCCGCGGCAAAGGCCGCCGCCAGCACACGTTTCTCAAAAACTGTCAGAATGACCAGTCTCTGGACACAGAACCCGGCGTAAAGAAGCAGCGCTGCGGGAATCAGGACGGCGAGCATTACGACATCCTGTTTTTCCGGCAGAAAGCGGCGGACCGCCTCCGCAGAGCCGCTTTCGCTGCTGCCCCTCTTTTTCCCGGAGAATCCGCCGTTTCTCCCGTTCTCTCCCCTGATATCCTTCAGAATCGGCTCCGGAAACAGGTAGTCCTCCTCTTCCGGCGCATCTTCCTCTTCCGGGACTTCATCCTCCGGCAGTCCTCTGACCGAACGGCTCTCCGCGAGCAGCTCCCTCAGGCTGCGGATCTGCAGATCCGGCTCCTGCAGCGCATGCAGAAACCTGCACGCAAGGACCATGCTGCCGTGGTCTCCGTGCTCTGTCTTCCTGATCAGATACTCCGTGATTTCCGTGAGCCCCTGCCGCACCCGGTACCCGCCCGCCGGCAGATAGGGCACCTGCAGACGCCCTTCCTCCCACGAGACATACAGATAATCGGGATCCAGAACCAGATGCTCCGTGTGCAGCAGATATTCTTCTGTTCTTTCAAGCAGATCAAGGAGCCCCTCAAAGAGGCAGCACAGGTCCTCCGTGCGGAAATGCCTCCGCTCGCAGTAGACGCCGAAGGGCTTCAGCCCCGTCACATCGTACCGGAAGCGGAGTTCATTATCCACATACTCTTCGGTCACGGGGAGCAGGCCTTCGATCCGGTTTGCCGCGAGAATGCGCATCTCATAGGAATCCGGAGAACAGGTCCCGCGCTCCTTCAGAATCAGGCAGCTGTGAGACAGGGTCTTCTGATATTCGGCTTCCATTTTCTCAGTCTCCTTCCGTCAGTTCGATCACGGCATGTGCCCTGCGCACGGTCTTCACGGGCTTTTCTTTTCTGTAGGTGCATTCCTTCCTGGTTTTCATGGGAGCTTCGTCGCCGTACATGGGCGTTGTCACTTCCGCGGACACGGTTCTGGCCGCGTCATTGTCGCTCCAGTCCCGCTTCAGATCCGCCGCTCCCGCAAGCAGCGGGTCCGCCTCTCTCCGGTGTCCGCTCACCGCCTGTTCCGTACAGAAAGCAGTCAGGGAGGCGCTGTTGTGGACATGAAATCCGAAAAAAACACAGGTGAAAATCACCGCGAACAGAACCGGCATCAGCATGGCCGTCTCAACGGTAAACGCAGCCCGCGCCCGCAGACCTTTCGCCGCTTTTCCGGGGCATGCTGCCCCAGTTCCCTGATTCCTCCGCCTCATATCCCGTTTCCTCCCTCTCATAAAAAACCGCATATGCTTTCTCAGGAACCGTCAGCACTGCAGGGCACAGACGATGTGTACCGCCGCAAAACCGGCCGCGAGGAAGGGCAGAAAGGGGAGAGACGCCCCTCCCTTCCTGCCGGATGCCAGCAGGAGAAACGCCCCGAATCCTGCTGCCGCAAACCCCGCCGCGCAGTCGGCGGCAAGCATGTCCGCATTCTCAAAAAGCCCCAGAACCGCGACCGCGATCCCGTCTCCCGCTCCCAGCGCGCCGTCCGACAGCAATGAACCCATAAGAAGGAGCAGTCCCGGCATCATGGAAGCCGCGACAGCCGGGAGCGGCCGCCCCTGATACACGCACATGATGAGCCCCGCCGATGCAAAAAGACCGGAAAGCGCAAGCGGGATCTCCCGGGTCCTGATGTCGCTGACCGCATTCCAAAGCAGATAGATTCCCGCTGCCGCCGTCATCATGCCAGACACCTCCCCGCCTTATGCCGCCGCGCCGGCCGCATCCCTCGCCGCGCAGCGGTCACACTGCTTCAGGTCTCCCGCATCGCCCTTCCGCACGACATGCACGTGTCTCGTCAGGCCCGGATAGTCCTGGTTCGGATAGTAGTAGTCCCCTTTTCTGGTCAGGTAGACGGGTCCCTTATAATCATCCGGAAATCCGGGACACTTTCTGTATCTGCGTCCGTACTCGTTGCGCATGGACTCCGCGGCTCTCCGGGATGTCCGGAACACGGACAGGTCCAGATGCGTACAGTCCGGGTGCGAATGCCAGACCGCTTCATTGTCCGTGACATAGACAGTCCTGTCTCCCTCCCCGAATCCGTTTCCTTCTCCCGCTATGCCCCCTTCACAGCCGCAAAAGGGGCGCACCCGCGCCCTGACTGCGATTTTCAGCGAAGGGACTCCCGGGAGCCCGAACGGATACCGGAAGGTCTCCTTTTTCTGCAGATCAATCCATGTATCATCCTCCCCCGCCTCATTCACGGCTGCTCCCGCTGCCGCCGACAGAGCCCTGGCCCGGTTCGAGAGGTTCAGATTGTTCTCTGTCTGGATGCGCAGAGCATTCATGAATGACGTCACTGTCAGCACCGCCATGAAAAACAGCGGCAGAACCAGAGCGCACTCGAGTGTCACGGAGGCTCTTCCCGCACCGGATCCGCGCCGGCATACCTGAACCAGACTTCTGATTTTTTTCATTTTCTTCTCCGGTACCGGAAAAAGCATGCTCCGCGGCCCTCCTCTCCGCCGCGCCTTCCCCGTCGGGCGCGGCACTACATATCTTCATAAGAAAGACTTTTTTTAACCGTGAAATTCACCTGTCCTTCCGCACAGATGTCCATCTCCGTATCCAGTGCGCCGATACAGTGGTCAAGCCGGAACGTATCACTGCCGGATCCGCGGATCTCCGACTCCGCCATATCCATGGCGCGCATGATGCTGTTTCTGCCGTTTTTCAGGAGCAGGATGCCCAGGTATTCTTCATAGTTGAGTCCCTGCGGATCATTCACGGTCAGTCCGTCGAGCTCCGAAAAAAACTGCGGGATCCGCAGAAGATCCGTCTGCCAGTAGTCTCCGCTCTTGACGAGGGCGACTTTCTTATCCAGAAACAGCGCCCTCACATCGGCCAGGCTCTCCGCATACGCCCATCCCGCCGCAAGAAGAAGCCGCACGGCCCCCTCCGCTTCCGGCAGCATCAGGATGGCCGAGATCAGTCCCGATACGGACGACAGTTCCTCCTGCAGACGCGAATCCCGGTAAATGCAGGCGATATTCGCCGCTTCCCGGAGCACCATCAGTCTTCTCACCACCTCCTTCATATTGGCCATGTCAGAGGATCGCCCGCACAATATATATTCCATCTGGTACATGAGGGCGGAATTCTCCGACGGCGCGTCATAACTGCTGAAATTTCTCGTGAGGAAGGTCAGAAATGCCGCGGAACGCCCGCCTTTCTGCTCCGGCACGATGCCAAAACCCGACGAGAGCGCCCTGCCGCTCACAAATTGAGACGTGTCCGCTTCTTTGGCCGAGACCCCTTCCGGCGCCACGATATCCAGTACAGCTCTCCGGCGGAGTTCCGAAAAGAACGGAATGGGATTGACAAACCACCCCGGGACCTCCGGCTCCGAAACAATGACTCCTTCTTCGAGGAGCTCCTGTCTCACGGCTTCCGACTCCTGCTTCAGTTCTGTATAAGATGTGCTCCGGGACTGCTCCAGAAGATCCTTCCCCTGTCTCTCGCTGTCCCCGGAGCCCGCCAGTATTTCTTTCAGACGGGAGATGCACGCGGTCCCGCAGGTATCCTTCACGGCCTGTTCGGCCTGGGAGGCGAATGCGGCCCCTCCGCAGTCGGTCGCCAGCAGGCACCCGGTCACGGAACAGGATTTCCGCTCCAGACGGAGCAGGTTTTTCCCCTTCAGAAACGGCAGACCGTCATTCGGGCAGAGCAGGTGGTCGGCTGCATCCTCAATCTCCCGGATGCAGGCGCCGAGATCCGGTTCTCCTCCGCCGGATCCCGCATGGATAAAGAACAGTCCGTACTTTTCCATCAGACTGCGGTCGTATCTGGCAAAGAGAGAATAGACTGCCTGGTCGGCGCTGTTTGCCGCCTGTGCCCTCCCGGCGCTGATCCGCACCGAAAAGAACAGTGCGTACAGCAGAGAAATCAGTACACAGAAGGTCAGCGTCAGATACACCGTCACACTGCCCCTCACAGTATTCCCCTCCGGTATCCTCAATGCATCTCCTTTCTGAAAACAAGCTGCTGCCGCCTGCCGCAGCATCTGATGATTATAGTTGCAAAAACGGATATTCAGCGATCAGACACTGTCGCTCTGAGACGCGGCTTTGCTGAGTATGCTCTTCAGAACTCTGGTAATCTGGTCCTTGAACAGCAGCACAAGCGCAATCAGGACAAGCAAGATGAGAACAACTTCCACCACGGCTACGCCGTCTTCTTCGGCAATAAAAGCCCGGATTCCGCCCAAACGCATCACCTCCTTTCTCAAAACCGCCCCTGCTTCCCGGCAAGCAGGCTGACAGACCGGTCCCGGGGCGGCAGTATTGTAAGACGACGCACGGCACTTTCTCCACAGGGGGAAGGGAGCATATGCCATACATCGGAGCTCCCGGGAGCAAAGGTAAAAAAGGAAACTCTCCCGGACCGGAAGCGGCCCGGAATTATGCGGCGAATGCCGCTTGAAATGAAGTAACGTGAGTATACCCCGAACAGACCGGGCGGCACAAGCCGGAATAACTGACGAACTGCATTATCTCCCGATTACGCAAAGTGCACAAAAAAAGAAGATGTCCTTAAGACATCTCCCTTTCTCACTGCACCGCTTCACCGCCTGCGGTTCTTCATAAAGAGCACAGCAGCCGCAATCAGCAGGACAACGCCGGCCGCAAACAGAACCAGCGTAAGAGCGGCGTACGGGCTCCTGCCGGCATCGGCCGGTTCCTCTGCCGCTTCCCTGGCCTGCTCCGCGTTCTCCGCATCATACAGGGCCGCGTCTTCCTCCGGCACCGGTTCTTCAGTAACATCGGGTGCAGCCCCATCCGCCGTTTCACCGGCAGTTTCTTCATACAGCACGTCTTCCTCTGCCGCTTCTCCGGCTGCCGCCGGCTGCACGTATTCATCTGCCGCCGCCTGCATGTCTTCCTCTGCCGCCTCTCCGGCTCCCGCCGGCTGCGCCTCTTCCACTGCGGCATCTTTCCGCAGGCTCACGTCATTCATCGAAACTCCGCGCAGGATTCCGCCGGAGAAAAAGAGTACGGCGGCCGCTGCCGCAAAAATGCCCGGCAGAGCGCGCAGCCTCCCGGAAGGTCTCCCCGGGCGGCCTCCGTTTCCGGATTCTTCCGCTTCCGCGAGATACTCCTCGTCGATCTCATTCATCGCATATGCCAGATCAAAACGGTTCATACCTCAAGGCCCTCCTTTCCCAGAATCTCCGCCAGCTCGCGTCTGGAGCGCAGAAGCGTCATCTTCACCTTGCTTTTGCTGACGCCCAGATCTGATGCAATCGCCGAAATACTGTCAAAGTACCAGTAGCGCCTGACAAAAATGATCCGTTTCTCCGCCGGCATCTCTCTCAGAAAATTGTTCAGCACCTCCGTCAGGACATGCCGGTCGCAGGACCAGGCCTCCCCCTGCGGGGATGCGACGCATTCCCCCAGTTCGTCCAGAGCGATGCTTACTTCACCGCCGCCTCTTTTTGCGGCGTGATCCCTCTCGTATCTGCCAAGAGACAGATTTCTGGTGATTTTCCCGAAAAAAGCCCTCAGGAAACGCGGCCTGGCCGGGGGCATGGCACCCCATGCCCGAAGCCAGGTATCACTGACACATTCTTCTGAATCCTCGCGGCTTTTTAAAATCCGCCAGGCAATCGAACTGCAGTAAGCGCCGTACTTCCGGTCCGATTCGGCGATCGCCTCCTCTGATCTTCTGAAATACAGTTCAATAATCTCCGCATCTTCCATCCGTGCCGCTCCCGTGTTTCGCCTCAGAAGAGACAGTTTTTTGGTTAATCGTGGATAAACATCCTGATCGTTTTGACATCCTCCGGAGTCATCTTGAAATTACAGACATAAGACTCTCCCTCCGGTGTCGTCACCTTGACTTCCATAACAGTCCCTTCTTTGACTGCCTTACCGTTCATCGTCTTCACAAATGAAAGAACCTTCGGATGTTCCTTTCTGAAAATGCCGAACCGTTCTTTCAATTTCACTAATTGCAGCGGATTAAAAGCCATGTTTTCCTCCTTTGTTATAAAGCGGGCCGCCTGACATCGTTTGATTGATATGCCCGCGCTTTCTAAAGCTTATCACTTTACGCTGCTTTTGCAAATGAGATCCT
>CACXFM010000101.1 GCA_902766955.1 uncultured Lachnospiraceae bacterium | reverse complement strand
GCTTCCGCCTGTACGGATATAACCGGCATCACCATGCCCGTCATCAGCATACCGCTTAATAAAATTGCCGCAATTCGTTTTTTCATCATGATTTCTCCTGTCATTCTTTCAATCGAAAAGTTCTGATATCCGATTTCATAAATTGCCCGGTCTTACTTACGGGCATAGTTTAAAATACCATAAGACTATGTCCAGTTTGTGATTTTTAGGCACAAAGAGCCGCTTAAGCGACTCTTTGTGCGCTGCAAAAGACCGCAGTGCAGCCCGCAAAAAGCAGACATGCACTGCGGTCTCCCGTTAAAAAGAAGAACCCCGAAATGAAGTAAAGAACATCAGATCTGATAGCCCACACTCTTCAGATAGTCGACACTGGCCTTCACGTCTCTGAGAGAAGTCTCCTGATTCCGCGGATCCCTCTCCTGCTCGATTGTGATGTAGCCGCTGTAGCCGATTTCTTCGAGTGCTTTCTTGATGGCCGGATAATCGAGCGCACCCGTCCCGATCGGGCACATGGAGCCCTCTCCGCAGCCTTCGAAGAAGCGGATATGCTTTGACAGCACCGACTCGTAGACTTTCTGATCAACATCCTTGAAATGGACGTAATCCAGCCTGTCAGCGTACTTTTTCAGATAAGTCACCGGATCCATACCGCCGTAATAGAGGTGGCCCGTATCCAGCACCAGACCTGCCGTCTCATACGGCACGTCCTGGACAAAGCGTTCGATCTCGTCCGCATACTCGATATAAGTCCCGGAATGGGGATGAATCAGCGGTCTCACGCCCCAGCTGTTTGCGCGGTCGCAGACGGCCCTTACATGGCCGATAAACTGCTTCCACTCCTCGTCGTTCATGCGCGGAGCTCTGTCCGGATGGCCGGCGTTGTAATCCCGCTCGTCATGGCCCCAGTCCATCACCGTCAGATACGGAGTCGGAAATTTCTGCCCCTCCAGCACGGGAAGCTTTGGAAGCCTGGGATCCGTGATCAGACGGCAGATCTGGTCGACCGCCTCGAGGACCGACGGCTGGTTGGCCGGATCGACCAGGTCGTGGAAAATGGTTCCCACGATAATGGCCAGATCATTCTTCTCCAGCTCAGCTGCCACCACTTCCGCATCAACCGGCAGGTAGCCGTAGGGTCCCAGCTCAATGGCGCGGTAACCGGCCTGATGAGCCTCCGACAGGACCTTCTGCCACGGGGGAAGGTAGGGGTTTTTCGGATCATCTACGCCCCAGCTGGCCGGGGCTCCGCAGATTCGCATCGGCATGTCAGTATTCCTCCTGCTTTCTTTAATGAATCGTATTTCAGAAATCCACCCAGACACTTCCGTTGTCGGCGGACTCCACACACTTCTCGAGCCACTTCATACCCTGCGCGCCGGCTTTGACGTCCGGATACCAGAAGTCGCCGTATTCACTGCTGTCTGCGCCTGCCATTGCCACCGCGAAGCGTCTGTAGAGGTTGCTCCAGGCCTCAAAAAGACCTTCCGCATGTCCGCCCAGCAGTCTGTCTTCCACTCTCGCTTCGGGATACAGATAGCCCGAGCCTCTCTCCAGGATCCTGACGGGTTCGCCTTCCACCTCATAACTCATCTGGTTGGGTCTCTCGTCATCCCACTCGATGGACGCCTTCGAGCCCACGACGCGGATTTTATGATAATGTCTGGCGCCGCAGTTAATGGAGCTAGACCAGCAGTACACCTGCGCGCCGGCCTGCACATGCTCGCTTCCCTCGAGGTTCATAATGGTAAACGCATTATCTTCCAGCTCACGTCCCTCGACGAAGGCCTGTCTTGTGCACATGAGATTTTTGATCTTCATGTCGGGAATCATGGCCTCGATAATGAAGAAAGGATGTGTTCCGACATCGGCCATGGCAAAGGAGATCCCGGCCTTGGACGGGTCAAAGCGCCACTTCGCCGCCGGATTCGTCTCCTCAAGCTTCACATTATAGGCGCCGAAAGCAAAGCTCATGTTGATCACGCGGATCTCGCCGAGATCGCCGTGCTTAATCATCTGTCTCGCCTGCTGGATCATCTGATGGCCGGAATACCCGTAGGTCACACCGACGACCAGGTGCTTTTTCTCAGCAAGTGCGACCAGCTCCTCCGCCTCCTGTGTCGTAAAGCAGACCGGCTTCTCACAGACGACGTGCAGGCCGGCTTCCAGCGCTGCCTTGCAGATCGCATAATGCGTGCCGTTGGGCGTGGCGATGGAGACAGCTTCGATCCCGTCTTCCCGTTT
>CACXFM010000100.1 GCA_902766955.1 uncultured Lachnospiraceae bacterium | reverse complement strand
TATTTTGCACTGTACGAGATGGAAGAGGTTGTGTTCAACCCGCCCTATACCGGCGAGAAGATCAGCGCGCAGAGCCTGCTGGACGCACAGCGCGTGATCATTTACAAATCCGTCTACGACGAGAACCTCAACGCCTACACGGATTACGTGATCGACGGATACGGCAATGCCGTCAAGGCCTTCGACAAAGGCGACCAGGTCACTTTAAGAAGCGCCGTGTCTCCCGTCTGGGTGCTGACCATGCACCGGGACGAGACAACGAAAGAACTGAACGGCTACTATGATTTCTATAATGAAGAGACGGGAATGTACCTGTCCCCGCAGAGCGACGGCACGCTCGTATCGTCGGTGCGGCCGGGCGTGACCCTGAACGGCAGGCGCGACGGCCAGTATGTCTCCACGATCGAAAAATGGGACGAGGACGCATGGGCATGGTACGGTTTTCAGATGGGAACGGACGAAAAGGGAGATATCGAGCTTCAGTCCGGCAGCGGCGACCAGTCGCAGACATTCTCCTTTGCGGCGTATATCAGCGAGATGACGCCGGAGCTCCACGAGGTGGAAACGGTAGACAGCAAGGCCAACGGGATCACCATCAACATGTACAATTTCTCATCATGGAATGAGATTGACGGTGTTATGGGAAAGACTTCCTATACAAACGGCAATACGAGTCCGGACCGCGTGAAGCGCCTGCTCGGAAAGGACGGCTTCCCGGTCTTTACAAGCACCGGAAAATCGGCGTCGAACCTGTTCGGAGGATCGAATTTCGAGGGTGAGGCCAATCATCTGTTCCTGGACAGCATTTACGAGTCCACCGGTTACTACGAATATAACGCATTTAACAACTTTGCACATTTTAACGGGAGCGATTTCACGGTTTATACGGAGATCGGTACTCCCAGCAACAGCGATCAGTTTTACTTTGAGCGCGGAAACTTCTTCCCGTTCAATTCGATCGACGTCAACAGACCGGCGACGAATACGAATCTCTATGACGGAGACGGAAAGCCTCTCGACATCCTGGATCCGACAAACGGCGGCAAACTGTATCTCACGAACAGCCCGGATTATTATTTCGGAATGACCGTGAGCGCCAACTTCCTGATGCCCAAAGACGGCCATGAGAAAGGAACGCCCGTTATTTACGAATTCAACGGCGACGATGACCTCTGGGTCTACATCGACGGCGTGCTGGTTCTTGACATCGGTGGCGTCCACGACGCGATCTCCGGCCATATCAATTTCGCAACAGGCGAAGTGGTCGTCAACAGCGGCAACGCCGTCCATACGACCATTAAAGAAATGTTCCGCAAAGCCGGGGTCTTCCCGGATGGAACAGCCTATAGTGTGAACCGCGAGGCTGAATACTTCAGGGGCGACACATTTGTCGATTACGGCAGCCACACGATGAACATGTTCTACATGGAGCACGGAGCCGGCGCCTCCAATCTGGAGGTCCGCTTCAATCTTCCCGTCATCGAGGAAGGAAAGTTTACGGTCGAGAAAAAGCTGGCGGAGACGACCCAGCAGAAATATGCGAATGTGAGCTTCGCTTACCAGGCATTTCTCGAGAACGGCACACCCCTCACGGCGGCAGTCTATGAGAAGACCACCAATCCGGTGCAGTTCTACGGCACGGATGCGAACCCGGTCGTCATAGACGGCAGATCTTATACGAATGTATTCTATCTGAAGCCGGGACAGGCCGCGACATTTAATGTCCCGGACGAGAACGTGAAGTACTACGTGCAGGAGATCGGCATCTCCTCCGACTACTATGACAATATTGAAGTGAATGATGTACAGATTGACGGCGAGAGCCAGGATGCTTCCGAGGGAATCTACCGGAGCACGACAGCCAGCGTCCGCAACCGCGCCAGAGTGACATATACAAATCACTGCTCGGAAAAGAACCTCAACGAGCTCCTGATCACGAAAGAGCTGAGCGAGGGAAGCTACGATGACGGCAGCGGATTCGAATTCCGCGTCCTGCTGGAAAATGCGGACGGACAGCTTGCCCCCTACAGCACGGCCCCCTATTCGGTCGTCAAAATCGGGGATGACGGTGAATATGAGTACTTCCGCTATGAAAACGGAAAGCTTGTCAGCAACGGCAGAACACCCGTAAAGGCCAGCGTCAGCGGAAACAACGGAACCATCAACGGCATTCAGGCCGGCTATACGGTCCTGATCGACAATCTCCTCGCAGACACGGAGTTCTACGTGGAGGAGATCCGCCTTCCGAAGGCATACGAGCTGGAAAAGAAGACCGTCGCGGCGGAGAGCTGCGATGCGGGATCGATGAGCGGAACCGGCTGGGCCGGCGATGCAGTCACGGCTGACGGAAAGATCCGCCTGGATACGACGGCATCGGTGGTCTTCACAAATAAGAGAACCCTGCCGGCACCGATCGAAGTCAACATTCTCAAGGTGACAGCAGGAACGGACAGGCCCCTTGCAGATGCAGTCTTCGCTCTCTACGGAGAGGATTATTATACGGAAGATGCATCCGGCGAAAAGACTGTCAATCCGGAGGCGAAAGCAATCAGAGAAAACCTGACCAGCGGAGAGGACGGCATTATTTCCCTCGGCAGATTCAATAGCGGTGTTTACTATCTGGTTGAAACCGAAGCGCCCGCAGGCTACATGCTTCTGGCGGAGCCGGTGACCATCCGTGTGAACTGCGGGACAGCGGCGGTCATTACGGAAGACGGCAAAGACTATCCTCTGTACGTGACCTATCTGCAGAAAGACAACAGTGCTTCCTTCAATCAGAGCGGCATTCATGTCACGAGCCGCACGGAAGAAGGCGAGACGGTTTATACCTACACGCTGACGGTCGCCAATAATCCGGGCGTGGAACTCCCGAATACAGGCGGCGTTGGAACGGGGATGTTCACCCTGTTCGGATGCATCCTGATGATGGGTGGAGCGCTGCTCCTTCTGGTGAGATACAGAGCAAAGATGGCTTTTTAAGAGAATTATGGGAAACATAAAGGCTGACAGATTCTTTTAGAGGATGATGAAAAACAGGCTGCCGCACTAAGCGATTAGTGCGGCGGTCTGTTTTTGCAAATGCCAGACCGTGCGAAACCGCTTTGAGCTTGATTCAGGTCACCTGGTGCGGCTGCATCTTATGAAAAATTCAGTTGCGGCCGCACGCCATGCAGCTATGAGTAAATTTAAACTTGATTTGGGCCTTCCGGCGCGGCTGCAAATTATGAAAATTGCGGATGCGGCCGCAGATTTGTAAGAACTGCCGGCAGCCGATCCCGTGAGGCGGAGTGTTTTTCTGCAGCATTTTTCGAGCGAATTTAGGATAGACGAGATCGCGCCCGTAGTAAGACCTGAGAACGAAGGGGCTCACCGGTCTGAGGTGAGACCCGAAAGTGAACTGGTCGCACTTGGGCGGGAGCTCGGATGTCCGTTGCGAGTGCGGAGGAAAAACACTCCGCCGGAAGGGATCCCGAATCAGCAGATCATATTGCATCCGCGCATCCCATGAATTCTTGCCACGGTCCCAGTCTTTGGATTATACTGAAAATATGAAAAAGATAGTTGTAATGGGCGGAGGCACGGGGCTCTCGTGCCTCCTTACGGGGCTGAAACTGTTCCCGCTGGACGTGACGACGGTGATCTCCGTGGCGGATAACGGCAGCAGCACCGGCGTCCTGAAGGAAGAACTGAATATACCGGCTGTCGGAGACGTGGGCAAGGTGCTGCTCGCGATGGCAAATGTGGATGAGGATTTCGTGTCGCTTCTCCGTTACCGTTTTAAGAAGAACGGCTCCCTCTACAATCATCCGGTGAGAAATATCCTCCTCGCCGCACTGATTGATCTGAAGGGAAATCTGACGGATGCCACGGAATATTTAAGCCGGATCCTGAATGTGAAAGGCAAGGTGCTGCCTCTCACGGAGGAGAAAGTGGAACTCGTCGGCAAAAGTATCGACGGCGATTATTACGGACAGGAGGAAGTGAGCCGGCACGCGCACAGCATCAGGAGACTGACCTATGATCATGATATTCATGTGAGCCGGGAGGTGTGCGCGAGGATCCGGGAGGCAGATCTCGTGATCTTCAGCCCGGGCAGCCTCTACACCAGTATTTTGCCGCATCTGCTCGCGGAGCAGGTGCTGGATGCGCTGGATGAGACAAAGGCGCCGCTCATGTATATTTCAAATCTGGTGACCCAGCCGGGAGAGACCGATCATTTCTCGCTCGGTGATCACCTTGCGGTTCTCAACCAGTATCTGCGGAACCGGAAGATCGATCTGGCGATTGCCAACAATTCCGAGATTGATGATCAGGTGAGGCGGATCTACCTGGAACGCGAGAATAAGACGATTGTCAATGTGGACCGGGATGTGATCAGGGATATGGGATGCCGGCTGATTGAGGATGATATTTTCTGCGTGCAGAACGGATCGATCCGTCACAGCGCGCTGAAGACGGCCTATCTGGTCTTTTCTTATCTGATGGAGGGTGAGTCCTGAAAGGGAACTCACGGGGATTTCGGAATGGATATTTTATTTGGATATGACAGGCGGATTGCTGAAGACGGACATCCCGGGCTCTCGGTGTATCTGTATCCGGAAGGCACGCTGGAATACCGAACCGGTGACAGGGAAGAGGGGACGGAGAGACATATTTCGTTCACTCTGTCCGGTGAGAGCCTCCGGGCAATCCGGGAGATCCTGCATCTGAACCGGGAGCGGCTCCGCATGATGGCAGAGGAGATCAACGGGCCGGACCCCTGCGAGGGCGAAAACTGCTTTATTTTCGAGGATGTCCGGATCGTCGACTGGGATCTCACGCGGTGGTATCTGGAGGAGGACAGAAAAAAGCATCCGGAATACTACCGGAATTCCGTGAAGGTGGAACTCACCGAAACTTTTGTGCGGGGCGTATTTGATGAGATCTGCGCCGTCATTGAGCGGGACGGAAAGGAACTGCGCTACATGCGTATGATGTCCGGCGCGGTATGGGGAAGGAGCCGATCATGCAGAATATAAAAAAGATTGTCATAACAGGGGGCCCCTGCGCGGGCAAGTCGACGGCCATGAGCTGGATCCGGAATGCGTTTGCCCAGAGGGGGTATGCCGTCCTGATCGTGCCGGAGACGGCGACGGAACTGATCACGGGAGGCGTGGCACCCTGGACCTGCGGCACGAATATCGACTATCAGCTGTGTCAGGTGGAACTGCAGATGACAAAAGAGAGGCTTTTCCTGCAGGCGGCGGAGACGATGAAGGAGGAGAAAATCCTGATCGTCTGCGACCGGGGCGTCATGGATAACAAGGCCTATATGGAGGCTGAGGAGTTCGGGCGCGTCTTAAGCGCGCTTGGTGCCAACGAGGTCCGCTCCCGCGACAGTTATGACGCGGTGTTTCACCTGGTGACGGCGGCGAACGGAGCGGAGAGCTTCTACAGCTCCGCCAATAACAGCGCGCGCTATGAGACGGTTGAGCAGGCGGTGGCTCTGGACGACAGGCTTCTGGCCTGCTGGACCGGACACAAACATCTGCGTGTCATCGATAATTCGACGGATTTTGAAGGGAAGATGAGGCGGCTGGAGACGGAGATCGCAGAGTTCCTGGGAGAGAACCATCCCTATGAGATGGAGAGAAAGTTCCTGATCGCCTATCCCGATATTGAGTGGCTTGAGCATAATCCGCTGTGCAGACGGGTCGAGATTGAGCAGGTTTACCTGCAGTCCGCAAAGGGAGAAGAACTCAGGATCCGCAGGCGCGGCGAGGGCGGTAATTATATCTACTACGAGACGAGAAAACGGTCGATCGACGGCATGAAGCGGATCAGCACGGAGACCCGCCTCACGGAAGAGGAATACAGGAGACTTCTGAAGAGCGCGGACCCGGCGCGGCATCCCATCACGAAAAACAGATACTGCCTGAATTATGACACGCAGTATTTTGAAATTGATGTGTATCCCTTCTGGCAGGACCGGGCGATTCTGGAGATCGAAGTCGCGGACGAGGCGGCGGAGATCCATTTCCCGGATCAGATCCGCGTCCTTGAAGAGGTGACGGGCGATCCGTCTTACAAAAACGCGGCGCTGGCCAAAATGGAAGTATGAGGTGGCATGATGACAATGATCGGGATCGACCTGGGGACGACAAATTCTCTCTGTGCGGTGTTCAGGAATAACAGGACCGAGCTTGTGCCGAACCGGTACGGGTCTGTGCTCACCCCGAGCGTCGTGAGTATTCTGGATGACGGGACGACGATTGTGGGCCAGGAGGCCCGCGAGCGGCTGGTGACAGCTCCGGAACGCACGGCGGCTTCGTTTAAGAGAGACATGGGAACGGACCGGGTATATGAACTGGGCAGAGAGAAGATGAAGCCCGAGGAGCTGAGCGCTCTGGTGCTCCGGTCGCTCGTCAAAGATGCAGAGGATTATCTGGGGGAGCCGGTGACGGAGGCCATTATTTCGGTTCCCGCGTATTTTCATGACAAGCAGCGGACGGCCACGAAAATGGCCGGCAAGCTGGCGGGCCTTAACGTGAAGCGCATTATCAACGAGCCCAGTGCGGCTGCTCTGGCGGCTTATATGGAGACGGATGAAGAGAAACTGTACCTGGTGTTCGACTTCGGAGGCGGCACACTGGACGTTTCTGTCGTGAGCTGCTTTGACACCGTCGTGCAGATCGAGTCGATCGCCGGTGACAACCGGCTGGGGGGCAATGATTTCGATGCCGCCATTGCGGAAGATTTCCTTCATGAGCACGGACTGAAAAAGCGGGCGCTGTCAAGCGCAGAATATGCGGTGGTCCTGAAGCGGGCGGAAGCCTGCAAGAAGACTCTGACCGAGAAGGATTTTGCATTTCTCGTCGCACCGGTCAACGGGGAAAACCTGAAGAGCAGTTTTACCAACCAGAGACTGATGCATGCGTCCGGCGATATTTTTGCCAGAATCAAAAAGCTGATCGGACAGGTGCTTAAAGACCGGCGCCTGACGACTGCGGATATCGACGCGGTGGTGCTGGCGGGCGGATCGAGCAGAATGCCGATTGTGAGGTCTTACCTGCGGCATCTGTTCGGACGGAAGATGAAGATTGCCGGAGACGCGGATGAGATGATCGCAATGGGGCTGGGTGCTATCTGCGGCATTATCGGGAGAGAAGGGGATCTGAAGGACTATGTGATGACCGACATCAGTTCCTTCTCGCTCGGGACTTCCATTCGAAATCCCTCGGATTCCGGCAGAAATTATATGTCCGTGCTGATACCGAGAAATACGTCGCTGCCCGCATCGAGGAAGCAGACTTACTGTACGTCAGTCGATAACCAGAAGCATGTCCGGGTGGATGTTTATCAGGGCGAGCATCCTTATGCCGCCGACAATCTCTTTCTCGGAGACCTTCTGATTGATGTGCGGCCCGCACCGGCGGGACAGGAGAAGGTGGATGTGCGGTTCACTTATGATCTCGACGGGATCCTGATTGTCGATGTCACGGTCTGCTCCACGGGCGTGAAATTCAGCAGGGTTTTCTCGCAGGAGGCGGACGAGGAGGCGGTAAAAAAGAAGCTGGTCTATCTCGAACACTTCAAGCTCGAAGAGAAAGACAGGGCGGAAAACCGGCTCCTCATGGAGCAGCTGCACGCACTCTTCGAGGCGAGCGGAGCGGAAGACAAGCCGGCGGTCATGAACTGCATTTCCGGATATGAAGCCGTTCTGAAGAAGGGGAGCGAGCGGGAGATCAGGAAGTACAGGAAGTATGTACAGGATTTCCTGGACAGAGCGGGGGATTACGATCCCTTCGTGGAGGCGATGCCGGTGCTCGTCTACAAGGAGTCGGATTATGATGATGAAGAGGATGAATACAGTGATCTCTGGGACGACTGATACCGGGCGTCCCGGGTGCGGAGAGGCGTCATGACGGCGGCGGAGGCCAGGCAGCTGCTTGGCCTTTCGTGTACATTTACAAAAAAGGAACTGCAGAGTGCCTATGCGCGGGAGGCGAAGCGCCACCATCCGGAGGAGGATCCCGAGGGGTTTGCGCGGATCCGGAGCGCCTACACGCTGCTGCTGAAAGACGCGGAGGGTGTGGAAGCGGCGTATTCCGGGCCGGATTTTTCCCGGGATGATGAGGGGGATTTTTCCGGGCAGCGGGAGAGGACGGAGCTTGCGGATGACGGCGGCGGAGACGGTGAGGAGTATGACTTCGAGGAGATCATCGGCCGGGCGGAGAAGGACGAGGCCGCAAGGGAAGAGCATCTGAGTGAACAGCTCCGGGCCGTCGAGGAGGGCGAAATCTTTGCCGACGCCGGTCAGATGAGGGATTTTCTCGAAAAAGCGGATGCGGGGACCGCGCGGGATCCTCAGTTTCTCGAGGCGCTCTGCAAGAAGATCAACTGGCGCTTCCTCACGAATCTCGGGTCCGGAAAAGCCGGACAGGTGAAGCGGGAGAAGCTTAAAAATGCCTCGCTCGATCTGCTGATCCGGTATTACGGGTTCGACCGCGGGGCGGAGGTTTTCGAGTCGGAGGAAGAGAAGCGGCTGTACCGGATGCTGGATTCATACAGAGGAGTGCATGCGAGACGCGGTGAGTACAGGCGGTTTGGTTTTACCGCGGTTCTTATTTGCGCGGGGACCCTGCTTGCGATGGCCACGGAGGGAGGCGCGGAGCTGCTGCCGGGGACACTGGCCGTCACCATGTTCTTTCTGGCTATGTACGGTTTCCTGTATCTGGTGCTTTTAAGGGAGATGGTGCCGGGGCTCAAGGCTGCGGCGGCATTTTATATCGCGTATTTTTTTCTTGTATTCGGGTTCGGGGTCCATGCGTCGGAAGAAAACGGGATGCTGGTGTATTATACGTCACTTGCGGGCGGCACGGGATTGTGGATGATAGCCTACCCGACGGTCCATATTGTGATGAAGATCGTAAAAGGGGTCAGACGCCGTATGACGCGTTAAAGCGTTATCCGGGTGTCTGACCCCTTCGTCTTCAATATCCTGTTTCTTCGGCTTCTTCGTAGTACTCGGAATCCGTGTTCTCGTTATGGCTTTCTGTCTCTTCCGACTCATCCTCGTAGGACTGGCCGCGGAGAATGATGACCGGCGTGTCATATTCCAGCATGCTGTACAGCGTCTCCGCCGCGCTGTAGGGCAGATTGACGCATCCGTGTGATCCGTCGTACGTGTAGATGTCACCGCCGAAGGAGCCGCGCCACTGTGCATCGTGCAGCCCGTAGTGGGGATAGAAGCACATCCAGTACTCCACATAGGATGAGTAGGCGAGCTGTCCGTCCGAAGTGTAGCCGTTCAGATAGCGGCCGTGCTGTTTCTCCTGAATGCTGAAGATTCCGGACGGCGTGCTGCGGTAACCTTCCGTGCCCGTCACGCAGTCGCAGTCATAGACGAGCTCGTAGTTCTCATAGTAGTAGACTCTCTGCGCGTAGATGTCGACTTCGACATAGGTTCCGCCGAAACGCGGATCGAGATCATCTTCATATTCGGAGTAGACCGGTTCAAGGGTGCCGCTCTCCCCGTTCAGGATCATGGTTTTCAGTTTTTCCGACATGGCGGCCTGGTCGAGAGTATGGCCGTGCAGATTCTCGGAATCGAAGCGCTGCATGCCGTAATTGGTGGAGGCGAAGCCTCTGTAATAACCGTAGCAGTCGTCATATTTCGCGAGCGTGGCCACATAGTCGGCGCAGGAGGCGGCGATTGCGGCCTCGTCGACCACATAAAGGCCTTCCTTGTTGACCGCGATCCAGTCTTTGGTGACATTTTTGTCGATGACCCGTTCGACGCCGTCGCTCAGTGTGACGGTTATATTGACTCCGAGCAGTTTATTCAGGCTGTTCAGACGATTTGTCAGGGCTTCATCGCCGGAGCGGATCTTCGGTGCCTCGTAGATGCCTTCGGTTTTATTGAGATCAAGAACACTCTCTTTCCTGCTCACCGCAGTCCTGACGGCATCCGCCAGAGCCTCCTGATCGAGCCTGGTGCCGTCGATCTCCGGAACCATCTTAAAGGTGAGGTCGTTCTCGTTGAAACTGAGATTGGCGTCGACGGGCTCGATGATGTTGTCCGGGTTGAGCTCGGGCAGAGCGGACAGCGTCTCCGCGAGCGCCGCGTCGTCACAGCGCAGTTTTGTTTTCAGGGTATAGGCCTGGGGTTCGCTGAACTCGTGAATGATCCATGCGATGCCGTTCTGCTGATCCAGAATGGTCTGCAGTTCGTCGGCGCAGTCGAAGCTGAGCTTCAGATCGTCCTTGTCAAGCGTTTCCTCTTCGTTGAAACGGAACCGCAGTGTCAGTGCGTAATCTTCTTCTTTATTTCTGAGATTTGCTTCCGCTTCGTCGATGGTCTGATCAGTGACATTAATTCCGTTAATAAATGTGCCCGGCAGAAAACGGGATCTGTACTGGGCGGAATTGACGCCGTATGCACATCCCGCACAGGCGACAAGCCCGATCCCGGCCGGAAGTATTTTTCGAAGAAGCAGTCTTTTGGTCTTCTTCGTAAATCCCTTTCCCATAGCTGGTGTTCTCCCCTTTTAGGACGCGGCTGTTAAAAAGGAAAAGCCGCGGATGCTCTGCGTAAGAAATCCCATATATTCCCGCAGAGGCTCCCCATATATACAACATCTACTATTATACATATAAAAATCCTGGATGGGGAATTTTCCCGAAAAAAAAGATAAAAATTTTCTAACCTTATATTTCGGGCAGAAAACGCTTTCCGGC
>CACXFM010000099.1 GCA_902766955.1 uncultured Lachnospiraceae bacterium | reverse complement strand
ATAGAAATCTCCTTCCCCTTCGGTGTCGATGCCGTCTTCACCTTCGGTATAGAAATCTCCTTCCCCTTCGGTGTCGATGCCGTCTTCTCCCTCGGTATAGAAGTCTTCTTCCCCTTCGGTGTCGATACCCTCTTCGCCTTCGGTATAGAAGTCCTCTCCTCCTTCGGTGTCGATGCCCTCTTCACCTTCGGTATAAGCATCCTCTTCTCCGCCGGCATTCCCTTCTTCGGCCGCACCGGCGCCGGCGCATC
The DNA here is from genome assembly GCA_902766955.1 of uncultured Lachnospiraceae bacterium. Lineage (GTDB taxonomy): Bacteria > Bacillota > Clostridia > Lachnospirales > Lachnospiraceae > Chordicoccus. The sequence continues at coordinate 21,164 of CACXFM010000099.1, read as the reverse complement.
TCGTTCCTCCGTCAAACGAATACTCGACCGGCTGGTTCCCCGCCTGGATCTGTCTGTGTTCTTCGGAAGTAGAGAATGAAACCGTATTGGAGGGGCCGTCCAGGTCCGTTCCGCTCCCGATATCGCCGCTGTAGGAGATCCGGATCACGGCCTTTTTGGCGGATCCTTCCCCTTCAGACTGATCACTGTTATAGTTGCTCAGGAACGATGAAAGATCCCCGCCCTTGACATTGATTTTCACCGTGACAGTATTTGTATAATCGGATTCGGCCTCGAGAGAACAGGAAGAAAGACCGTTCTCAACCTCCGCGCTTCCGACCGTCACACCGTCCGGAAAACGGATCACGGCCTTCACGTAAGGTTCGCCTCCGGATCCGCTGATGGAGCCGGAGCCTCCCTGCGCGTTCGCGGATTCCGCAATCGCGCTGACGAGATTCTTTGCCCCCGCACTGATCACAAACGTGCCGTCAAATGCGCCTGACGAGCCCGTGACGCTCCCGTCGGCCGAAGTCGGGACGGACGCTCTCTCTGTCACCAGATCGGCAAAATTGACCGACGTGTAGCTGGTCTCCATGGCCGCTCCGTCAGATCCGCCCTGGTCTGTCTCTCCGCCTTCATTGCCGTCGAAGACATCTTCGGAGCCGCCTTCTTCAAAGCCGCCCTCGTCCCAGCCGCCTTCATCCCAGCCGCCCTCATCATAGCCGCCTTCGTCCCAGCCGCCTTCGTCCCAGCCGCCTTCGGTCCAGTCGTCGGCGGGAACGGAAACAGCGGGAGCCATGCATGAGAGCATGGCCGCACAGGTCACGGCAGTCAGCATTTTATATAAACGTTTTTTCATCATCAGCACCTCCAGTTCCATGCGGAACGCAGATCTGTTCCGCAGTTCCCCTGTTAAGTGACGCTTCCGGTCCGGACAATCCGGAAAAAGAACGCCTTCTTTTGAGCCCATCATACCACATTTTTACCCTCAGTCCTATGCCCTAATTCTGACACGGTCCCGGCCAGGGCTGAAGCGACAGGCGCAGCATGGTTCTTCACACGGCGTGTGGTCAGGCTTTTGGCTCTGTAATCATATTATAATCGAAATGATCCGGACTCCCGCAGGGGGGCTCCCGGATCATCATACACTTCTTTTCTATTTTTCTTACTTCAGGAATCCGTTTATAATCTGCTCCTCCGCTTCCGTCTCAGTGAGACCCAGCGTCATCAGTTTGACCAGCTGTTCCCCGGCAATTTTGCCGATTGCCGCCTCGTGGACCAGCATGGAATCAACACAGTTCGCCTCCAGTGACGGCACAGCCAGAATCTTTCCTTCATCCATGATAATGGAATCACATTCGGTGTGGCCGCTGGAGGGCGCATTGCCGGTGATGCAGGCGTCAAATTTCTGCCAGGAGCGGTCCCTCGCGACAGAGCGCGACACCACATCGGCGCTGGAGCCCTCGCCGTTCAGCTCGACTCTGTAGACGCTCTCTGCCGTCTGGTCGCCGTGGGTCATCAACCTCTCCCTCACGACCAGCCGGGCGCCGGCCGCAAGCTTCGCCGTCGTGGTCCGGACCGTCGAGTCGACGCCCTTGATCTGAACCATCTCCATCTCCATGGAACTGTCTTCCTCCATGTAAACCTCGGTGCCGGGGTTCAGGATCCGCTTTCCTTCTCCGTCGCCGGAGCCGTAGTGCTTCTCCACATAGCGGCACTTCGCCCCTTTGCCCACATAGAAGCGGTGAATTCCGTCATGCTCCGAGTCCTGATTCCCGCAGTTATGAATCCCGCAGCCGGCCACGATCACGACGTCGCTGTTCTCGCCGATATAAAAATCGTTATATACGGTCTCCTTCAGGCCTGAAGCGCTGACCACAACCGGGATATGGACGCTCTCGTTTTTAGTCCCGGGTTTGATCTTTATATCGATACCGCTCCCGTCGTCCTTAGACACGATATCGATATTCGCTGTCGTATTGCGTCCGGCGAGCTGGCTGTTGGCTCTGAAATTATAGGCGCCCTCCGGCACTTCGTGCAGGTCCGCCACTTCCTCGATGATCCTTTTCTGGATCGCATCCATCTCAATCATATTCTAGTCCCACCTCACTGCAGTCTTCAGGCTGCACTAATGCTTACAGAAGCTTCTGGCACGCGTTCACCGCCGCGTCCGTCCCGATCAGTTCCGGGAGCACCTCTTCTTTCGGTCCCTGGCTCCGGATCTTTCCGTCCGCCAGCACCACGATTTCATCCGCGATATTCAGGATGCGCTCCTGATGCGAAATAATCATGATGGAGCTGTCGCTGATATCTTTTCTCATTCTTTCGAATACCTGGATCAGGTTCTGAAAGCTCCAGAGATCGATTCCCGCTTCCGGCTCGTCGAACACGGAGAGTCTGGTCTTTCTCGCCAGCACCGTCGCGATCTCGATGCGCTTCAGTTCCCCGCCCGACAGAGACGCATTGACCTCGCGCCGGATATAATCCCTCGCGCAGAGGCCCACCGCGGACAGATACTCGCAGGCATCTCCCACGGAGAGATTCCTGTTGCCGGATGCCAGCCTGATCAGGTCAAGCACCTGCAGGCCCTTGAAGCGGACCGGCTGCTGGAAGGCGAAGCTGATTCCCATCTTTGCCCTGTCCGTAATGCTCATTTCGGTGATATCCGTGCCGTCAAACAGGATGCGTCCGGCCGTCGGCTTCTCCACACCCGCAATCAGGCGGGCCAGCGTGGACTTGCCCCCGCCGTTCGGTCCGGTCACAACCACGAACTTCCGGTCCGGGATAACCAGACTCAGATCCTCGATAATCCCGATATTTTTATCTCTCTCATCGCTCACATCGAACGATACATGCTGCAGTTCTAACATGGCTTTCTCCTGTCATCACTTGTCTCGTGTGTCTGATATTACGCAAAAAGCAGTGTATTCCGGCCCTTTTTGCCGCAGATTTCTCACTCTTTTCAGACATGTAAAGAACATTATAACACAGCTTTGCTTCAAATCCCACCATTCCCTTGGGAAATTCCGGGGAATTCCTTTTCTTTCACTCCACTTGCCTTACATATGCCTCAGAAGGTACAATAGACATCAGCCACAAACTGACATAATTCTAAAAGAAAGGTATTCTTATGGCAAAATACAAATCTGGCGGTAAAAAGAAACCAAACATCAGACTGATTCTGGCATGTGTCATTCTGGGCCTTTTTGTAGCGGTCCTCATCGGCGGTTTTATTCTCTTCCGGAGTTACTACGGACTGGCTCATTATGTGAGCGACAGCCATACTGCGGAAATTTCACAGGATGCCGTCGACGGCACCCGGCTCTCGGCGGAGGATGAAGCCGCACTCGCCGCTCTCGCTCCGGCTTCGGCGGGCACGGAAGCACTCCCCGAGAACAAAGACCTGTATAATATCCTGCTGATCGGCGTGGACAGACGGGATACCAGCTGGAACGGCAATTCCGATTCCATGATCGTGGCGTCCATCAACAAAAAGACCCGCAGGATCCACCTGATCTCCCTGATGCGGGATCTCTATGCGGACATTGAGTCCTACGGGGCAAGAAAGCTGAATGCGGCCTGTGCCATCGGAGGCCCGACACTGCTCGTAAGTACGATCGAGAGCAATTACCGGATTAAAATCGATCATTACGCCTGTGTCGATTTTGTATCCATGGCCCGTATTATCGACCTTCTCGGCGGCGTCACCATCGAAGTCTCGGAGGAGGAAGCCACTACGGCAAACGGTCTGATCCAGGACATGTGCAATACCCAGGGAATCGATTCCGCCGGCCATCTCTACGAGAACGGCGCCGGCAGCTACAACGCGGACGGCCTCATGGCGGTCGGCTACTCCCGCATCCGCTTCGTCGGCAATTCGGACTATGAGCGGACCGAGAGACAGCGCTTCGTGCTGAGCCAGATCATGTCCCGGGTCAAGTCCATGAACGCCCAGGAGCTGAACGCCTTCATCAGAGGCGCCCTCCCGTATATCACCCACAACATCGACAGTCTCTCGATGATCTCCCTGATGGCGCAGCTGCCGTCCTACCGCGACTTTGAACTCGTCCAGTCCAGGGTGCCCTACGACGGTCTGTATTCGACACAGAACGAAATCCTCGTGCCGGTCCAGCCGGATACCAACAACCGCATTCAGGAAGAATTAAACAGCTGACCCTTAAGGGTCAGCTGTCGAACATACAGTTATTTGCTTCCTGCCACGAATTGACGGCCATGACATTATTGTATTCCGTAGAAGTCATGACCTGGAACAGCAGCGTGTCCATACTCTGTGAAGGACAGCTTGCCATCGCCTTCTGATACCACTCCTTGTCCTTATATTTATCGAAAATAGCTTTTCCCGGCCTCTGTGATGTCTCGGAGAAGGAATAGCCATATCTCGCGAAAATCTCATCGATAAAGATCTGGGATTTATAATACTTATCCCTTTGTTCCCCTGTAAAGTAAGCAGTGAATTCAGCCTGCGTATACGCCCTCTGGCTGCTGTCCGGATACTCAAATTCCGAAGCGGGCACCTCGATTCCGCACGGAATCGTAATCATGGGCACCGGAACGGGTGTCGGGGCCGGCGTTGGTTCCGGTGTCGGAACCGGCGTCGGGATCGGCGTCGGGATCGGCGTCGCCGTTGGCGTCGGCGTCGGGATCGGCGTCGGAATCGGCGTCGGAATCGGCGTTGCCGTCGGTGTCGGCGTCGGTGTCGGTGTCGGCGTCGGCGTCGGTGTCGGTGTCGGTGTCGGCGTCGGAGTTGGCGTTGCCGTCGGTGTCGGTTCGGCCGTCGGCGTCGGCGTCGGTTCGGCCGTCGGCGTCGGTGTCGGCGTCGGCGTCAGTTCAGCCGTCGGTTCCGGTGTCGGTTCGTCCGTCGGTGCCGGCGTCACTCCGCCCGCATCTGACGAACTGGCCGGCAAAGCACTTCCGCTCAATTCCCGGGATTCCTCCGAGACGACGCCCGGCTGATTTGTCACCTGCTTGGGAAATCTGTTGCCGGCACTCTTGAATCCGAAAAACAGGCCGGCTCCGACAACAGCGCTGCCGATCACGATCACAGCCATGAGAAGCGGATTGTTGTGCCGCTCCTCAGCTCCTCCGCTTCCGTCCAGTCTCTTCCCGCATTTCGGACAGTATTCATATCCGTCCGCAATCTTTCTACCGCAATTTGGACATTTCATGATTTCTTCCTTCTAAATGCCACTCAGATCAGATAAATTCTTCTGCTGCCGTCTCCCAGACAGAGCACATCGCCGTGGCCGGCCTGGGCATGTATGTCTCTGCCAACCTTTTTCCCCATCAGATAAACCCCGGAGTCTGATTCATCGCGGATCTCATACAGATTCAGAGTCCCGTTCCAGCGCAGTTCGCAGTGAACGGCCTCCACTCCGGGATCCTGAACCACTACCTGACATCTCTGCGGATCCGAGCCGATCCTGATTGCCTCATCCGGCATAAGAGGGATCTGCACACCGTCAAGCGGGCCGAACTCGCAGATAAAGCCGGTCTCCGGCTGCCCGTCCTCCGCCGCACCGCCTGCGGGAGGCTCAGGCGGCGCTTCCTCCGCTGCCTGCTTTTTCGCACCGCCGGGAATGCCGACGGCAGATATAATGATGAGAAGTACAAATCCGGCAGCCATGATCCACCAGGCGGGACCTGCTCCCTCAAAGAGCACCGTCCGGATGGTTTTCTCGGGAACCAGACTGACGTCAATCAGGGAATGAATGTGGGAGCTGATTGCTTTGGGCAGGATCAGAACAAGACCTCCGATCACCGCACACTCTCCCGCACAGGCCAGCACAATCGTCACAATATAGCTCCAAGTGCGGCGCAGGAAAGAGAGGACCAGCGTCACGGCGCAGATCAGATAGGGGACTCCTACCAGAATCATGCAGATCCGGAGCAGGCTGTCCATGCCCTGCGGAAACTGGCTGCCCGTGCCGTTAAACAGATTGCGGAGAAGCACAAGCCCGCTCATCGTGATGGAATTGTCGCGCCCGGAAAAAAAGCCGATGACAGAGCCGGCGAAGCTTAAGTCCGGCAGTCCGATTTTGTCGGCGATCTTACTGAAGTCAACCACAATATAATTCAGCATGATTCCCGCGAGCATGCACGCGGATACGACAGCCGCCGCAATCATGCATACAGTTCTTTTCTTGCTCATATCCGTTCTCTCATTCCGTTCTTCTTTGCATACGCATCTGGCGCAGATCTGTCCGTTCCCGATGAACACTTCAGGGAGGAGCCAGAACCCCATCCGTTTCTGTTACACTGTCCGTCAGGTCTCCCTGCGCTCCCGGATAATCCTGCACGCCCGTGCCCTCCGGCACGACCGGCGTCCCGTAGTCCCTGTTTCCGCCGGATTCACTAACTTCCTTCTCCGGCATCTCCGCCCTGATAACCGGACGGACGCCGATATCAAGCCGGCTCACCAGATAGCCGCCTTCGGCCACGGAACCTTCCGCGCCGACTACCTGCGCACATTCCTCTTTACTGCCCGGGGAGCGGAGCCACCAGAACACATTGTCGTCTGCAAGCTCTGAGCGGAATACCGTCAGGCCCTCGTCAGCTTCCGCTGCCCTGACCGTCGCCTGCGCCTGCCGGTCCGTCTTTCTCTCGAAATACTTCCTTGCTTCCTCTCCGCTTAAGAGAAACACTTTGTCTTCCGTATCCTCACCGCCGTCAATATCACCGTTGTCGGGAGTACTGACCTCCGTCGTCCTGATGAGATCCTGCTCCTCCGCAGAGAAGGCAATCTGCGGGAAAACATCATTCAGCCAGCTCCGGAGCGAACACTCTTCCCACGTTTTCTTCAGATCGTCCGTCTCCGTCCGCTCGTCGGCGGACTCAAACGGAAGCGCGGCGATCACCTTGTCCGTAATGAGAAGCGCCCCGTCATCCGTCTTCTCCAGCACGCGCCATTCCAGCGCTCTGAAGCTGTCCCCGTCATCGTCCGGATCCTGCTCGTATTTCCCGAATGTCACGAGATCCCCTTCTTCGGCAGCCGAAGTAAACGGGACCGCGTCATCCCCGTGGACAGCCGCCGCGGATAAAACCGCCGCCGCAAGCAGAATCCATGCCTTGTGTGACAGCCACTTTCTTTTCATAACATGCTGCTCCTTACTGTTCAATAGACAAAGCCGCTTTCTTTCACAGCACCTGATCGATATCTTTAATAATGCTTTTGTCAACCGGACTCAGATCGCTGATATGGTTTCCGCCGAGCCGCAGCTCCTTCAGATGCTTCAGGCTGCCGAGCGGTGTAATATCCATGATCAGATTCTGATACAGGTTGAGCACCTCAATCCGGGGCAGTTCCATCAAGGGGGTCAGATCTGAAATTTCATTATTCCGGAGGGTCAGCTGAGTCAGATTCAGCAGATTCTTTATAACGGAGACGAGTTCTTTCAGCTTCATGTCATCAACCTGACTGTCCCACATGGCCAGCTTCTCAATGTTGACCAGTTCCGCGAATCCCGAATAATCCGTTATATTGTTGCCGCCGATATCCAGCTTCTTCACGCGCTCCTTCGGCTCCAGATGCCCGAGGAGCTTCCGGAGGCCCTCATCATTAAGGCCCGTTCCGTAGACGGAGATTCTCGCAAGCGAGGGCATCGTCTCGAACGCGGAGAAATCCCCGATCTGATTATTGCTCGCATCCAGTGTCTCCAGATACTGCAGCTCTTTGAGCGGCGTGAGATCCGTGATCTTGTTGGTGTTGATGGTCAGCCAGGTCAGGTTCTCAAGGTTTGCCAGAGGCGAAATATCCTGAATCGCATTATAGTTCAGGTTCAGCCTCTGCAGATTCCGCAGCTCGCCCAGAGCCGAGATATCGGTGATCCCGCCATCGCCGCCGCTGTCGGCTTTCCCGTTGATCATAAATTCCTGCGTCTCCCAGACATCGCTGAGTCTGACCGGGCGGTCCTTGATGCCTGTCTTTTCCCGCATGCGCTCCTCGAGAACCGGGTCCTTCCAGTTTATCTCGTGATCACTCAGCCCGGCTTCTTCGAGTGTGATGATCCGGGGTCCGTCGTTGCCACCCGCCTTTGTCCCGGTATCCGTGGCCGCGGTCGGTTCCACGGTCGGAATCGGCGTAGTTTCTTCCGGCTCCGCGGTCGGAGTCGGCTCCACGGTCGGAATCGGCGTGTTTTCTTTTGAGGCCGCCTGCGCCTGGGAAGCAGTTCCCGCCGAAGAGACCGTCCCTGCCGTGGAAACAGTCTCTTCGGAAGCCGCCTGAGTCTCCTCCGTCACTTCATCAGCCTCCAGCAGCGGGGCATCGGCATCCTCCACTGTGTCAGCGGTCAATTCCGCTGTTCCCGTGCTCTCCTGCCTGCCCTGTAAAACGGCGGATATGCCCGCCGCAGCCAGAATCCCCGCCAGAACTCCGATGACGACCAGGACAAGCACAAGGACAGGTGACATGCCGGGCGGCTTTCCTCCCGGTTTGACCGGTGTCTTTGTGCTGCCCGACGGGGCGCGCGTCGGCTCCGGCGGCTCGTAGCTGTCAAGAAGCGCGGCCCGGAAATCCCTGACCGAAGGATAGCGGTCCTCCGGCTTGATGGAGAGCGCTTTCATCAGCACTCTCTCGTCATGCGCGGGAATCACCGCGCCGAGTTCGGACGGCTTCCGCAGCGGATCATGTTCATAGCTCCGTTGAATCGACTCGACCGGGCGGGATCCCGTGATGCAGTAATAAATCGTCGCGGCCAGCGCGTATTCGTCCGTCCAGGGTCCCAGCTCACGGTTGAAATACTGCTCGACCGGCGTGTAGCCTGGCTTTTTCATCACCATGATACTGTGCTGCTCTTCATCATCGTGCAGCTGCTTGGCTCCGCCGAAGTCAAACAGCTTCATGCCTCCGTCGTTCAGCACCATGATATTGTCGGGACTGATGTCCCTGTGCAGAATCTTCCGGTCGTGCAGGGTCGCGAGCGACTCCATCACGGGCAGGAGGCGTTCGATCACGCGCCCATACTCCAGGCGGCCTCCCTGACGCTGCACCTTCTGTTTCAGGGTTTCCCCGTCCAGATATTCCAGCACGATATAGGACGTCCGGTTTTCGTTAAAAAACTCAAAGACGCCCACAATGCCCTTCATCTGCTCCAGCTGGGCCAGTGTCTTTGCCTCTTCCTCAAACTTAACCCGGTTGATCTCCACGACCTTTTCGGGGGTCCGGCTGTTATTGGATACGGAGACCTCCAGAGACTCCCGGTTGTTCCGGTACATGTTTCCCTGCATGAAGAATTCCTTGACGGCAACTCTCCGCTCAAGTACCAGATCCATGGCGATATATGTGATCCCGAACCCCCCTGCGCCCAGGACTTCCCCGACCAGATACTTGCCGTGGAGCGGCACACCCGGCGGCAGCATATACGGCTTCAGGCTGTTTTTAATATAGTCAGCCGGATTTCTCCCGCAGTACGGACAGATATCCTGCGGCCGGTCTTTCTCCTTCAGACAGCGGTAACAGATTCGATCGTATTGCATCGCAGTCATCCCTTTCTGCTCTTATTACATGTCAGATTTCCCGGCATTTTCAGCTCTCGCCGGCCCCCCATCCGAATGAGAAATCGCAGAAGGGCACAAACTTGAGGACGGTTTTTCCGATCGTGATCACGTCTCTGTCATGGAGCTTGACACTGGAGAGAACGACATCGTCATTGCAGTAAAACAGTTCATGGGAATCACCGGGCTGGGCGAAGAAGATCCTCTGCTTCGGCTCATAGACGATGATGGCGTGGCGCATTCTCGAGATCGTGGTATCCCCCGCGAGGCAGACATCCATGCTCTGATCTCTTCCGATGAAATTCTTTCCTGTATAGAGATTAAACGCTTTGCCGTAGTTTGATCCTTCGATGCAGACAAGCCATCCGACGACGGGATTGACGGTCTCGCGGCGCATCTGCTGTTCAGAGACCGCGCCCGTCTGGCCCTCTCTCTGATCGGCGGCTGTCCAGCTGAAGAAACCGACGGTTTTTCCGTCATCATCGGGAGCGGACGGTATGTCTGCCGGCATGGTCACATTATTATTGCCTGCGGAATAATCAAATCCTCCCGGCTTGACGGGGGGCATATTCTGCGGAGGAATAAAGCTGCCGGTCACATCGTCATTCCCGCCCTGGGGTCCCGGAGCCGCCGGAGAGCCCGGGGAAAACGGGACCGTGCCTGAGTCGCCGGATCCCGCGCAGTGCGGGCAGGATGAATATTTTTCGGCATCATAGAAGTGTCCGTTGCTGCATCTTGTCAGTTTCATTTTATGAATCCTCCTTTATTTACTGTACACAAACTGTCACTGATAACCGCTTCGTTATTGAAGCAGGAACTCGTTCTTGCCGTCGCCCAGAGTCAGCCGCGATCCGACCGGACACCTCTCGGCGACATTCTGTCTCAGACGGATCGATCCGTTCATCCATGTGCCCATGGACGAATAATCCGTCACGTAGAAAGCGTTTTCCGAGCGGGCAAACCTGACCAGGCAGTGCTTTCTGCTCACTGTCGGATCAAGGAGAATCAGCTGGCTGTACTGTCCGCTCCGGCCGATGATCACGGAACCGTTCTGGCTGAGATCGATCGACTGTCCTTTATACTCGCCCTTGATACAGCGCAGGACTCCCTGTGCCCCCACGATACTGACACTGTCCGTGACAATGCCCGGATCCCTGCTGTTTCCTCCGCCTCCGCCGCCTGCCGGAGGCACGTCTCTGCCGGGCTCTTTTTTGTCCGCATTGTCAATAAACTTGTAATTGTAGGCCTTGGCCAGGCGGTTCGTGTTCTTCATGAGAATATACCAGCCCATGAGCACCCCGATTCCCGCAAGCCAGCTTCCCAGAAGAACCCACAGAAGCAGCGTCGATCCCTTCTCATCAATCTCAACGCCGTATTCTTTGCCGGCGCGCCTCATCCGGTCACCCTGGTGATAGAACCAGATCAGCCCGTAGATCCCGAACGTGACCATTGTGAGCAGAAGCAGTACGATATAATTCGGCGACCGGTCATCGCGGTCCGTCTCAACAGCGCCACAGACAATATTCATATCCTCGATCAGCCTGTAGCACCAGAAAATGTCATAAATGCCGAATGTCAGAAAACCGAACACCAGATACTTCCAGAAAGCACGGTTGTCCTCCACCCGCTCCCGGTATGCTCCTCCGCCTGCACCACTATACGAACTCATGACACAAGAACCTCCTTCTTAAAGTGTCGGGCTGCTCACGTAAAATCTGTCATTCCGGCACAAGATATCCTTTCTCCAGATAGCCCCGCAGTTCCTTCATCGTCATGCCTTCTCCCCGTCCTGCCATCCCGGCGCCGAAATCCGCGAACATGACCCGTCCGTTCCTCCGGATAATCTGTTCCGTAAAAAGACTGCCGTATCTGTAAGAAGCTGCGTGCAGATCCTCCAGCGCCGCCCTGATCTCCTTCATGATCTCCTGAGCCTTAAGCCGGCCCGCCGGGAACTCCTGCTCCAGCTGCTCGGCCAGCGTCTCCGCCTCCACGGCTTCGTAGAAAAAGAAGCCCCCGCCGTCCGCTTCCTCGATGCGCAGCACCTGCGGCAGGCGGTCTGAGCAGATCTCCTTCTGCAGGCGCAGCTTTTCAAGAAACGTCTCCCGCAGCCGGGATTTGGGAAGCAGGGCGGCCGACACCCGTTCGCCGCCGGCCCGTTCCTCCAGAATCAGACGGGGCCTCGTTCCTCCCGACGGCCGCACGCTTACCAGCCTGTAGGAGCGGTCCACACTGGCCGGAAAACCGAGTTCTCTTAGATTATACCAGTCATCCGGACACCCGCAGGAGGGGCATCGAAAACCGCTGTCGGGATAGGCCTGTGAACATATGACACATATCCTCATGATTATCTCCAGTCAAACCGGAACCGGATATTGCCCGCCGATACCTCGTCATCCGGCATGATCCGCCGTTTCTCGGTAATCCTGACGCCATTGACCATCGTTCCGTTTCTCGATTCCAGATCTGTCACATAGAAATTGCCGTCGCTTTCCTTCGAGAGAATAAAGTGCTGTTTGGACATCATGGGATCATCACAGTAAATATCGCAGACCTTCGGGGATCTGCCGATGCAGAGGCTGCCGTCCAGGATCCTCTCCACCTTCTTCGGTTCGTCCCTGCCGTTGCTCAGCCACATGACAATCGGAGTCCCCTGTCTCACCTGTTCCATGCCGACATGGAACTTCTCCTCGACATTGTCCGTTTCCACGACTTCGCCGTCGACAATCGTGTATTTGTTGCTCCTGACCTTTTTCACGAACCGCAGAATCAGTATGATCATGATGAGCACAAGTGCGGTCAGGACAAACGGCCACCAGTCTCTCAGGAACTGCAGAACAAGTTCCGCCGTCGTCGGCTCCTTCACGTTTGTCAGGGTGAGGGACGCCGTCGGCTCTTTCAGTTCGTTTTTTCCGGTTTTGGCATCCGTGATGCCGCTGCAGGCGATCTCGTAGTCCGCATTCCGGAGACGTTTTTTCAGAACGATCTCATAGGTGCTGCTGTCGGAATCCTCGCTCCCGGCGACCCTCGCGATCTCCTGCTCCTCTCCGTCCGCCGTGACGGTATAGCTCTCCGGATCCTCCGCCCCTTCCACGTTCTCGGAGAACTGAATGACGAAGCCGTTCTGATCCTGGTTCTTCCTGACGGAGACGATTTCCGGGGAGATGTTGTCGACCGTGACGGTGATCTCCGGCTTCGCGATCTCATTCGCTTCTTCGGAAGTATCCGTGACGCCGCTCACGCTCACCGTATAGTCCGCATTTCTGAAGTTCTCGGCCAGAACCAGCGTATACGTGAGGTCCTTGTTGTCTTTCACCTGTGTCACGGCTACCGCCTTGCCGTCCGCCTTGACTTCATAGTTGCCGGCCCGGTCGGCACCGCTGACCTTCTCGGAATATGTCACGACCAGAGATTTGTCGCCGGAGACCTCAAGGGATTTCAGTTCCGGAGCGGTCTTGTCGGCTTGATGGCTGTCGACCAGGACCTTTCTCGTATCCTTTACGCCCTTGGTCTTGAACTCGAGGACAAACTCCTCCGTTTTATGGGAGACCTTGTTGTCAGGCGCGCCAAAGACCGCGATCCGGGAAGCGAGCAGATCGTCCTGGGCCTGGAGCAGGCCGTTCAGGACGGAGCCCTTCACATCCGCGCTGTCCACCGTTGCGGACAGGCCGCCCGTGGCTGCCGCGATATCATTAAAGCGGCTTCGGTAGCTGTTGACCGCCTCCTTGCTGTCGCCTTCTTTATTGTCAACCGCGACCGTATACGCCTGGATTCCCTTGGTAATGAGAGTCGATTCCGCGTTGTCGATACTGGCCTTGTTGTCCGTATCCGGCTTTCCGTCCGAAATGATGATCATGGTCTGGAGCTTTTTCTCCGGATCGGCTGCCGTTTCCATCATGGCCGCCGTCTCCTTGACGGCTTCCGCCAGAACGGTCGTACTGTCGTTGGCTCCGATTCCCTCCAGAACCGATGCAGCCTGCTCCGCCGTCTCCGATCCGTCCAGCACCTTCTTTACCGCATCTCCGAATGTCACCATCACCATGCGGTCCTGCTTCCGCAGTTTTCCGCGGAATTCCAGAATCGCCTCCCGGATCCGGTCAAACTCGCTGATGGATCCGGAGATGTCCACAAGCAGATAGTGCTCGATGGCCAGGTCCGCATCCTTGAAATCAAGGTCCTTATCATGAGAAAGCGCGACGCCGTCGAGATAGGCCGCCAGCTTGCGGTCGGCCTTCTTATGCCTGTAATACACCGTGATATCCGGCTTATTGACATACAGCTGCATGATTTTCCGGTTGCTGGAATCCGCGCGCACCGGCCGGCAGACTCCGCAGAACGAAAGGATCAGCATAAGCAGAACGGCTGTAAAACATCTTATTTTGCGGAATCCTCTGTGTCCCATGTGTGTCCCTCCCTGCAAAACGGCACAAACTCAAACTTTGAATTGCCCATGTTTATGACATCTCCGGATAGAAGCGGCATCGGCTTCTCCAGAACTTCTCCGTTCAGATACGTCGTTGTCCCCTGCCCCGGAAGCAGGAAAAAGTGGTTGCCCCTGCCGTCGTACACAACGCCGCACTGCTTCCATTCCGCGATGCCGGCATCCTCGTGAATGATGATGTCCGAGTTATAACTCCTTCCCACCCAGCTGATGCCGTGATAGATCCTGTAGTCCCTGCCCTTGACGATCCCGTCGGTTCCGACAAGCCATCCGGTGATATAGTTCGTTCCCATGGCTCTGCTGAACATCCCGACCGTCGCCCCGTCGTCGTCGACTCCGGGGCCCTCCTGGCGCATGGGGCCCCCTCCCGGAAGGAAAGTGGACCCTCCGTCTCCCGCCGGCATGGCCTGCGTCACGCTCTCGCCGATTCCCTCGTCATCCGCCGAGACGACGGGATGATCGGACAGCCGCACGGAGATCCGTTTTCTCTCTTCCGCAATACTTCTGCAATAGGGGCAGTCTCTTGATTTATCCGCATCATAAAAGTGCCCGTTGACACATTTTACCAGAGTTGACATGATGGCTTTCCTTTCCGGAAAATTCTTCTATATTAAGATCAGAGTCTGACACAGATCGCCGACAGGTTGTCGCTGCCGGGCTGTTTTTCCGCATCGTCCACAGCTTTCAGCATCCGCTTCAGCCAGGAGCCCGCATCTTTCGTCTTCACGAGGCAGTGTTCCATCTCTCTCTCGTGCAGAAGCTCCCAGAACCCGTCGGAGCACAGAAGAAACGCGTCCCCGCTCTCACAGGTGACCGGATCCGACGTCTCGTATCCGTCCGACGTCCACTCCATGCCGAGAGAGCGCAGAAGCTTGGACCTGTCCGGATGAAAGCGGATCTCTTCCTGGCTGATCTCATGCATCTGTACCAGCATCTGCGGCACACTGTGATCGTACGTTCTTGCCTTCAGTTTTCCTTTTCTGAAGAAATACAGCCGGGAGTCGCCGATATGAGCCCACTGCGCATGATTTCTGCTCAGAAGCAGCATGACCAGCGTGCTGCTCATCCCTTTCGTCTCGGGATATTCCTGCTGTTTATACTGCACGGCCCCCTGGGCTGTCTCCATCGCTTCGCCGAGGAAACTGCGGTGCGCGCCCTCCCAGGTGAAGCGGCCGATCACGCTCTCCACCGCGGTGAGCGAGGCAAGTTCACCGTGACCCAGGCCTCCCAGACCGTCCGCGAGCGCAAACAGATAACTGCCCTCATGGCGCCGCATCCGGAGATAATCCTCGTTATACGGTCTCCCCCCAGGGCCTGACCAGGCCGCATATGTCAGGTTAATCATTACACCTCCGTCTCTCCGGCCGTCTCCCCGTCTGTATCCTTGTCCGTCTCTCCGGCCGTCTCTCCGTCCGTCTCACTGCGGGATTCCGTCACGGAAGAAGATGCTGAATGCCCGTCTCCCCCGGCGCTTTCCGCGGCGCTTTCAAGTACGCTTTCTGCAGCGCTCTCCGCAGTGCTCTCTGCGGCACTTTCCGCAACACTTTCCACAGTGCTCTCCGCGACACTTTCCGCCGCACTTGCCGCCGCACTTGCCGACAGGTCCGAAATGACCGACTCGTTCACGGACATGGAGGCACTCAGAGCCCGGTCTCCTCCGGGCAGGATCCCCTGCCGCTGAAGGATATAGACAGTGATCAGAGCGATTCCGGCCAGGAGGAGTACCGCGCAGATTGCGGGAAGCACCTTTTTCCCCCCGCCGTCCTTCTTTCCTTTCCTGCCGTCCCGGCTCAGATTTGCATTTTTAAAAGAATTCTGCTGATGATTTCGATCCATTCTCTTTATTCTCCGACAGTTATTTCAAGTATACACGCCGGCTGCATGAAAACTCTCCGGCCTGTCCTCAGGCTTTGCCGCCGTCAGTTCGTCAATCAGTCTGCCCATACCCTCATCGCGTATGTGAATCCGCTTCTTCAGCCTGTCCGGCGGATTCTTTCCCGTGAGCAGGTGCCAGCAGACAGCCCCGGCCGAATACATGTCGACCGTCGGATCCACCTTCCGCATCAGGATCTCCGGCGCGCTGTACCGCAGGTCCAGAATACCCGGGTCCTTTCTCATGCGGCTGCTGAGCCATCGCTTTGTCATCCCGAAGTCGATCAGCGCAAGTTCCCCGTTCGAGCACATATAGATACTTGACGGGCTGAGATTCGCGTGAATGATGCCTCTCGCATGAAGCTGGTCCAGCGCCGCGCCGACTGTACTCAGAATCTTTTTGCAGAGAGAAGCCGGTGCTTTCCTGTCCCCGCCGTAAAGGTCCTCGAGGGTGCTGCCTTCCAGATACTCCGTGACCGCATAGATTGTTCCGTTTTCTTTAAAAGAGCGGTAGTAATTCAGCACCATCGGTATATCCTGGCTCCCGGACAGCAGCGAGACCTCCCTCTCGAACTTCATGACGCATTCCGTCATGAGTCCTTTGGGCGCCCCGGGCTCCGGAGTCAGTCTCAGTCCGTCCGGCTCCCTCCTGCACAGCTCGTAGGGAAACAGCTCCCGGATTACGACCCGCCTCAGCAGAAGGGCGTCCCAGGCCAGGTAGACCGCGGAAAAGCCCGACAGGCTCAGTGCCCTGCCGACGATGAAGCGTCCCGCCAGAATCGTCTCGGGCGCGATCAGGTCCGGAGCTTTTCTCATCTGTTCTTCCGCGGCGGCATCTGAATAGCCGCACGTCGGACAGATGCCCCGCGTCTCTTCATAATCGTTCATGCAGCCCATGCATTTCTTCACAATCAAGTTCCTCCCGTTTTTTATCGGGATCCGGAAAGGATCCGGACCGCCATGACGGTTGTATTGTCCTGCTTCCCGGTGGCCAGCCTGAGCGCATGGTCGGCCAGCCTTCTCACCATCAGTTCGACATTTCCGCCGGACTCCTCAATAACGGCCTGAATCTGCTGGTCATCCATCGATTTATACAGTCCGTCGCTGCATAAGATAATCACGTCTTCGGGATAAAGCGGCAGGGGTTCCGTCCCCGTATCGGCGAGCGGCAGTCCTCCGATCCCGAGAAAACTGATCAGGGCTTCCCCTCTCACGCTCTCCCTCTCCATCTCTTCCGGACTGATGACGCCCTCCCGCAGCATTTCATCGAGCCGCAGGTTGTAGTTATGCATCCTGGTCACGGTCGACAGGACTCCCCCTCGCATGAGATAAATCCTGCTGTCGCCCACACAGCCCCACTGCATGCGGCCCTCCTCGATCATGACCGCTATGGCGGTGCTGCCCGCATTCATGGGACTGCCGTTTTCCCCGCGCAGGGAAGCCACACTGGCGTCCGCCGCCTCAAACGCGGCCCGCATCCAGGCGGCCGCCTCTCCGATCCCGGCGGGCGGCATGCTCTGAAAGAGACCGAGCATCGTACTGACGCCTGCCTCGGCGGCCTTTTCACCGCCTTCCATGCCTCCCATGCCGTCGCACAGAACCGCCAGGAGAAGACCGCCGTTTTCCGCATAGGCACATAAATCCTGCTGATACTCTCTGTCGCCCACAATTGAATATCTGGCGATTACCGGCAGCATTTCCTTCATCTTCTCTCCTTCATACGCATGTGTGTTGCGCTTTTCAACGGAATCCTCCGCTTAAGAGGACGCATATAATAATCGTTTCAATGATAATGCCGATTGCCACCGCGATATACATGCCGGTGCGGCTGCTCTTTTCGCTGTTCAGATAGACCAGCAGATCTTCGTAGGAGACCGCCTCCGAAGAGACTCCGCCCGGATTCTGTCCGTCTCCTCCCGTCACCGGATCGACGACTCCCTTGCTGGCCGCCTTCAGGGCTTTATAAAATGCATGCATGTCCTGGTAGCGGTTCTCGGGCTTGAGGGCCATGCCTTTCAGCAGCACCTCCTCTGCTTTCGCCGGTATATCCGAGCCGAGTTCCGACGGCTTCTGAATATCATCGTCGCTCTTGCGTTCCGGGGACGGCGCCGGAGTCCTGCCGGTTATGCAGCGGTAAAATGTGGCGCTCATGGCATACACATCCATCCACGGACCGATTTTATAGTTCTGCGAATACTGCTCGGGAGGCGCATAGCCCGGCTTCACCATCACAAGCTGGCTGTTTGAATTCCTGGTCGTAAAGCGGGCGCTCCCGAAATCCATCAGCTTCATCTCCCGGTTTGCCATATAGCGGATATTGTCAGGGCTGATATCCCTGTGGATGATCGCGGCGCTGTGAACCTCGATCATGGACTTCATGATCGGGCGGAGGAGGCGGAACGCCTCCGCATACGGAATCTTTCCTCCGTTTTTCTTCAGATAAGTGAGCAGGTCATCTCCCTCGAGGAACTCCATCACGATATAGGCGGTCCCGTTAGCCTGAAAATAATCGTAGATGGCGACCACGCCGGACTTGTCCATGAGTGCCGACAGGGCTTCCGCCTCCTGCAGAAACTTACTGCGGCATTCTCTGTAGTAATGCATGGACTCCGCGGAATTGTCAACGAGGGTGACCCGTTCTCCCTGGCGTGTCACGATTTTCAGGATAAAGAGCTCCTTCAGTGCCACGTGGCGCTCGAGCGAGAGGTCAAACGCGCTGTAAGTGATTCCGAAACCGCCCTCGCCGATCACGGCTCCGAGCATATACCGGCCCGACAGTATGCTGTACGGCTGCAGGTGATGGGGCTTCGGCTTGTATTCACTGTTTTTAAAAGAACATGCCGGACAGACGGCCCCCTTCGCGGGAAGGACCTCCATACATCTCAGACACAGCATTTCAGGATCGAGTTCGAAGTTCATAAGTCTTTCTTATCTCCCGTCTCTGGACAGACTCCGAAGCAGGAATGTGCAGACAATCAGGCAGATCAGCGTCATTCCCAGAAGAATCAGCCAGACTTTCAGTATATGTTCCGGAGTGGACAGATATACCTCCGTCGGTTCGATTTTCGCCATCATCACCATCTGATGCGTTTTTTCCGGCAGGTCGTTCAGGACACAGACGCCGCCGAGCGCTTCCATGGACCATTTGCTCACGGTCGCATAAGCCACTTTCTCACTGAAGCCTTCCAGCGGGAAGAGAATCCCGGAGAAAAGCAGCTGGATGATCAGAACAATCGGCGCCAGTGTCATCGCCATGGTCCCGCTCTTGACAAGTGACGAAATCACAAAGCCCATCGCCATGGACGCCTCAATCGTCATCCAGGTCGTGAGCACAAGCTCCGGCACTGGGTTCAGGAACAGGATCCCCTCGGCGGGGCTGCCGATCAGCAGGATAAAGACCAGAATCATGACCAGCGCCTGGATCGCGCCGATCACGGTCTGCACGGCGAACTTGGACAGCGTGTACCAGATCAGCTTCATGCCGCCCATATATTCCCGCTTCAGAATGGCCCGCTCCTTGCAGATCTCCTGAATCGAGTTGAAAAGCCCGATCCAGATGCCCGCGCAGCACAGGGAAAACAGGATCGACTGTGTGTCCATACGTATGCGGAACATGTCCTCGTTGGCGACGGTGGAGAGCAGGAAGGCGATCAGCACAGGCTGCACGAACAGAATCGCCATGCGCTGGAGATCGTTGCGGATCAGCTCGGTGTACCGGGCCGTCAGAACCGGCAGCTGGATGAAGCTGCCTCCCTTCTTCTGCTTTGAGACGCCCTCCGCGCTTTCCCGCACGGCGCCCATGTCCTCCGCGGCGATTCTTCTGTACTGCTCCGCCCAGGGTTCGGGCTCATCGGACGTCATGTTGTAGATATCCACGAGGTTGTCCGTATCGAAATACATCCTGGCCTGGTCCACGTGGCCGGCAAAGCAGAGCATGCCGCCGCGCCCCATAAACAGGACCTTGTCGCAGAGTTCCAGGCTCTGGGTCGCATGCGTGACCATGACGATCGTCTTGCCCTGCGACTTGGCGAGCTTGTTCAGGGTAATCATCAGCTTCTGCTCCGTCCCGGGATCCAGGCCGGAGGTCGGCTCATCCAGGAAAAACACCTTGGGATCCGCCAGGAGTTCCACGGCGATACTGGCCCTTTTCTTCTGGCCGCCCGACAGCTTTCTGATGAAGGTATTCTGGTGTTCCGTCAGTTCCACCATCCCCAGCACGGCCTGGATCCGGCTGGCCCGCTCTTCCTTAGATGTATCGCCCGGCATCTTCAGTCGTGCCGTGTATTCAAGCATCTTCTTCAGGGTCAGGTTTTCAAAAATAATATCTTCCTGCGGCACAAACCCGATCAGGTTCTTCAGGTCGCTGAAGTTGGCATGTACGTCGATGCCGTTAAACCGGACGGTCCCCGTCATATTCCGGTCAAAGCCGCTGATGGCGTTCATCATCGTCGTCTTGCCGGCGCCTGACCCTCCGACGATTGCCACAAATTCGTTGCTCTCGATGAGACAGCTGACGTCGTTTAAGATTCTCTTTTTCCCTTTGTCGACATACTTGTCGACATTGACGACTTCGATCGTGACGCCCTGGGCGGAATTCTTTGAAAAGAGGTTCCTGTCCGTATAAATCAGGAGCTCGCCGGCGATCTGGATGACATCCTTCTCCTTCAGCGTCCTGCTTCCCGTCACCTTGCGGCCGTTTACAAAGACGCCGTTGAAGCTCTCGAGGTCCCTGATCGTGTAAGTCTCGCCCGTCCGCTCGATCACCGCATGCTTTCTGGATACCGCCGGGCTCGCGAGCACGATGTCGTTCGTCTCCTCGCGGCCGATCGCGGTAGTCGTCGCCAGAAGCGGATACCGGTTCCACACGCCGTTCCGGTCGCTGCCGGCATACAGAATCAGAATCGAGTTCTCCGGCTTTGCCTCCGGCGGCTGTATGCGGAGCATGTCTCCCGGCCGGATCTCACAGTACTGCGGATTGCCTTTCAGAAGACGCCTTCTCCCGTTCGACTCGTAAACCGTCCCGTTCGTGCTGGAAAGATCCGCATAGAGCAGGCGGTCTCCGCTGATTTTAAATTTGCCGTGATGTGCCGATACGACGGAGGAGCCGATGACGATATCATTCCCCTCCTCTTTCCTGCCGAGAAAGATCCTGGTCTTCCCGAATTTGACGAGGGAAATCTCCTGCACCTTCCCGTACGCATCTATAATAATCAGATCTCCGGGGCGGACCTGCCCGCCCGCCGGTATCCCCGGCTCACGCAATCCCTGTACCGTATTCTCCATGTCTTATCCGTCCCTCATTAACAAGTTTCCATTTGCGCATTCACCTCACGGCTGAATTCAGGGGAATTCCGCGTCAGAGATT
>CACXFM010000098.1 GCA_902766955.1 uncultured Lachnospiraceae bacterium | reverse complement strand
TTTCTGATTATCTGCAGCCAGACGAAGTGTATGGAAAAGGCTCTCCGACTGAACTGATTTCTGAGAAGCAAAAAAAACAACCCTGTCGGATTCCCGTATACATTGCTGATTGCGATCTGTTAAATCCGGAAAAACGATTTCATATTGGTAACCATTTGTCTGCAATACTTCAAGAAACGATCCTGTCTGTTCCAGATCTTCTTTGGACAGAATGCAGCAAACCCGTTTGTTTTTTGATTCATCTCGTCTCATTCTGCTGTGCCCTTTCATCCTCCGGAGACTTTATCAAAAGTCCTCCCCGGCTCAGGCCTTCCGGAGCATATCGCTGACCGCCTCAGCCAGATGATCCGAAATATCATCCACCCCGTTCAGCAGCACGGTCTTTCTGTCCCCCGCGTCCGTCAGCGACACGGCAGCGTTCCCGCCGGCACCGTTCATTCTCACCGCGAGTACCCGGAACCCCCTCGTAACAAGCAGATCCGCCCCATCTGAGTGGAGCAGGGCCATGTCTCCGGCCAGGCCGGTTTCCCTGATTTCGTAATACACATAGATTCTGACCAGTTCAAGACTGTCCGTCAGAATCTTTCTGAACGCAGAAGAAGGATAGATGAAGGAAACGCGTCTCTCTCCATCCTGTTCCCGCACCTTGATTTTGTAGAGGCAGCCCGCATCCGCGAGTGTTTCAAGGAGTGCCGCCTCTTCCGCACTGTCCGTGACCAGATCCGTCACCTCGGGATCACTGCAGCGGACGGTAAAATTCCGATCTGCTCTCACCTGCAGCATTTCCTTGGAGATGAGAAGCTGCGGCCTGGCAAAGAGCTCCCGCAATTCATCAGCGATGTCGTAAGACGTCACAAGCTCCAGTCTGCCTGTTCCGGCCACACTGCTGTAGAGATCCGACTCCGCGCTCACGATTCCGTGATAACGGAGCTGTTCCAGCAGCCAGCGGGTCCCCTTAAATGCGAAGGAGGGGAAGTAATACTCCTGCCTGACTGGTTCCGGGAATTTCTTCTCTCCCGTGCTGATACTGAGCACCGGTTTCCGGTTCTGTTCATAGGCGGCGAGCTTTTCGCAGAGCGAATGCCAGCGCTCAAAGCCCGCTTCTCTCATGATCCCCCAGAGTTTCCGATAGGAATCCGGGAAATCCGGCAGCTCATAATCTGCCTTCGGCGCAATCGTCAGCGAGAGCAGATCGGAAACCCGCAGGTATGTGTGCTCCTTCGCATAGGTCAGATAAGTGCACCCATCATCACAGGTAAACGTCTTGTTTTCATAAGTAAAGACAGGCAGATGCGAGCGCACTTTCATGAGAAAGGCCTCCTGTTTCTCCCTGTTCCTGAAGAGCAATGTGCTTCCGTCAAAGAAAGACACACTCCTCCTGCGAAGCAGTCCCGCAAAGTAAGTGTCCGGCGTGGCCGTCTCCCTGATATGCCATCTGACGCGTGAAGGCTGCCATTTTCCTCCGGAAAGCATCTGTTCCAGCCGCTCCGCTTTGGCTTTCATGGCCGGACTGCAGGTGATCTCAAAGGCAATCCTGCAGTGGCTCAGCCTTCCCGTCAGGAACTCCATGGCGGCCCGCATCCTCGGCAGCAGGAAATCCGCTTCGCCGCAGTCATCCAGACTGATCAGGTAGAGGAGCCTGGACGGACAGACTGCAATCGGCGCGGCGACATTGGCAAAGGCGCGCTTCATATCGTCCGGCGCATCGCAGCAATCATCAAACGCCATAGCCATCCCGGTATTCAGCGGGTAAGTGAGAATAAACGGAATCATCTCGATCAGATCCCGGTCATAGTTTTTGTAATCCCGGTAAGCACACCATTCAATAATCGGGAACAGTGTCTTTTTCACGCCCGCGGCTCTCCCGGCCAGTTCTTTCTGCAGGGAAACTGGGGCGGATTTGAAGGAATCGAGGAACTTATCGGTATAATGGCCAAGTTCTCTCGCAAAGGAGTAGTTTCCTCCCAGAATATTTTTGACGGCAAATTCAAACTCGTGGTAGGCCGCCGTTACTTCCGGACCGTCCGCCACGCACATTCTGCGCAGGGCGTCCATATCTCCGGTGTACAGGATCTGCTGATGTTTCAGCTCTTCCGTATGGCGGAGGAAGCATCTGTGAAGCTCGACGGACATCGCATCCAGCTCATCAAGTCCCTCCGTCGATATATCCGGGTCATCCCAGCGCTCCGGACGGTTCTTCCAGTCCGGCCCAAGGAGCGGCATCTCTGCCGTGCTGTGCACCAGACAGGGATGAATCTTTCTGACCGGATCCTTTACGTTTCTCCTCAGCACACAGGCGTTATAATCAGGTTTTTCGCCGGGCGCGGCAGGAGCGGTCCAGCCTTCTGCGGCAAGACTGATCACCCATCTCCGGTGCTCCGCGGCAATCATGGCTGCAATCTGTACTTTATTCGCCGGATCATAGTAGTATGCACGAAATGCTTCTGCCGCCTGCTTCGCATCCGCACTGTCAATCCCGACGCTCCAGAGCTTGTATTTGACCGCCATCGCCGAAGCCAGCGAAGAGCGGTAATTATACCTGGCTTTTCTCGAGGAGCGGTCGCGGAAAGCGATCTGCTCTTTTTTTACATCGATATTCATGGACGGATACCAGGAGAGATGGGTTCGAAAGGCCATCTCGTCCAGCTCCGGCACCTTTTTGCGCAGCGGTTCCGAAGAAATGACGTTGACAGGATAGACGGCTTCTCCCTCACCGCCTTCGCTTTCTGCCGCATAATATACGGCGGACACCCCGCCATGGCGGAACAGCGCTTCCGCACAGGCTCTGTTGGAAGCCTCCTCTCCGTCGGAAACGAAGGCATAGTCATAGCACTGTCCGTCCCTGAAAGCATCCCGCACAATCTCTTCCGGAGATGCGGGATCGGAATCCGTAAAATTCAGATGCGCATAATCATCAGCCTGGCCCGCATGCAGGGTCCCGTTGACATTGACGAAATCCGCAAGCGCCGGCCTGAACTCCAGATATACCTCGCGCTCCACTTCCGGGCGTTTTGTCAGCACCGTCACTTCCGCCATCCGGTCCATGGACTGCACCGCCTGCAGGCACTCATCCAGAAAGATATGCGTGACCTTGCCGGAACCTGCGACCAGAATCCGGAGCGGTTTCATATCTTCTTTCTTTATGTGCTCATAGAGGGGATGTTCATACAGCAGTGCCTGAATCGCGGAAGCAGGATCTGCATCAGAATGTTTTCTGCGGATACGAGCTTCGCCTGCAGGCCCCAGAAGGTCCCGCACCGCTCTGATATCCGCGAGGAGATCCTCACAACTGTCGTAACGCTGATCCGCCCTGACCGCCAGACTTTTACGCAGGATATCTGCAAGCATGGAGGCGATATAAGGCTCCTGTTCCGTAGCGGCGTCTTCCAGAAACGGCGACTCCCTCACGAGCATGCTCAGGTCCTGATAATCCGCCGGATCATACAGCCCCTTCTCCGTTCTTCCGATCATGAGGGACTCAAAGAGCACGCAGCCAATCGAATAGATGTCCGAGCGATTGTCCGGCCGGCCGTGCAGCGCTTCGGGTGCGCAGTAGCCCTTCGTGCCCGTATTCTTGGGCACTCTGGATTCAATTGGATAAAGGGTATCAATATCAAACAGGGAAATGCTGCCCGGATGAATCTCGCCTTCGCTGTTCTGCAGCACAAGAAAGTTGGACGGTTTGATGTCCAGATGCAGCAGTCCGGCAGTATGAAGGACTTTCACACAGTCGGTCAGAGACATCATCACCGTAATCAGATCATACAGATCCCGCACGGACAGTTCATTTCTCTTCCCGGACAGCTGCTTCAGATAATCCTTCCAGGTGATGCCGCTCTGGGCATCTACATTCCAGATATAGACAGTCACCGCACTGTCCGTCTCGTCTTCCGGCATCCCATACAGGATCTCGTAGGAAGGAATATAATTATTGAGGACAATATTCTGGGGATCCTCTATTTTGGCCTCGTCCAGCCTGTGGTAGGCTTCTTTGAAATGATCGCATGCGCGTCTGAACCGCATGGCATTGACGGCCCCTTTGACCATCAGCGCACAGGTATCAGTCCTGGCAAGCGGAAAAACGGGAACGGATTTGTCCCCGCGTACTTGTACCGGATAGAATTCTTTCAGTGTGCCGATTCGACCTTCATACTCAGCCCGGTAGCAGAC
>CACXFM010000097.1 GCA_902766955.1 uncultured Lachnospiraceae bacterium | reverse complement strand
ATCGTGTGCCGTCTCTCTTCCTTTGTGACAGGTCTGACCCTTTTCTGCAAGTCCTTTGGAAACATGGTGATGAAGGAATGCGGCTTCAGCAGCCAGAAAACAGCCACGTAACTCTTAAAAACCGCGCTCATCGCCACTCCGTCAAGAATTATTCTGAACCAGTTCATTTATAATTCTCCTCCTAAGAGAGGGCATATACCACAGCCCAAGCGTGATTTGTTATCTCCCTTCCGATGACTGGTGCAGGGAACTTTCAAAAGCTTCAAAAACCTCCTGTTCCGGAAGTGTTGCCAACAGCCCTCCAAACAGAAAGGCGTTTCCAAAACTCAAAAACATCGTCCCGATGGCTGATCCGAGAGCTGTGTTAAAGCCGAAGATCGCAGCCAATACCAGAGAAGGAATCACACCGATCGGCACGGAGAACAATCTGGCTTTCTTCGGATACGGTGTAAAGCCTCTCGAAAAGGCTTTGAACTGTATGATCATCATCGGCAGCCAGAATACAACCAGCAGTAAATAAGCTGGCATAAAAAAGCCGTAAAAGAGAAGTCCGGCCGTCTTTGCCGCCAATACATTATCTGCCTGGAGCAGATATTTGAAGGCCAGATTCTGAACACCCACACTCATGTGACATCCGACCGGCGCAAGCCAGATATAGCCAAAGATACCTGCGCGATACAGATGCGCATACTTCGGAGCGGCATCCGCCATCAGACGGTAAATAGCGAAGTAAGCCAGACCTTCGAGAAAAATACCAAAAAATCCAAGCAGCCCCCCGGCAATCATCTGCCAATCCGCAAGATTCGGGGCACTGGCCAACACGCTTGCCGCCAGGCCATAGCCTTCCATACTCTCCGCATGCCCATATCCAAGCATGAAGTCTCCGATACCCGTAAGAATTGCAGCAAACAAACCGATCGCCAGCAATTTCCTGATCCTCGCCCGATCCAGATTGTGATCTATACCAATTGTGTTCATATCCTCACCCCCACAGCAGATGGCTTAATCTTTATAATCCGGACACCTGCTGATATCAATGATCCGGAAATCACAGCATGATGCCCCTTTTCCGATTGTTCCCGTACGCGCCCATTTCAGATTTTTATGCAGGTTCCCGTATTTGGCATCATCACAGTCACAGAAAGCGGCATTCAGTTCCAGGCAATTGTATTTTTTACACATGGTATAGTATGGGCAGGAAACAATATCAAACCTGGCCACGGCAAGATTGGTCTTTTCCGGCATCCTGTATTCAAATCCGGCATCCGGGCTGAAATCACGAAGCGAGTTCTTTACCATTCCAGCAGGATATTTGTGATAGTTGCCTCCGATATGCAGATACCAGGAAGCCACTCTGAACATGGCCCCACAGATCCTGACAAAGAACCTTCGAATCACATCCACAGCCTCTTCCTTCCTCATCCCATGCCGGACAAGGGTCTTATATACAGCAATCGCCGGGAATATATTCGTCCCTGTATGCTGCTTCATGGCTTTTGGAAGGCTTTGGTTTTCCTGTGTCAGCTTTCGGAAGCGGGCGTTTGCTTCCTTCCGGATCTACCGGTATTCTTCTTTGGGGAACTGCTTTCTTGCACCGGATGCCATCAGCGCTACAATGAAACTCATTTGATCCGTTCACCTCTCTTTAGAATCTGCCCTCAAACCAATAAGCGCTGAAGCCGTCCTCTTTCAGTATATAAACAGATTTCAAGTTGATCGCCTCCTGTCTTTATTTCAACGGATATACCTTCACACGACTGATAAAATCCCGGTTTCGAACCAGATCTTCCGACGCGAACGGTTTCCCGTGCGCAGGATAAAGAAGCTCTGCTTTTTCTGCTGTCAGCAGATCCCAGGAACGTCCAAACTCATCTGTATTCTCCACCCAGATCGTTACCCGGTGGCTGCTGGGATATCCGTTCATTGCGGCATCCCCGATAAAGATCCTTTTCTCGATTCGCAGTGATATGGAATCTCCTGTGTGTCCCGGCGTAAACAAAATGTGTCCGCCGAGTATTTTTTCCAACTGCGGCCGAGTCCTTTCATCGATCATCATCAACCGGTCGTCAAATTGGTCAGAAAGCGGCGGGAACAAGTGCTTTCCCTTTCCCCACAGGGTCATACATCTGCAGAAGAGCCAGGCACCGAAGGTACTGCAGCCCCCCTCAAAGGAATTCTGCCCTTTTCTCAGAACCGGTAAGCCGGCAGGATTCATGATCACTTTTATATGCCGGTATTTTGTAATCAATTCGTTAAGAAATCCCGCGTGGTCATCATGTGCATGAGTCAGGAACACATATCGGATGTCCATCCAGTCAATTCCATAACGTTTCAATCTCTTTTCTACGCTTTTCATCTTATCGGGATAACCGGTATCGATCATGATATAGCCATCCGGTCCCTCATAGACCCAGGTGTTCATGATCCGGTCTCCGACATTCATGATCTTCATATGTCTGTTCTCCCCCATATCACAAATCGCAATATAGCGTAATCAACCCCGGCAAAGAGCAGTGCCATTAAAGTCGTATAAACGCAGCCAATCAGGAAGCCTTTGAAATGATGACCATAATCGCCGTAACTGCTGCAGTTTTCCGTACCGGGAATAATCAGCCATGCCGGGCGCACCGTGCAGACCAGAAGCCAGTCCATTTCCGTGCGCGGTGCGCGAGACGCGGTGCGCGCGCGACACCATGACCAGAAGATCGACCCCGTTCCAACTCATCGCAATGATGAACAGAAACCAGAACAGCGTTAGAAAATCTGCCCTCTCCGCACGGAAACGGAGAAGGCCAAACAGAATCAGTGCTCCGAAGATAATGATCGATCCGATCCCACTGAATATCTTTGCGTTTCTTTTCTGTTTCCTGGTCGGTTCCGGAAGTGTAGATGCCTTACGGACATCTTCCGGATAATCATGCAGCATTTCCCAGGGGAAGCATTTCATGATCACATATAAGTATGCCATCCATAGTCCGGACCAGATTAGGCCCAAAAGCAATGCAGTGCTCATCATTTTTTCCCAGTCAGCAAGGCGGAACCTGAAAGTCCCATCCATCCGGCTTCGCTCTTACGGATCCATTTCCCATTAGTTGTGTCGATCAGTTCTACCTTCTCGTATCCCATTTTCTCCAGTTTCTTCACGAAAGCGTGCATATCTCCGTATTTCCCGGCAGAGAAAATATCGTGGATCGCAAAGGTTCCGCCTTTTTTCAAAGTCCGCAGCGTCTCCAGCAGGATCGCCTGCCTGTCCTTTGAAGGGATATTATGATACACATAATT
>CACXFM010000096.1 GCA_902766955.1 uncultured Lachnospiraceae bacterium | reverse complement strand
GCCGCCTTCAGAATCTGTCCGCGGTCTTCGGGAGAAGCCTCGCGCAGGAAGCCCGCCAGGAAGATGCCGACGGCCGCGCCGTGGGGCAGCTTCGTGTCATACGTGACGATATAACTGAGCGCGTGGGGCAGGGAAGTGCCGGTCTGCGCGATGGACATGCCCGCAAATGCGGACGCCCTCATGAGAAGACTTCTTTCCTCCGGCCCCGCTTCTTTTTCTCCCGTGAGCACACCCCGCACGGACTTCCAGATCTGGAGGCCCGAAAGCGCGGTGAAACGGCTGTAGTCATCGGCTTTGGCACCCAGATAACTCTCGATCAGGTGAGCCAGCGCGTCAACGGACGTATTGATCAGGAGGGCCTCGCCCGCCGCTTCCAGATATTTGCCGTCAATCAGGGCGATGGCGGGGAAAATGCGGTGGGGGATCGAGCCCTTCGTCTTTTTGTCGTGCCTGGTGAGCACGGAGACGCCGGTCACTTCGGATCCGGTGCCGCAGGTGGTGGGAACCGCCGCCACCGGCAGGTGACCGGAAGCTGCTGCGGAGTCATACAGGTATTCCGGGGCCGGGCGGTCGCATTTCATGAGAAAAGCGGCGGCCTTGGCGGCGTCCATGGGGGAACCGCCCCCGATTCCGATCACAAAATCCGCCTTCTCTTTCAGGCCCTGCTCCGCGGCGCGGACGACCGTCTCGACGGACGGGTTTTCTTCGACATCAGAAAAGTGACAATAGCTCACGCCGCAGCCACGCAGAGCAGACGTGACATCGCCGAGGGCGCCGCAGCGGGCCGCAGAATGTTTTCCCGTAACGATCAGGGCTTTTGTTCCGAGGGCGGACAGCTCCCGGGCGCGGCGGGAGACGCAGTCCGGTTCGTCGTATACCCTGACAGGCATATAGAATTGCATGGCTGATTACCTCCGTAAGTTGTAGATGTAAGTCAATACTAGCACAGCGGGGGGCCGGACCGGAAGAATAAAGGTTGATTTCGCGGAGAAATTGTTTCATAGTAAGATTGAAATAATAAAGAGAGCCGTGACGGCAGGAGGATTATAAGTGGAACGTAAGTGGTGGCACAATAAAGTCGCATATCAGATTTACCCGAAGAGCTTCTATGACAGCAACGGGGACGGGATCGGAGATGTGCGGGGGATCATTGAGAAGCTGGATTATCTGAAGGACCTGGGCGTCGATATTATCTGGCTGTCTCCCATTTATAAGTCGCCGCTGGCGGATGAAGGCTATGATATCGCCGATTACTACTCGATCGACCCGCGGTTCGGATCCCTCGAGGATGTGGATACACTGATCGCCGAGGCAAAGAAACGGGATATGTACATCCTGATGGACCTGGTCGTCAATCACTGCTCGGACGAGCACGAGTGGTTCCGGAAGGCCTGTGAGGATCCGGACGGAAAATACGGACGGTTTTTCTACCTGCGGGATAAAAATGCGGACGGGACGCTGCCGACCAACTGGCGTTCGTATTTCGGCGGCCCCTGCTGGGAGGAGCTTCCCGGACACCCCGACAAGCTGTATCTGCATGTCTTCCATAAGAAGCAGCCCGATCTCAACTGGGAGAATCCGGAGGTCCGCGAGGAAGTCTACAAAAACATAAACTGGTGGCTCGAGAGGGGGCTCGGCGGCTTCCGGATCGATGCCATCATTAATATAAAGAAGCCCGTGACGTTTCAGAACTATGAGACGGACCGGGAGGACGGGCTGTCATCCGTCCATAAAATGCTGGCGGACGCGAGAGGTATCGGCGAATTCCTGGGAGAGATGAGAGACCGGACCTTCGCCCGGTACGACGCCTTCTCCGTCGGGGAAGTCTTTAACGAGAAGCCGGAAGAGATCCCGAACTTTATCGGGGAGAACGGGTACTTCTCCAGCATGTTCGATTTTGAGGAGACGGTATTCGGCGACAGCCCCAACGGCTGGTACGACCGGAAGCCCTGCCTGCCGGAGGACTACAAGCAGTGTGTGTTCCACGCGCAGGAGCGGGTCGGGACCATGGGCTTTTTGTCCAATAT
>CACXFM010000095.1 GCA_902766955.1 uncultured Lachnospiraceae bacterium | reverse complement strand
GATTTTGCATGCCACCCGGCCACTTAGCCCAAGTATTGCAGGCATAGGACATGAAATTTCATAGATCCTGCATGCCGCCCGGCCTTTAGCTCTGGCTGAGCGGGCATAGGAAATGAAGATTCATCTAATTTTGCATGCTGCCCGCCGGTAAAAACCGGCGGTCCGGGGCTTCTCCGGCGGTCCGGGGCTTCTCCGGCGGTCCGGGAGCCTATCCCGGCAGCCTGTGCCCTTACCCCTGCTTCCTCAGGGAAAGCAGCTTATCCAGTATGCATCCCGCCACCTCTTCTTTGCTCATGATCCCGGGTGATTCGACGGAGTCTTCCGTGATCAGCGTGACGACGTTGGTATCCGTGCCGAATCCGGCGCCGGGGACTTTGACGTTGTTTCCGACGATGAGATCGAGGTTTTTCTTTTTGAGTTTTTCGCGGGCCCTCTCTTCGAGGTTCGATGTCTCCATGGCAAAGCCGCAGAGCAGCTGGCCTTCCTGTTTGTGACTGCCCAGATGGCGGAGTGTGTCCGGCGTGCGCTCAAGCGGGATGAACATGTCGGAATCCGATTTCCGGATTTTTTCGTCCGCGACGTGGGACGGTCTGTAGTCCGCGACGGCAGCGGCTTTGATGATGATATCCTGGGCGCTGCTTCTCGCTGTGACTTCGCGGAAGAGATCCTCCGCGCTGGTGATGGACACAAAGTTCGTGAAGGCAGGGATCTCCAGCGCCGTGGGACCGGAGACGAGCGTCACATCCGCTCCGCGGAAAGCGGCAATTCTGGCGATGGCATATCCCATCTTTCCGCTCGAGTGGTTTGTGATGTAGCGGACCGGGTCCAGTGCCTCCCGGGTGGGACCGGCCGTGACCAGCACTCTGAGTCCTGCGAGATCCTTTTCAAACGCCAGCTCCTTCAGCACGTACTGGAGGATAAATTGCGGATCCGGAAACTTTCCTTTTCCCGTATCGCCGCAGGCCAGAAGACCGGATACCGGTTCGATGACGGTCCAGCCATATCCGGACAGCCGCTCCAGATTATCCTGGGTCACGGGATTTTCGTACATATTTGTGTTCATGGCTGGAGCGATGACTTTCGGACAGCGGGCGGCCAGTACGGTCGACGTCATCATGTCGTCGCAGATTCCGTGGGCGAGCTTTGCCGCAATGTTGGCGGTGGCCGGCGCGATCAGGACCAGATCCGCCTTTTGGGCCAGCGCGATATGAGTGACTTCCTCCGGGTGCTCCCTGTCAAATGTATCGGTCACGCACCGGTGCTTCGTGAGCGCCTCAAACGTGAGAGGCCTGACAAACTCCTCCGCGTTTTTCGTCATGATTACATGGACTTCGGCGTGCTGTTTGACCAGCAGACTGGCCAGTTCACAGGCTTTATAGGCAGCGATGCCGCCGCATACGCCGAGCAGGACGGTTTTCCCTTTCAGCATGGTTTTCACCTCCTTTTGACGTATATTTTAATGCAGAAAAGTCCGCTTTACAAGCCGCTGAATTCATGGTACATTTTATGAGGTTTGTAAAGCCGGGGACCGGTTTTTGCCGGATTCCCGCATGTATTGTATCCCGCAGTTCCAATAAAGGAATCACCGGAAAACAGGTGCGTCTGACGGCGGCGGCGCTGTACTCTCATGGCAGAGACGGCAGCCATAAACCGGTTCTTTTAAGCAGATGCTTTGAAGAAGAAGACAGCGGTTTTACCGGAGGAGGGTTCCCTTTCAGAGGACGGGGAATAATAACAGGAGGAAAACTATGAAAACAAGAACTGCTACGGTAAACCTTGTCACAATTTCCATGCTCACGGCCGTCCTTCTTCTGATGGCCTACACCCCATTAGGATATCTCAATATCGGACCTCTCGCCATCACCTTCAACATGATTCCGGTGGCGATTGCCGCGATCACACTCGGACCTGCGGGCGGTGCCGCGGTGGGAGCGGTCTTCGGACTGACTTCATTTCTTCAGTGTATCGGAATCGGCGGCACGTCCGCGATGGGCGCGATGCTCTTTTCGATTAACCCGTTCCTTGCTTTTGTACAGAGAATGCTGCCGAGAGTGCTGGACGGCTTCCTGCTCGGCTATATCTTCAGATTTATGCGTGCGCGCTCGAACAGCTTTATCGCCTCTTCCGTCACGGGATTTTTTGCCGCTTTCTTAAATACGCTGTTTTTCATGACGGCGCTGGTAGTCCTGTTCGGCAATACCGCATATGTGCAGGAAATGATCGGCGGCAGAAACGTGATTGTGTTTATCTGCACGCTGGTCGGCGTCAATGCCGTTTTTGAAATGCTTGCGTCAACCCTGATTACGGGTGCTGTCGGGGCCGCGCTCTCCAAAACCGTGCTTGTACCTGCACGGAGAAAGAGCTCTGTCGCCGCATAAGAGATGGAGAAACAATGCTGCTTCTCATTGATATAGGAAATACGAGTACCGTGGCCGTCCTCTCTGACGGCCGCGATCTTCTGGCATCTCAAAGGGTGAAAACCTGGGGCAGGGGAGAAACGGCGGATGCCGCCCTTTCTGCCGCGGATTATTATCAGGCTGCTTTTGAGGACTTTTTTGCGGAGAATTGTGTAACGGCGGACAGCTTCACGGGGGCTGCCATGACTTCCGTTGTGCCGGTCGCAGCCGGCGGAGCGGCGGAAGCGCTGGCCCGGATGGGCATTTCCGGTCTTCTCACGGTGGACTGCCATACAGATACGGGAATTGCGCTCGCAGTGGATGCGCCGGAGACGGTCGGGACGGATATGATCGTGGGTGCTGCAGCAGCGGTTCATCTGTGCGGGGCACCCGTGATTATGATTGACATGGGGACAGCCACGACCTTTTCGCTTGTCGATGAGGACATGAATTACCGCGGCCACATTATAGCCGCGGGGATCGGGATTTCGCTCGGTGCGCTGAAAGAGAGGACTGCACAGCTTCCTCTGGTTGAACCGGGATTACCGCCCCAGCTCATCGGAACCAATACCGTCAATGCCATGAAGAGCGGCGCAATGTACGGCGCTGCGGCGATGATTGACGGAATCATTGACCGGATTTTTGAAGAATACGGGCGGGAGATGCCCGTCATTGCGACCGGCGGTTATATGGAGTATGTACTGCCGCTCTGCCGCCACCGGGTGGCCCGGGAGGATCAGCTTCTGCTGAAAGGACTGCTCTATATAAAAAACAGAGTATAGACATCAGTTTCATATCGGATCAGACGGATCTCATCCGCCGGAATGCAAGTCGTAAGGCTGGCATTCCGGCGTTTTTTTTAACTCATAGGTAATTCCGTTGGATTTCCTAAGACATCTGCAGGAGTTCCAGAGAGAGCTGCAGGCGCATCCGGAGACTTCCGTTATTCAGATCCAGATCAAACATGTCGCAGATTTTATTGATCCTGTAGTAGAGCGTGTTTTTGTGTATGTGCAGATTCCTGGCGCAGAGCGCGGGGTTATTGATGTTGGTCAGATACTCCCGCAGCGTTTCCAGATAGGACGTGTCGTTTTCCTGATCATACCGGAAGATCTGCAGGATATAGGGGTGGCAGAAGTCGGAGAGGCTGTTGGAGCCCCTGAGCAGATCCGCCATATGCAGAATCACGTAGTCCGTATAAATCCAGAGGCGGCGCTCTTCTTTGATGACGCTGCGCAGACGGTGGACGGCCTGTGTCTGGTCATATCCCTTCTGGACATCCATCAGCCTGGTGAAGGGGTTGCTTAAGATGGCCAGCAGATGATTAAAGCGCAGCAGTTCATGCAGGGCGCCCAGTTCCCGGAAAAAGCGGAAGGAACTGTCCTGTCTCGGGATCAGCAGCACCAGATTTTCGTCGTTGATGCGCCACCGGCAGTTGGGCAGGACCGACAGGATGCGGTGCACGAAGATTTCCATTTTCTTCTGGGAGGGATGGACAGCCTGTTCATCCGGGTAGACGGACATGATGAAATAATACGGGGCGGATTTCCAGCCCAGAAGGTGGGCCCTCTGCGCGATCATTTCTTCTGAAATGAACTGATGATCCAGAAGCTCCTTGACAAAAATGGAATGTGCGATGCCGAAATCGGTCTCGAAGTAGTTGCTCCGCTGAAATTCGAGGGCGATCATCTGCTGCAGGAAGCGGATATACTGAAAGTCATAGTCGCTGAATTTTCTGCCCGTCTCCTGGATACCCGTCTCGGCCACCTCGATTCCGTGGACCGTGATCAACATATTGACCCACCAGATGTCGGAATCCCTGGCTTTGGTATAGAGCATATGATTGGGAGCCTGACGGAGCTTTTCGTAGACTCTGTCTCTCTTCATGCGCTTTAAGTTGCGCTCGGTGATAATACCGATTTCCTGCTGCCTGGAGAGCTCCTGATGATCTTCCGCCAAGGAGCCGAGCGAAATGGCCAGTACGCGGTAACTGCTGTCCATGACGACGATCGGGCACTCGAGGACAGAGTGAGCCTGGTCGATCAGGGGCTGCAGACCCGCATTGGAAGAGGAGACGACGGAGAGCCGGTTAATCTGTGTGGTAAACCGGGTTTCTTCCATGAACACATCCGAAATGACTGACATGAGATCGGGCAGAGTCAGCCCGGAGATGAACAGGAAATTTAC
Source organism: uncultured Lachnospiraceae bacterium (assembly GCA_902766955.1). Lineage (GTDB taxonomy): Bacteria > Bacillota > Clostridia > Lachnospirales > Lachnospiraceae > Chordicoccus. The sequence continues at coordinate 11,430 of CACXFM010000095.1, read as the reverse complement.
GTCCGGATGATTCTGTAACGCAAAGGCACTTTCGGCAGATGCCGGATCGCCGGCAACGGCGATACAGATGCCGGCGGGGAACTCTCTTCCGGAGAGATCTTCGGGCGCGGCGCCGTACAGAATGCCCGTTTTGAGTGCTCCCGGCACCCTCAGCGGTTTGAAGGTGAAGACTTCCTGAGCGGGATCCGGAATGTATGGCGTTACGGTGAACTGTAAGCGGAGATTTTCTGATAATTTCTGTATGACCATGGCATTTCTTCTCTTGTGCGTTTACACAATTAGATGGCTAAAACCGCAGAGATATTTAAACTGGGTTACATTGTGAAGATATTTCCAAGTTTATATACTTTTCTTATAAATATCAAGCAAAATCACCGCTTGTCCGTGGTTTTGAGCAGCGGACAGATGCAGGGCACAAGCAGGAAAGCCGGATTGTTAAATCACACAATAAAATAGCCTGTACGAAGCAGTGGTTGCCCGTCAAATGCATTACGTCCGCTATGCGGTCACTTATCAACAATGTGTTTCATGCAAAGTAAGGAGGAAACAGTTCTATGAGCATCAGACAGGAAGTCTTTGACAAACTGGCTCTCCGCGCATCTCAGCTGTTCGGAAAAAGCAAGGATGAATTTACGGAAGCGACACGGTTTGTGGAAGACTGCAATGCCAAGTCCGTTCAGTATTCCCAGATTACGACGTTTCTGGAAGATGAGTTTGACATCGAGATTCCGTACATGGAATTCCGCCGTCAGGCGACCTTTGGCGATGCCGTCCGCTATGTAGTGGAAGAATGCCTCGGCGAGACATTTGACAGCGCCGATGATGCAGCACCGGCAGAGGCAGCTCCCGCTCCGGCAGCAGCTGCGGAAACGGGTGAAAACGCGAGACAGAAGGAAGTGCTTGCAAAGCTTGCAGAGAGAGCAGCCGGCCTCTTCGGAGTTTCTGCTGACAGCATTACAAGGGCAAAGCGTTTTGTCGAAGATTTTGCAGCCAAGTCTGTCCAGTATTCCCAGATTACGACCTTCCTTGAAGATGAGTTTGATATCGAGATTCCGTACATGGAATTCCGCCGCAAGGAAACCGTCGGCGATGCTGTTGATTATATTGTGACCGAATGCCTCGGCGAAGAGATCGGCGCGGCAGCACCGGCGGCAGAAGAAGCAGCACCGGCCGCTCCTGCAGCACCGGCTGCAGAAGCAGGCGCTTCCGCAAAGTCTGACCATGATGACGAGCTGGCTATGCGCGAGAGATTTGTCCTGAAGGAGACCTTCAAGGGCGAGGAACTCGAAGCTGTCTATATGGTGGCGAGAAAGCCGACCGCCGTGGATCCCAGCGTGGACCTTGCCACTTCCGAAGACCCGATGGCGAGAATGGGACAGGGCTTCTGCCCGGCCTTCAACCAGAGGACTTATGAATGCGCTCCCGGCATCATGTGCGACCAGGATGTCCCGGTCAAGATGCGCGACGGCGTGACAATCTACTGCGATATCTATCGTCCGAAAGACGCTTCACAGAAATATCCGGTTATCGTCTCCTGGTCCTGGTTCGGCAAGCGTCCCGGCGAGGGCATGAGCGAGTGGCAGATCATGGGAGTTCCGCCCCACACAGTATCCAAGTTCGCGAAGTTCGAGTCTCCGGATCCGATGTACTGGTGCTATCAGGGATATGTGGTTGCCAACGTCGACGTCCGCGGCGCCGGCCATTCCGAGGGCAATGTCCATATGTTCACACATCAGGACCGCGAAGACGGCTATGATTTCGTGGAATGGGCAGCACAGCAGTGGTGGTGCAACGGCAAGGTCGGTATGTCCGGCAACTCCGGTGTGGCCATGCATCAGTGGGGCATCGCATCCATGCAGCCGCCTCATCTGGAATGCATCGCTCCGTGGGAGTCTACGACGGACCTTTACCGCGAGTCCTTCTATGAAGGCGGCGTTCCGGCTCTGTCCTTCAACAAGTTCATCTCCGCTCAGGTGACAGGCACCGGCGGCGTGGACAGCCAGGTTGACATGGCTGTGAAGTATCCGCTGATGAACGGATACTGGGAAGACAAGCGCCCGGATTTCTCCAAGGTCACATGCGCTGTTTATCAGACGGCAGGCTTCTCACACTTCCATCTGAGAGGATCCTTCCAGGCCTTCCGCAAGGCAAAGACCAAGAGAAAATGGATGCGCGCACACAGAGATTTCGAGTGGCCGGATACCTATACACCGGAGAACCTCGAAGATCTGAAGCGTTTCTATGACCGCTATCTGAAGGACATCCACAACGGCTGGGAAATGACACCGAGAGTCAGAATCGACGTCATGGATGCGTATGACTGCGATTATCAGGTACGCCGTCCGGAGAATGAATTCCCGCTGAAGAGGACTGAGTACAGAAAGTATTATCTCGACGCATCTGATCCCGCAAACCTGACCATGCAGGCGAGCCCGGTCAGCAAGGAAGCTGTCGTAGGCTATGACGGCAATACCGAGCAGGTCGAGTTTGATATGACATTCAACGAAGATACCGAGCTGACAGGCTACATGTATCTGCATCTGTTCGTCGCTGCGGAAGCTTACAACGATATGGATATGTTCATCAATATCCAGAAGGCTGACGCGAACGGCAACTGGATCCCGTGGTGGACGCTGAATGAGGCTCATCCGGGCGCATGGGGCAAGTGCCGTATCTCCCACAGAGAGCTGAGCCGCGAAGAGTCCCAGTATGTGAAGGGCCTCCTTGTACAGCCTGTCATGGCTCACAAGAGAGAGCTGAAGGTTCAGCCGGGTGAGATCGTTCCGGTTGACATCGAGATCGTCCCGTCCTCCAGAATCTGGCACAAGGGTGAAAAGCTGAGGATCCAGATCGCCGGACGTTATATCCGCGAAGGCTGGTTCGAGCCGCTCGCATGGGATACGGACAATCACGGCAGACAGCTGATCTACACCGGCGGAAAGTATGAATCCTTCATCCAGGTGCCGGTGATCCCGCCCAAGTATCAGGCAGGAGAGTATGTTTACAGATAAGAAATAAGGAGGTAAGACAGCGTGATTCTTGGTATCGGAACAGATTTTCTGAATATGGAACAGATCAGGGAATCATCGCTGTCTCCTGAAGATCCTTTCCTCCAGAAGACGTACACGGAGCAGGAGCGCAGCGAGGCGGCGCGGAGAAGTGATCCGAAGAGCTACTACGGGACCCGGTTTGCGGGCAAGGAAGCGCTGTTCAAGGCTTTCAGAACGCATCCCGATGCCATGAGGCTCAATGAAATCGAGATCCTGACCGACAGCAACGGTGCGCCCTGCGTGACGTTTAAAGGCAGGGCCAGAGATGCGGCGGAGGATATGGGGGTGACGGCAGTTCATCTGTCGCTGACTTATGATCCTCCGTACACACTGGCGTTTGCCGTGCTGGAAGGAGAGGAACGCTGATCATGAAGCTCCGGCGGGAAATGCCGGGGACAGATACGGGAGAGAAAAAATGACTCTGATTGAAACTCTGATTGAGAAGGCGAAACAGAATCCGAAGAGAGTGGCGCTGCCGGAATGTGAAGCGGACAAAACGCTTCTGGCTGCGCGCAGAGTTCTGGATGACGGAATCGGGACTCCGGTGCTGGTGAATGATCCGGCGGTAATCCGGGAGACGGCAGAGAGATGCGGTGTTTCTCTTGAAGGAATGGAGATCGTGGACATCACGGATGAAGCGGTCCGCGACGCCATCGTTGAGCGCTATATGAAGTACCCGAAGCTGATGCTGAGCGAAAAAGGTGCGAAGCGCAAGATGAAGAACCCGATGTACTATGCCATGATTATGGAAGCGGCCGGCGACGTGGACTGCACGTTCTGCGGACATGTCAATACGACGGGAGATGTCCTGATCGCCGCTCAGCAGACCATCGGCATGCAGGACGGCGTGGATGTTCCTTCCATTTTCGCCCTGACGGAAATTCCCGGATTTGAGGGACCGGAAGGCGACCGGATCGTTCTGGCCGACTGCGGACTGAACGCGGAGCCGTCTCCGGATGAACTGGCATCGATCGCGATCGCAACCTGCGACAACGTGCGTGCACTGATGGGCTGGGAACCGAGATGCGCATTCTTAAGCTTCTCCACACTCGGCAGCGGAGCCGCCTCCAGCGTTGACAAAATCAACGAAGCGCTCCGCATTGCCCAGGAGAGAAGACCTGACCTCGCAATTGACGGCGAGTTCCAGCTGGATGCGGCGGTGATTCAGGCTGTCGCTGACAAGAAGGTCAAAAAGGAGAGCAGGGTCGCCGGGAAAGCCAACATTCTCATTTTCCCGGAACTGAACGCGGCCAACATCGGAATCAAGATGATTCAGATTTTCGGACACGGCAAGGGATACGGCCATACACTTTCCGGTTTCTATAAACCTGTCGCGGATTCTTCGCGCGGATCCTCTGTCGAGGAGATGGTGGGCGATATCGCGATGGTCGTGATTGCTGCACAGTAAATGCAAAGGAGATAAGAAAGTGGCATATCGTATTTTTACATTAAGCCCCGGTTCCACCTCTACGAAGCTTGCGGTGTTTGACGGAACCGAACAGGTTTTTAAAGCAAATGTCCAGCATGATCCGGAAGTGCTCAAGACTTTCGCGAGAGTCAGCGAGCAGAAGCCCTACCGCGTGGAGACCATTCTGAATCTGCTGAAGGAAAACGGGATCGAGATCGGGGACATGGACGCATTTTCCGCTTATTCGGGCGGACTTGAGTCGACTCCGGGCGGCATTTTCCCGGTAAATGAAAAAATCCTTGAGGACTGCTCTTCGGGCAGACTGATGGAGCATCCGGCGATCCTCGGAGCCCAGATCATCGGCGATTTCGCTGAGAAGACCGGCAAACCGGCTTTCCTCGTCAATCCTCCGGATGTGGACGAATTTGATGATGTAGCCAGAGTCTGCGGTATCAAGGGCATTCACAGGGAATCCCATGTACATGTCCTGAACCAGAAGGAAGTGGCTATGCGTGCGGCGGCAAGCCTGGGAAAGAAATATGAAGACTGCTGTTTCGTGGTCTGCCATGTGGGCGGCGGCCTTTCCATTACGGCACAGAAATACGGCAGAATCGTGGACGGCAACGACGTTCTGAACGGCGACGGACCGATGGCTCCGAACCGCTCCGGCTATGTGCCGCTCCTGCCTGTCATTAAGATGTGCTTCTCCGGAAAGTACACGGAAGACGAGATGAAGAAGAAGGTCAGCAAAACAGGCGGCCTCGTCTCTCTGGTCGGAACGGACAGCATTCCGGAAATCAAGAAGAGAATCGCTGACGGCGACCGCTGGGCAAAGCTGGTCTATGAGAACTTTGCATATCAGCTTGCCAAGTATATCGGTTCTTACGCATGCGTCCTTGAGGGGAAGGTCGATGCAATCGTCATGACCGGCGGCGTTTCCAATGACGAAGAGTTTATCGCCAACATCAAAAAGTATGCCGGATGGATCGCTCCCATGATCGTTTACGGCGGAGACTTCGAGATGGAAGCACTTGCGGCGGGAGCAATCAGGGCTCTGGACGGAAGTGAAGAGACGAAAGAATACACGGGTGTTCCGGTATGGAGCGGTTTCCCGTTCGAGTATGAGGATTAAGGGGAAAGCATGGCAAGAAGACAACGTTTATGCCCGGAGATCACGGATCCGCAGCTGAGAGCATTTCTTGATATCGTTCCGTCGATCCGGTCATTTCAAGCGGGGATTCTGGACGGACAGAAGCAGCTGGGTGAGAAACTGGTGCTTCCGCTGGAAGGCAGGGAACTGACCGTTTATCTGCACAGGGCGGAGAAGCCGGGACAGCCCGTGATCTATGAACTTCACGGCGGCGGCTTTGTGTTCGGGGATGCCAGAAAAGATGACGGAATCTGCCATACGATGGCTTCTGTTTCCGGCTGCAATGTGGTCGGAATCGACTACCGTCTGGTACCCGAAGCGCCGTATCCGGCAGCGGTTGATGACCTCTGCGATGTCATGGCGTATTTCAGGGAACATGAAGCGGACTACGGAATGAACGGACATCTGGCCGGCGTGGTCGGTTTTTCAGGCGGAGCGACGATTGCGGCGTCTGCCGGACTGCGCGCCGCGGCGGGCGAGTTCCCGCTGAATGGGCTTGTGCTCCATTATCCGTACCTGGATTCGGTGCATATGCCGTCCGAGAAGGAGCATTTCGACTGTGACATGGACCCGGCGGTGATGGAAGCCTTCACCAGGCTCTATTCCCGCGAAGAGGAGAGGGGTCTGCCGGCGGTGTCTCCGGTGATGGCGGAGAGCAGCGACCTGATCAATTATCCCGCAGCCATGATTCTGCCCGCAGAGAAGGATGCGCTCCGCAAGGAGGGACTCCTGTTCGCGGACAAGCTCAGGGAAGCAGGTGTGGAGGTATACTGCCGCGTGATGCCCGAGACACATCACGGATACGTGGAAGATGCCGGAAATATGGACTTTTTCAACAGCGTAACCATGGAGGACACCAAGAAAACGCTCAGTCCCTATTTCACCGCATGGGCGGCTGCAGCTGTCCGGATGAGCGCGCTCTTCCTGGGAGAAAAGCTCCGCAGTGAGAAGTCCGGAGGGACGGACGGGAGGCAGGCATGAGCCCCTTAAGTTTCTTTAAGTGGAATGTACTGACTAATGTCCTGATGGCGCTCTCCATCAACACTGCCGCTACGATTCTCGCAGGCGGTGACACGGTTGCCGGCTGGGTGACGGGCTGCTGCTGTGCATTTACCATCAATACGGTGGCTGCAGCGATCATCCCCGTGGGCAGGATCGGGAAATGGTTTGCGGAGGATATCTGTCACACGAAGCCCGGTACGTTTGCGGAGATGGTGACAAGGAATCTGATCATCAACGCGATTTATGTGACGATTGTGAGTTTCTGCATGGCGCTGATTCACGTGGGATTTGCAGAGAATCTCTTTAAAGTGTGGATCAGCACGTATTTCCAGCTCCACCTTGTCGGACTGATTACAAGCATTGTCATAGAAAAGCCTGTGGCAGCCTTGTTCGCAGACAGGCATTGAACGAATAATTTATCAAGCATTTTCATTACATGATGCCGGGGCCGGTAAATACGGCCGGCTCCGGCTAACGGAAAGGATTGACATAATCAATGGAACAGAAAAAAGTCAGCGGGATCAGAACTTATCTGCCCGCATTCGGCCTGAAGGGCTGGGGAATCGCCCTGATGGGCATCGCATTCTATTACTTCTATCAGGGACCGCTTCACTTCGCGATTAACTTCTATTACGGCTATCTGGGCGAAGTCTACGGATGGACAAACTCACAGCTCGCGGCTGCGATTACGATCGGCCAGCTGGTGGGCGTGCTCGGTATCTTTATCTGGGGCCCGCTGAATAAAAAGATCGGTTCAAAGGGTGTTGCCATTATCGGTCTGATCGGCGGTGCCTGCTCGACGATGATTTTCGCTTTTGCGCCGAGTATCCCGACCTTCTATATCGCAGTTATCGTTTTCTGCTTCTTCGCGGTTGCGTATTCCCAGATTGCGGTCGCTACTTTCGCGGCCAACTGGTTCCCGCGGACACGCGGTATGTACATGGGCATGGCAACCATGGGTCTGACCATCGGCAATGCGACGGTTACCCTTATCACCAGCAAAATGGTTCCGAAGTTCGGTCTGAAGCCGACCCTGATAATGTGGTCCACACTTATGGTCGTGGTTGCGGTTCTGGTTGCTCTGTTTGCCAAGAACAACCCGGAAGAAGCCGGCGCATGGCCGGACAATGACCGTTCCGTCACGATGGAAGAGCTGATGGCGGAAGCAAAAGCCGCTGAAGAATACAAGAAGCATTCACCCTGGACCGTCGGTGCTGTTCTGAGCTGCAAATATACATGGACCATCGCCATCGGCTGGGGTATCTGCATGATGTGCGCGGGCGGCTTCCTCGGACAGCTGGTGCCGACGCTGGCTTCCTTCGGACATACGCCGGAATTCGGAATTATGCTTCTGACAACACTGTGGCCGACAGGCGTGCTCGGCAACTGGCTCGGCGGCGTAGTAGATAACAAGTTCGGAACCCGTACGGCTTCCATTATCTTCGTCTGCTTCGAAATCGCAGCCTGCCTGGGACTGATCTTTGCCGGCGCCAATTCGGCTGTCGCGACTCTCTGCACGGGTACCTTCATGGCGGCGATGTCCGCATTCTCGAACGTAACAGTGTCGATGGTTACAAACGTATTCGGCCGTCAGGACTTCGAAAATGCATGGCCGGTCGTCTCCGTACCGTTTAAGGTAATCGAGAGCTTCGGCGTGCTGCTGATCTCTATGATTGCGACTGCAAGCGCTTTCAAGACTTCTTATGTCGCGATGGTTGCCCTGCTTGTCCTGGCAATCGTGCTGATGCTGATGACAACGACAGAGCAGATCGGAAGTAAGATTCACGGCGCGTGATTCGCGAATAGACGCTCGTGAAACTGCTTCGCACAAGTGAAGAATTTGCATAAAAGACCGCGGGGTGAGAGTTCATCCCGCGGTCTTTTTGCGCAGTGGAAATCTACTCCCGTGCGGAAACCGCTCCCTTCTCTGCAGGATGAGACGATATGCTTCCCCGTGCGAAAACCGCTCCCTTCTCTGCAGATTCGGACGGCAAGAATATCTAACCCGGGACGAACCGGCCTAAAATCTCAGAAAAAATCTTAAACTCGCTTCATACTTATTGAAAGGGATATCAGGTGTGAGCTTCAAACAGTTAAGATTTTTTCTGAAACGGCCGCTCCGTCCCGGGAAGATATTCTAAGCCGTCCTCAATGCAGATCAGGGAGCGGTTTTCGCACTGAGCCCCCGCAGGGATAAACGTTCAACCGCGAGGGGGACAAGAATACGGACGCAAGTGGCCTACGTCAAATTTGCGTACGTAGTTTCATGAAGAAATCTGCTCAGTGGATCTGATCATTAAGTACGCAAGTGACATTTGGAGCAACTTGCGTCCGTAGTTTCATGAAGAATCCCGCCTGACGAGCCTGTTCCTTACGTCCGCATTTGTCTTTTGGACTGCCTGCGTCCGTAATGGGGACAGCCGGCCAGCAGCTCCCGTGAGAAGGAGTGGTTTTCCGCAGCATTTTTCGAGCGCATTTAGGACAGACGAGATCGCGCCCTAGTAAAACCTGTGAACGAAGGGGCTCACCGGTTCGAGGTGAGACCCGAAAGTGAACTGGTTGCACTTGGGCGGGAGCTCGGATGTCCGTTGCGAGTGCGGAGGAAAACCACTCCTTCGGAAGGGAGCGTCCGAAGCCTGCCATCTTATTGCCGGAAGTGAATGAAAAAAGAGATGCCGCCACGCGACATCTCTTTTCGATGAATCTCAAATGATAATTACTTGCCAGCAGTTGCCTTCTTATTATTGGCAGCTTCCATTCTCTCACGCGTAACGTCGAGGAGAACCGCGCCGATGATAACAAGACCAAGTACCAGGTTCTGCACCGCCGAAGAAACCGACAGAAGCGTGAAGCCGTTTCTCAGGACCGCGATGATCAGGGCACCCAGCATCGTTCCGATCATGGTTCCCTTGCCGCCGCTGAAGGATGCGCCGCCGATGATGCAGGCCGCGATCGCGTCTGTATCGTACGGCTGGATGGCGTTCGCGCCGTTGCAGATACCGGAACGGCCGATGGAGACCACGCCGCCGAGGCCGGCGAGTACGCCGGATGCCGTGTAGCAGAAGGTCAGCACGTTGGCCGAATTGATACCGGACAGTCTTGTCGCTTCCATGTTGCCGCCGGCGCAGAAGATCGAACGTCCGAGAGCCGTGCGGGTCAGCATGATGTGCATGATCACGTAGATGATCAGGACGAGGACGTAGGAGACCGGGAACTTGCCGATTGTCGCGGAGCCCAACCACATGACGCCGTTAATACCGGAGAAGGAAATCATCTGCGCATTCGTAACCAGAAGGGCCGCGCCCCAGAGCACGTTTTTCATACCCAGCGTGGAGACGAACGGATGCGGCAGGTGAAGTCTGGTCAGCAGTGTTCCGTTGATGAAACCGATCAGGCCGCCGCCCACGATGGCGATCAGCACAAGAAGGATCGAATTCGTCATGCCTCTGCTCACAAGCATACCGGCAAGGCAGGCGCCGAACGTCGCGTTGGCGCCGACCGACAGGTCGATACCTGCCGTGATCAGGCAGAGCAGCATGCCTGCACCGAGCAGCGCGTTGAACGATGTCTGCTTGAAGATCGACATGATGTTGTCAACCTTCAGAAAGTTTTTGGATAAAAATGCGAGCGCTACGCAAAGGATCAGCAGAGCCCCCACTGTGCCCGCATAGGCCATCAGTCCGCTATTCTTTTTACTCATTTCAAACCTCCCAGGCACATTTCATGATATCTTCCTGATTGAACCGGATCTCGCTCCGGTCAATCTCTCCAGTCACCCTGCCTTCGCGCATGACGATGACCCTGTCGCACATCCCCAGGATCTCCGGCATTTCGGAGGAGATCAGGATGACGCATTTCCCCTGCTTGACAAGGCCGTTCATGACGCGGTACACGTCTACCTTAGCGCCGACGTCAATGCCTCGCGTCGGCTCGTCGAAGATGTAGATGTCGGCGTCCGTGTTGACCCACTTGGCGATGACCACCTTCTGCTGGTTGCCGCCCGACAGCTGCACCACCGCTTCCTCAAGCGACGAGCACTTGATCGACAGCGCGTCGCGGTTCTTCACGCCGGCATCGTTGATTTTCTTCTTGTCCAGGAAGAGCCCGCTGCAGAACGCTTTCAGATTGGCCAGGATCATGTTTGTGTTGAGGGACTGGCCCAGTACGAGGCCCTGCCCCTTGCGGTCCTCGGTCAGGAAGGCGATTCCCAGCTCAATCGCATCCTTGGGCGATTTGATGTGGACTTCCTTTCCTTTGACAAAGACGCGTCCGCTGTCCAGCTTGTCTGCGCCGAAGATAGCCCGCATGGTTTCCGTACGGCCCGCGCCGACAAGGCCCGAGAAGCCGAGGATCTGGCCGCCGTACGCCTCGAAGGACACGTCGCTGATGACGCCCGTCTCGTTCAGGTGTTCGACTTTCAGCATGGGCTCCGCGGATTTTGTTCCGTATTCCTTGGGGAACTGGTTCTCCAGGGAGCGGCCGACCATGGCCTGGATCAGGGAATCATTGTCCCATTTGTCGATCTCGCGCCACTCGATGTACTGCCCGTCGCGGATGACCGTCACGCAGTCGCAGAGCTCGAAGAGCTCTTCCAGTTTGTGGGAGACGAAGAGGATGGCGATCCCGCGGCTCTTCAGCTCGCGGCAGGTCCGCATCAGCTGGTGGACTTCGTTTTCGGAGAGTGAGGAGGTCGGCTCATCCATGATGATGCACTTGGCGTCGATGAGGACGGCCTTGGCGATCTCGATCATCTGCTGCACGCCCATGCCGAAGGTGCCGGCGGGACGTCTGACGTCCACTTCCTGGCCCAGGGACTTCAT
>CACXFM010000094.1 GCA_902766955.1 uncultured Lachnospiraceae bacterium | reverse complement strand
CAGAATATACTGGGCGTCGAGGGACTCAATTATGACTTCGCGCTGATCTACAACCCGGGCCTGACACCCTTTATCCTGGTGGCCATCGGCACCATGCTCGCGAACCGCAAGAATCTGACAAAGGAAGACGTGAACTTTGTCTTTGGTGCGACCGGCAGGCAGGTTCTGACCATCGCCATGGCCCTGGTCAGCGGTATCGCGATGGTTCAGATCATGCTGGGCTCCGGCCTCAACCACTCCGGGCTTGACAGCATGATCACGCAGATCAGCACGACGATCGTGGCCAGCATCGGAAAGGCATTTCCCTTCATCGTGCCTCCGCTGGGCGTGTTCGGCGCATTTGTGTCCGGCTCCTGCACGGTGTCCGGCGTCATGTTCGGACCGCTGGAATTCCAGACGGCGCAGATCCTGGGATTCCCGGCCGCTTCCATGATCGCGCTGCAGATGGCGGGCGGCGCGATCGGAAACATGATCTGTATCCACAATGTCGTTGCAGTCTCGTCCACCACAGAGGCGACGGGCAATGAAGGAAAGATCATTTCCATGAACATTCTGCCCTGCATCGTCTATGTGGTGCTGGTGCTGGCGGTGTACTGTTTATTCGGATAGACTGAATAAATATCAATGAAAAACAGATACTGCGCCCGCATTATGATTGAATTCGCATTTTCATTAAATTATAATTTTAGCAACAGCTGTTTATGTATTAAGGAGGGATAATACAATGAAAATGATGAAGAGAATCTGTTCAGTGATGCTGGCTGCACTGATCGTCGCGGGGACAATGATACCGGTACCGGCGCAGGCGGCAGCCATTTCGGGAGGCGTGAAATTCGGAGGATGGGCGTCAAATGATCAGTCTTCTGCATATTTTTATGTAAAATCGCAGAATGTCGATTCTTTCGAATACAAGGTGTTCAGCGCTTCCGGCAAGCTGGTGAAACAAAGCTCAGCATATGTATGGAATTTCACAGGAGATAATACCAAACAGGTCTGCCTGGTGCAGGGACTGAAAAAAAGATCATGCAACTATGTCTCTCTAAGAGCACACAAGAATGGCGCATGGACGAAGTGGTCTTCCAAGTACGTGCTTGTTCCGGAGATCGATGCGGATTGGGTCAAGCTCAACCTGAATAAGTACACACAGACAGCCAGCCTTTCCTGGAAAAAGGTCACAGGCGCCGGCCGATATGTGGTTTACCTCTCCAAGACCGGCAAAGGCGGCTGGGTGAAGGCGGCGGCAACAACCGCATCCAAAGTGAAACTCAAAAAATTCAAAAACAGAAAATTCAGCTCCGGCCAGACATATTATATTAAGATCGTTGCGCAGAAGAAGAAGGGCAGCAAGTGGATCTCTTCGGCAGGAGACACTAAGAAATTCTATCAGTACAGATTCTGGTTCATATATTAATCTGCCTCTAATTCAGATAAGAAGATGCCGATGATCTGTGAACATGCAGATATCTGCAGAGACATCAGAACCATATGATCACGGAGGCGTAAGCGCCCCGCTGTTATTCCTGATAACAGTCCTGTTCTGAAAGGACCTGTTTCACAAGGCAAGCAGCGGGGCGCCGTGTTGTTTTATAGCCCGAAATTCATTATAATAGAAAAAAGACATTGATTGTCATAAAGGAGGCTTTATAATGAAAGGTATTGTACTGGCCGGCGGTTCCGGAACAAGGTTGTATCCGCTCACGATGGTGACATCGAAACAGCTTCTTCCCATCTATGACAAGCCTATGATATATTATCCGCTGTCGGTTCTGATGAATGCGGGGATCCGTGAGATCCTGATCATTTCTACCCCTCAGGATCTGCCGAGGTTCCAGCTGCTGCTGGGAAACGGCCACCAATTCGGCATTCAGCTTTCCTATAAAGCACAGCCCAGCCCGGATGGGCTGGCACAGGCGTTTATGATCGGAGAAGAGTTCATAGACGGGGAAACAGTGGCAATGGTCCTGGGTGACAATATTTTTGCAGGTCACGGTCTGAAAAAGAGACTGAAAGCAGCGGTGCAGACGGCTGACAGCGGCGGCGGTGCCACGATATTCGGGTACTATGTAGATGATCCGGAGCGCTTCGGCATCGTTGAGTTTGATCAGAGCGGGAAAGCTGTCAGTATCGAAGAGAAACCGGTTCATCCCAAGAGCAACTACTGCGTGACAGGACTGTATTTTTACGATGAAAAGGTTGTGGAGTACGCGAGATCCCTGAAGCCTTCTGCGCGCGGAGAGTATGAGATCACCGACCTGAACCGCATCTACCTTGAGGCGGGGAGGCTGCATGTGGAGCTTTTGGGCCAGGGATTTACCTGGCTGGACACCGGAACCCATGAGAGCCTTGTGGATGCCACGAATTTTGTCAAGACAATGGAACAGCACCAGCACCGCAAGGTGGGGTGCCTGGAAGAGATCGCATATCTGAACGGATGGATCTCCAAGGAAGATGTGCTCGAGACATATGAGATCATGAAAAAGAATCAGTACGGTCAGTACCTCAAGGATGTCCTGGACGGAAAATATATTGACGAGCT
>CACXFM010000093.1 GCA_902766955.1 uncultured Lachnospiraceae bacterium | reverse complement strand
TTGTCTAAAGAAGGAGGCGACTGACATGAAGAGACTCTACCTTTGTTTTACGATGATCTTGCTGCTCTTTGTTGTGTGCATCCCTGCCTGCGGCGCTGATTTTCGCACCGGCTGCCATGTGCAGGTGGTAAACTGCCAGGAGTACATCACACTTCGCGAAAGCCCGTCAACAAGCGCAGATGAACTCACAAAAATTCCCCTGCATTTTTACGCCGCCTATCTGAGCGATGCCGAAAACGGATTTGCCCGTGTCAGTTTCCAGGGGACTGAAGGATATGTTTTGAAAGACTACCTGAAAGTCGTCGGCGATTTTTCCGGCAAGGCCGTCACGCTGACATCCGATGAGCGATACACGATCAACTTGTTCCTCAGCAATTTTACCGAGCAGCTTTTCGCCGGAAGATCCGGATTTTTCGACGTTGACGCGGCGACAGATGCCGAAATGATTCAGTTCGCGGTGAATTATATTTGCAGCAATAAAAAAGAATGGATCGACGAGGCGGAAAATGAAGACGCGGTCATGACAGCCCCGTGGAATGGCAGCAGAGCGCGTGTCTCTGATACCCGTGTACAAGATGTGACAGAGAGATATTTCGGAAAAACACCGGCAGATTTATGGGATTCCATTTACGATCACAGAGACGGTTATTATTACTGGGATTATACAAACGATCTGTTCTCTCCCTTTGGCTTCGCCTGCCTCTATGATGTCCAGAAATTTGATGAAGAGTTTTACAGTGTCTGGTTCAAATCCATCGGAAACGGAGTCCGCTGGTCAAATGATAACTGCTATATGACGCTCGAGCAGGCAGAGGATTCATTTGATGAACGGACAATTAACGGAAACGGTTATGCGCTGATTCGCACTGACGGTTCCGGCAATCTGGAAGACAAAAGCAGCTGGATTCTCCAGCGTTATGTATGGAATCATAAGTAAACAGGCGGTTTGTCGAATGAGCGCCCCGGTCTCCCGGAGTGCTTCGCATTCTCCAACGTTATGTGCAAAAAAAGGCGGCGGCCTATTTACGCCGCCGCTGCCACCTGTTCTTTCTGCTCTTCCTCAGCTTCCTGTCCTTCCTTACCCGCCTCAATCAGCGCCTCAAAGAAAGACATCGCAGTTTCATAATCCAGGAAATCACCCGCATTTGCTTCCTGATTCAGAACCTTTCCGACAGCGACCTCCGGGTGAAACTGAAGTCCCATGCAGAAAGTCCGATCCTGACGTTCGACCCCCTCGATCACCGGCAGACCGTCCGTGATCGCTTCCGCCACAACCGTCAGCCTGGTGCCGCTCACATCCCCGACAGCCTGGTGGTGCCAGGACGGGCAGCCGGCGAGTGTCTTCTGTCCGACGATCTCATAAAGGAGCGAATCCTCCGCCAGGATATTCACGGAATGCGGCACCAGATCCTTCTTCTCCGGATCCCGGTGTTCGTCGTGATATTCAACGCCCTGCTCCTCAAACCAGACCGGCAGGTCTTCTATGATCTTCGCGCCGGAGATGACGGAGAGCATCTGCATTCCCCTGCAGATTGCAAGCATGGGAATATCATGGTCGATGCAGTACGACATCAGCAGATAATCAGAGACGTCCCGTTCCGCACTGAAGTCCGCTTCTTCTTCAATCCCGTTCCAGGGCTGTTCCTCATAACGCAATGTCGGGCTGATATCCTTTCCTCCCGGAAAGATAATGCAGTCGATTCCCTCCATCATCTCCTCCGCATTGGAATTCAGCCAGGAATTGATCTTCACAAGTTTTGCTGCCTCGGAAGTCAGATAACCCTGCGGTTCCTTCGCATCGATCAGCATTCCTTCCTCATCATATTCGAGATCATAGGAGCGCACCATATCCAGGGTGACATAATCCTCCTGTGTCTCATCAGCCATCATATTCATACATCTGATCGAATACGCCTCCGGTTCATCCGTCCAGGCTGAGTAACAGGGACGGTTCTCGCTGCTCATTAACTAAAAGCATTTCTCCTTTCTTTCTTTTTTGCAGCGTTCGATATTGCCGCAGCGATAGCAGAGTTCGTTATCGCAGATGCCGTCATTGTCGAAATAAGAGCGAATATTATTCACCGTCGTTTCAGCGATGTTGTTCAACGCCTCTTCAGTCAGAAAACCCTGGTGAGACGTAACAATTACATTGGGCATGGAAATCAGCCGGGAGAGCAGATCGTCGTCAAGAATGTGTCCGGAGCGGTCCTCGAAGAAGATATCCGCTTCCTCTTCATAAACATCAAGACAGGCCGCTCCGACTTTGCGGTCTTTGATCCCCTCCAGCAAAGCTTCGGCATCGATCAGTCCCCCTCTGGAAGTATTGACGATCACAACGCCTTTTTTCATTTTCCCGATCGCCTTCGCATCGATCAGGTGCCGCGTATCCTCTGTCAGCGGGCAATGCAGCGAAATCACATCACTTCTTTTAAGCAGTTCATCCAGCGGTACATAGTCAATACCGCTGTCTTCTGCCGGGAAGCGGTCATATGCGACCACTTTCATTCCGAAACCCCGGCAGATATCTATGAAAATTCTGCCGATCCGGCCGGTTCCGACGACACCGGCTGTCTTGCCGTGCAGATCAAAGCCGGTCAGTCCGCTCAGCGAGAAGTTAAACTCACGGGTGCGGTTATAGGCTTTGTGGATACGGCGGACGGAGGTCAGCAGAAGCGCCATCGCATGTTCCGCTACGGCGTAAGGTGAGTAGGCCGGCACATGGACGACATGAATCTTTCCAAATGCAGCACGAACGTCTACATTGTTATAGCCTGCCGAACGCAGTGCGATCAGTTTGACGCCCAGGTCATAGAGTTTGCTGATGACGTTTTCGTTTACGTCGTCATTTACGAATACACATACGGCATCACACCCTCTGGCAAGCTCCGCGGTATCCTCATTCAGCTTTGTTTCCAGGAAACGAAACTGTACATCATTGCTTTTTCCGTATTGTTCAAATGACGGCTTGTCATAAGCCTTCGCATCATAAAATGCAACCTTGATCATACAAATCCTCCTCGAATGCTCTTTCTCTCATTCTGATGTCATTATACATATATTTCCTCTTGTCCGCACGCTGCGTGTGAAATTTCACCCCCGGTGCCGCCTCTGATAATCCCGTCGAATCGGTTCCAGCACCGCATCCTCATCGAAGGCCTCTGTCATTCTCTCCGCCGATGGGGCGCATCTCGCACAACTGACCACATTTTCCATCACCCTGAAATTGAGCTGCGTCCCAGCGCTGTCGTGCTCATACCGCACGGCGCGGTTTGCATTGATCCCGAATCTGCCGGCCACGGAAATGGCGTCGATATTAGCTCCGAGGAAGAGGAATTCCCAGTGATACTTCTCCTTCTGGCGCTCGATCATCCTGCGGATCTTTTCATAATTGTAGACGGTGCTGGCATTTTCCATGCCGTCCGTTGTAATGATGAAAAGCGTCTTTTCGGGAACGTCTTCCTCGCGGGCATACTTATGGATATTTCCGATATGATGAATGGCCCCTCCGATCGCATCGAGAAGCGCCGTGCAGCCGCGCACATAGTACTGCCGATCAGTCATCGGCTCCACTTTCCGGATATCGACCCGGTCGCAGATCACTTCCGACACATCATCAAACAATACGACGGAAACGTATGCCTCGCCCTCCTCCTTCTTCTGCTTTTCAATCATGCTGTTGAAGCCGCCGATTGTATCAGCTTCAAGCCCGCTCATGGAGCCGCTTCGGTCAAGAATCATGACCAGTTCCGTCAATCCTTTTTTCATATCTGTCCTCACTTTCTGCCGCATTCACGGCTTCATTCTCGCTTGTTATGAGGACAGTATAGCAGGGCGGAAATGAAAAACAGTCGCCCGGAAAGCGACCTTTTGAGTATCGGGGACTGAGTATCGGGGACGGTTCTCGCTGCTCATTAAATGAGCAGCGAGAACCGTCCCCAGTACTCCTTGTACCTGTTTTGGCCGTATGTTATGATGTGATGTAACCCAAGAAAGGCTTTCCCACTGCATCGTTCGATTGCAGTGACCCGTATATCTGCCAGGCTGGCTTTTCCTCGACTTGCAGATATACGTTCAGGTGGTTTTCTCCACGAATTTTTCTTGCCATTATACAACCGAGTATTCGGGAATGTTCTCACTGACAGCTTTATAGAATGCGTAAAAGATATCGGTTTGAAGGTTGTCCGGAGTTTATAAGAAGATGAGTTGATCAGACTCTACAGGAGATTATAGCTGTGCCAAGACGAGCAAGAGTGTTCAGCAGATCAGGATATATGCATATTATTATCCGCGGAGTTGGCAGACAGATTCTTTTTGAAGACAATTGCGACTATCGCCGGTTTTTAGCAACGCTTGAGCGTTATTGTCTGGAAACAGGGGTCAAGATATGCGCATATTGTCTGATGGAAAACCATGTCCATTTACTTGTGTGGGATCATAAGACCAGCATATCTCTGCTGATGAAGAAGGTTGGAGTCAGTTATTCGCGATATTACAATAGAAAATATGAGCGGACCGGACACCTGCTGCAGGACAGGTATTTGAGCGAGATCATTGAGGGAAACAGGAATTTTCTGATGGTTTTTCGTTATATTTTGAGAAATCCTCAAAAGGCAGGAATCTGCAAAGCCTCGGAATACCCGTGGAGCAGCTATGCACTTTATGAAAAACCACTGGCATTTATGGAATTATCACAAATCCGTGAACTGCTTGGGGATCAGAAGAACTATGAAGAGTTCATTAACGAGACGGCCGATGACAGGTTCATGGAATATGAAACGCATTATTATGATGACAAATGGGCACAGGAAATTCTCTACCAATGCCTGAATATCAAAAGCGGAACTACATTGCAGACCTATGATCGAAAAGAGCGTAATGTTGCCATAAGACTCCTTAAATCAAACGGACTGACAAACCGACAGATAGAACGTCTGACTGGAATCAGCAGGAATATTGTCCAGCGGGCTTGATGAGCAATTGGGGACGGTTCTCGAAACTCATTTCAGATTTTAGGAATTTTCGTTATCTATCTTTATAGGGATATGATTTTGGGGAATTCTGTGGTATAATACTTGCTGAAAGAGATCAAGTTGTTCATAGCTTGCATTTCTTGACATGGGCGGGATCCTCCGGTTTTTATTGTTGTGGTGACTTTATTATACCAAAGGATCCTGCTTTTTGTATGCTTTCTATTTATTCCGATATTCTAACGACTTTTTCAGTGGTCTCGAACCGTCCCCGAGACCCCCCTCGGTCATGAGCAACGAGAACCGTCCCGAGTACTCTTCATCGCCCTCAGCATAAACAGGAATTCGGCCTTATCGTCACTCTCCATGATTTCGGAATCTTCCTTCAGCCGGGCATATACGTCATCAAAAGTACTTGTGCCGGCATACTCCGAATTGCGCATCAGCATCCCCGCCTGCGCGACACCCGCTGCCCACGACGTGTCCTCATCCATCTCACCGACGTCGCCCGCCGAAACGGGATACTCCCGCAGCTCACTTTTGTCCCCATCGGGATCTTTCCAGCGAATGTTTACGACGAGAAGTTCATCGCTCTCCGTCACTTCTGCCGCTGATTCAACAGACGATTCCGCATATCTTGATTTCACCGCGGGAACCTCAAATCCGGAATCCGCAGGAACGACCTCATACAAAACCGTCACGGTCTGACCGGCTCCGACTTCTCCGCCGTCCTTGCTGTCGTCGGCAAAATCCTCCGCCGCCATTGCTCGGTTCTCGTACCCGATCAGGCGGTAGCCCTTTACATTCCGCGGATTGAATTCAACCTGAAATTTCGTATCCTTTGCAACCGTATAAATCGTAGAGAAGAACTCCTTATTCAGCGCACGTTCCGCTTCCCGCTCGCAGTCAATGTAAAAATAATTCCCGTTGCCGTTGTCGGCAAGCGTTTCCATTGTCGTGTCGCTGTAATTTCCGCCGCCAAAACCCAGGCAGGAGAAAAACACACCGCTCTCCCGCTTTTCACTGATCAGCTCTTTCAAACCGGCGATGGAGGAAACACCGACATTAAAATCCCCGTCCGTGCAGAGAATGACGCGGTTGTTCCCGCCTTCAATGAAATACTTTTCGGCAATCTCGTACGCCCTGTGAATGCCGCCTTCACCCCAGGTAGACCCCCGCGCCTCAAGGGAATTCACAGCTTCGAGAATTCTCTCCTTCTCGGCGCCCGAAGCGCCTTCAAGTGCCACCTGTTCATCGCCTGCATATGTCACGACGGAAACAAGATCATTTTCGCCAAGTCTGTTCGTGAGGATTTCCAGTGACTTCTTTACCAGCGGCAGTTTGTCAAAATCAAACATGCTTCCCGATGTGTCAACCAGGAAAACAATATTGCTGCCCTTCTGTTCTTCCTTTATTTCCTCTGCCTTGATTCCGACCTTCAGGAGGAGTGTTTCTTCATTCCAGGGGCATTTGCAGAGAGTCGTCGTGACACCGAACTTCTCACCGTCTTCCGGTTCCCTGTAATGATATGTAAAATAGTTGACCATCTCCTCGATCCTGATGGCCGAATCGTCGATCCCGCTGAAATACAGATTCCCATACGCGAAAGGCTCGAGAAGTTTTCTTCTGAGCGAGGAATAAGATGCGGTGTCCACGTCCGCGCCGAAGGTCGAAAACGGCTCCGTCGCCACATTTCTGAAGCCCGATTCTTCAATCGGCGAGTATTCCTCCGTGTTGAACTCTGCCCCGGCCGGCGCGCTGCCTGCCACAGAAGCACTTGGCGTCGGCATAATACAGAGCGCTGATACTTCTGCACTTTCTTCGTATGCGGCAGATTCGTCAGCCTCAGATGTAATTTCATATTCAGCGTACCGATCCTCATAGCCCTTTCTGTAAAATTCAATGTAAGCATTTCCTGCCTCGTCGATTCGTTTTTCGATTTCTCTGTCGGAATATGCGGGATTTGCAAATGCGCTGCCCGCCGTCATGATCAGAACCATGACCAGTGCAATCATCTTTTTCATAGGAATCTCCTTTCTCATTCAAAAATAGGTTTTTGTGTTCTGTTATATAAGACAGAAAAGAATCGGGAGAGGTCACAGGAGTATTGGGGACGGTTCTCG
>CACXFM010000092.1 GCA_902766955.1 uncultured Lachnospiraceae bacterium | reverse complement strand
CAAAAAATTCGAAGATCTCCCTTGAAGAGATCACTTCTGAACCGGATCTATATCCTGATCACCTATTTCTTCGCGCAAAAAAGCGGGCCTCCGTCTCCCGACTGCAGCCCGCTGCTTTCATTCACCATTCTTATTATTTTTCATTTCCTGTCGCAGAGATGTACTATCCTGCCGCACAGTTCCCGGACGATCCCGATCAAAGTGCTCATGGCCCCGAATCCGTACAGGATCCCCGTCACCACCCTTTTACTATTTGTGGATTCGTATCTGGTCAGCTTCTGTATTGTTCCGTCAAGCACAAGAGGAATCATGCAAAGCGCACCTGCAGGCGGTACAGAATGTGACAGGGACACAAGAATCGCGAAAATGTGCCCGATCGCGATTCCCGTACATCTGGCACACAGGGGAAACTGATATTTTCCAACAAAGAAACTGCGCTCCGGCATCTGGTGGCACCCGCAGTTTTCACTGCAGAATTTCATGGAGGCCATCCAGATCCGATCCGCTCTGTTTATGTTCAAACTTTCCATTTTTTTCCGCAGGTGTTACAGACCCAGTAACTTTCGGTATGCGTCTGTTTTCCTTTGGTGCAGAAACCGCACAGAATACCGACAGGTCCCGCCAGAAGCCAGCCGCAGATCCCCTTTGCAGCCGAATAATCCGTCCCCTGCGTCGTCATGTTAGTGATAATCTGACAGTTTTCGCTGCCGCATTTCGGACATCTCATGTCTGTCACACCTCCATTTCAAGTTATCCGTTTTTTATCACACAGCTGAAGTACTCGACATCGTCTTCCGGGATTTCTCTCACTTCGCCATCGTCAAACACAATCTTATGAACTCCGACCCAGACCGTATAGGTCCAGCTGAACGGCGTAATCATAATCGGGTCAGAATAGACGGTATACCCGGGTTGAATCGTCTGCTGGAATGACGTCTTCTGTGTGATTTCAATACCGGTCGTCGGCTCCACATAGCGCGTCCCCCACATATCCGTCTTGTAGTAATACAGCTCATATCCGCGGATTGTCCTGTCCTGTGAGCGGTTCACAAGCTGGACATAGAAGGTGCCGTTATCAAGGCTCGCGTAAATGGGGTTGTCCCATTTACACTGCGGTCCGATGACCAGCGGTATATACGGCTCCACATAGTATTCTGCATTTGAGGAGTAGAGCAGCCGCTGCATCTCCGGTGTGGCCTCATTCTGAATTTCCAGATTGTGCTGGTTACAGAATGATCTCACCGCCGTCGCGGTATTCTTTCCGAAGGATCCGTCTACCTTGTCATTCAGATAGCCCAGATCTGTCAGACGCTGCTGCAGATCTCTGACCGCCTGGCTCTTCGTCCCCATCGCGAGCGTCTCGTAGCTGGTCGAAGCAGGCGTGTAAGCGGGTGCCTTGCCTCCCGAAGAATCATTTGATGCACCGGCATTGACAGACTCTGATAAATCGATTGTGACCTTATTCTTGATGAAATGGTCGTATGTCACGTTATCCTCGACATCCACCACCATTTCAAGGATCCCTCTGCTTCGAATAGCCGCATCGCCTGCCCCGTTATCGTCATCTTTCGCCCATATGGTGTAGAGCAGCGGGCTGTCCTCACCGGTATCGGTATGAGCTTCGACCGATCTGAGCGTACCGTCGACAGGAGCCCCGTTGACAGTCGCATCCTTCAGTTCCACCCAGACCTTTGAATCCGTCTGATTATTCGCCCTGATCCGCAATGTAATACTGGCCGATGCAGTGAGCTCATTAATATCAAATGCCAGGAGATCCAGTTCGATACCGCTCTCGCTGACCAGAGTCGTGCCGGCCGCATATGCCGGAACCGCGCCCATAAGAAGAGCGGGCAGCAAAATCATTAATAGACGAACGATCCTTTTCATATCTCTTACTTCCTTTCTGACACTGCTGTTTGCGCCTCCATTTTGATTTCATTGATCCTGATGAGTGCGAATGATTCTGATCGCCTGTATTTTTTACTCATCTTCTGCTTTTGTCGTCTTATATTCCAACTATATTATACAAGATCTGTAAGTATCCGAACAGTCTCTGCTGAAAAATGTATGAAACGCGGCAGGATGTTCAGATTCGGGCACAAAAAAGCCACCAGACCCGCAAGCCTGATGGCAATGAAAGAATTCAAGTCCGCACGCTCTTACATCATTCCTCCCGGCCCCTTCAGCGCGTCCAGCAGATAATTGTTCCAGATATTCGGATAGACGTCCAGCTGCGGATAAACCCGGATCAGCACAATCGCCGAAGCAGCCAGGATCAGCACATATGTCCCCAGCTTAAGAACCGGATTCATCTTCTGTATGGGCCTGGCGATCGTGGCGTCATAAACCTTGATAATCCAGTAGCACATGAACACAATCGCGATAGATACGAAGAAAGGCATGATCTGCATTTCCGGCAGCTTTCCGAACTTTGCGACGAAAATTGTCTGCAGCGGTAAAATAAACATATAACTCGTGCAGTAATAGCGGTTGATATTTCTTGAAATGCCGGTGATCAGTTTCGGCGTTTCGCCGTGGAACAGCACTCTCGTTCCTGCCCCGTGATCTCCTTATTCACACCAATGATCTGCTTCATTCCGTCACGCTCCGCATCCATTTTCCTGTCAAGGTTCCGGCTGCGCACACCGAGAAAAATAAGCAGTGCAGCAATGTCAATCACAATCAGGGCAAGCACGCCCCATTTTATATGCCGTTTCAGATGCTTTTTACTGACTGCCATTGATTACAACACTCTCCTACATAAGCGGCGCAATAAACTTGACCAGACTTCCCGTCAGCTTGTAGCTCCACTTTTCATTTTTGATGCTCTCGGGAGTGACAGGTCTGCATTTCCGAAGAGTCTCCTGAAAATCTTTTTCGATTTCCGGTATACAGCCTGTCTTATACATATATGTGGCGCACTCAAAGTGATGATAGAGACTCCGGTAGTCCAGATTTATGGTTCCCACGACAGCCAGCACATCATCGCATGTCCACACCTTTGCATGTACGAACCCCGGCGTATATTCGTAGATCCTCACTCCGGCCTCTGTCAGAGACTTGTAATGCGTCTTTGCAAGCGAAAATGCCAGCTTCTTGTCCGGGATGCCCGGCAGAATCAGCTTCACGTCCACGCCTCTCTGAGCTGCGAACTTCAGCGCCGTCTCAAGCTCTCCGTCCAGAATCAGGTAGGGAGTCATGACGTGGACATAACTCTCTGCCCGGTTCAGAATATCCATATATACCATCTCGCCCACTTTATCATTGTCCAGCGGGCAGTCTCCGTACGGGAGCACATAGCCGTCCGGATGCTCCGGAATATATCCGGTATCCTGCAGAAACGGCTGATATTCCGGCTGTTTTTCATCTATATTCCACATCTGCAGGAAGAGGAGGGTAAAGCTCCTGACCGCGTCGCCTTTCAGCATCACGGCCGTGTCCTTCCAGTGGCCGAAGCGCATTTTCCGGTTAATATATTCATCCGCCAGATTGACTCCGCCGTTGAAGGCGGTCTTTCCGTCGATCACCAGAATCTTTCTGTGATCGCGGTAATTGTAGTGGGAAGAAAGAATCGGGATGATCGGTGCAAAGGCTTTGGAACGGATCCCTTCTTTCTCGAGCAGCTTCCAGTAATCCGCCGGCAGCGTAGACATTTCACACATGCCGTCATACATGACCCTGACATCAACTCCCTCCGCGGACTTGCGGATCAGCAGTTTCAGGATCTCTCCCCACATGTAGCCTTCCTCGATGATGAAATACTCCATAAAAATGAAGTGCTCCGCTTTTGCGATCTCTTCGAGCATGGCCCTGAATTTGTCCTCTCCGATCGGGAAATACGTCACCTCCGTATTCTCATAGACCGGGAAGCAGCCGCTTCTGCACAGATATCTCGACAGATCATCCACGCACCGGCCCTCTGTTTCCAGTTTCTCTGCCACTCCTGCCGGCTGCGCAATCAGATCCTTTGTCTTATTGATCTGCTCTTCAGCCCTTTGCTGCAGGACTCTGTGACCCAGATTGATCTGTGTATACAAAAGCAGGGTTGCGCCGAGTATCGGCAGGGCGACAATCAGCAGGAGCCAGGTCAGCTTGGCTGAATTGTCAATCTCGCTCATAAAGAGATAAATTGTCATGATCAGCGTGAACACCGCCATAGTGAGATAGAAGTATGAGAGATACTTTCTCAGCCACAGAAAAAACATGACATACATCGCAACCTGCAGCCCAAGCAGCACGGCAATGATGAGAAACCGACTGAAGATAAACGAAAGAATGCCCTTCTTTCTGGGTTTTGCAAGTCTGAATACTTCTTCATTATCCATAAAGTTTTCCTTACCTTTAGTCCGATACTTCCACCAGCTCGATTCTGAAATTCAGTTCTTTTCCGGCCATCTCATGATTTGCATCAAATGTAATGGTCTTTTCATCCTTCGCCGTGACCTTGACCGGGAACGGCCGTCCCTGTCTGTTCTGCAGATACACTCCGTCTCCGACAGACAGTTCCTCTGCGCCCGGCATCCGCTCCAGCTCCACTGTAAAGATGGCATTCGGATCTGCCTCACCGTACGCTTCGGACGGCATCAGATGAATATCCACGACCTGGCCCACTTCCATATCGGCTACCGCCGCATCAAAGCCCTTGATCATCATGCCGCTGCCGCAGACAAACTCAAGGGGCTCTCCCCTGTCATAAGAAGAATCAAACTGCGTTCCGTCATTAAAGGTGCCCCTGTAATGCGTGCGGCATTTCTTTCCGACATTCTTCCCTTTGACAGTCTGCTCCGGATGGCAGCTCTCCTCCCCGCGGCGGCCGCAGTGATCTCCGTGATCTCCGCAGTCTTCGCCGTCTCCGTGATGTCCGCAGCTGTGTCCTTCGCCGTGATGATTGCAATTGGCACCTGTATTGACCAGTTCCCCTCTTAAATACGCCTCTACGGCCTGATCCGCATCACCGGATGCCCCGGCGCATAATTCGATCCCCTGTTCGGAAAGAGCCGCCTGCGCGCCCCCGCCGATTCCTCCGCAGATCAGCACATCGATCGATTGGCCGGCAAGCAGAGTCGCCAGTGCTCCGTGTCCGCTGCCGTTTGAGCTGATCACTTCAGATTTTACGACTTTCCCGTCCTCCACATCATACACTTTAAATTCTTCCGTATGTCCGAAGTGCTGAAAAATCGTTCCGTTTTCATAAGTGACTGCAATTCTCATTTATTTATGCCTCCAGAGTTTCAGTATATAAAAGCTTCTTCTTTCTGAAAAGCTTCTCTTGTTATACAATATTACTATCTCACAAAAAGCAATTCTGATAAAGAGGATCATATTATGTCGATTGTTTATAACAGCAGCAAAAAGACCTTCTCTCTGCATACTGCAGGAACCACCTACCAGCTCAAAATCGGTAACCTGAACTATGTCAAGCATCTGTATTACGGTGCGCGCATTCCCGACGAGGATCTGATCTATCTGGTCCGCCGCTATGACCGCGGATTCTCCGGCAACCCCTATGATTCATTAAAAGAAAGGACATTTTCACTGGATGCGCAGCCTCAGGAATTCACCACGCAGCAGCAGGGCGATTTCCGCATCAACTCCATAGAAGTCCAGAATGCCGACGGAAGCTTCTCTTTTAACGGCAGATATGTCTCTCATCAGATCTATAAAGGCCCGTTCACGCTGCATGGACTGCCGACTGCCTTTGCAGATGAACAGGATACGGTCGACACGCTGGAACTGACCATTGAAGATTCGGTCTCAAAGGTTCAGGTGACCCTCCTCTACTCAGTCTTCGAAGAAAAGAACATCATCATGCGCGCGGCCAGAGTCCGCAACGGCGGCGACGGACGGATCAGCCTCAAGAGAATCATGTCTCTCAACATGGACTATCTGAACGGCAAGGACCTGGATCTGATCTCCCTGCCGGGAAGATACGGCCAGGAGCGGCAGATCGAGCGCCAGCCGCTGACCCACCATGTCCACAAAATCCGCAGCGGACGCGGGATTTCTTCCCACCAGCAGAATCCCTTCATCGCGCTCGCGGAGCGGACGGCGACCGAGGATTACGGCTCCGCGTACGGGTTTGCCCTGATGTACTCCGGCAGTTTCCTGGCCGAAGTCGAACTGGACCAGTATGACCAGGCCCGCCTGGTTATGGGCATCAACGACAGACTGTTCAGCTATCCCGTAGATCCCGGACAGGAATTCGATACACCGGCCGTTCTGATGACCTATACACATAAAGGCCTGACGAAGATGAGCCATACTTACCACAACTTCATCCGCAGCAATCTCAACCGCAGTAAATTCGTCAGGGATGTCAGAAGACCGGTTCTGATCAACACATGGGAAGCCGCCTTCTTCAATTTTGATGATGAAAAACTCATCGAAATCGCCAAGGCCGCCAAGGGAATGGGCGTCGAAATGATCGTCATGGACGACGGCTGGTTCGGCAAGCGCGACGACGACAACTCGGGGCTTGGCGACTGGTATGTCAACGAAAAGAAGATCAAATGCGGCCTCACCGAGCTTGTCCGGCAGATCAACGATCTGGGCATGAAGTTCGGCATCTGGTTTGAACCGGAAATGGTGTCCGAAGATTCCGACCTCTTCCGGGCGCATCCCGACTGGGTCATGGAAATCCCCGGCAGGCATGCGGTCAGAAGCCGCAACCAGCTGGTCCTGGATGTGGGCAGAAAAGAAGTCCAGGACTACCTGATTGAAAGCGTCAACCGGATTCTGGACAGTGCCAATATCTATTATGTGAAATGGGACATCAACCGTGCGATCACAGATCTCTGGTCCAACGCGCTCACTGCAGATGAACAGGGGGAAGTCTCCCACCGCTATGTTCTGGGTCTCTACCGCGTCATGGACGGCATTATCAAGACGCACCCTGACATCATGTTCGAGGGATGTGCCGGGGGCGGCGGACGTTTTGACACGGCCATGCTCACCTATTTCGTACAGTACTGGAGCTCGGACAACACAAAGCCGCTCGACAATTTAAAGCTCCACTACGGCTCCTCTTTCCTGTATCCGGTATGCACCATGGGCGCGCACGTATCCGAGGCCAGTCCCATGGTTCCTTTCGAGACGAAAGCCGCCATCGCCATGTGCGGCACCTTCGGCTACGAACTGGATGCGACAAAGATGAAGAAAAAAGAGATCCGTGCCTGCAAAAAAATGAGTGAGCTCTACCACAAGTATTATGACCTCAATTTCTTCGGCGACTACTACAGGCTGTCAAATCCCTTTGAACAGGTCAATCTTGTCGCATGGGAGACCGTATCAAAAGACAGGCTCGAAGCCCTTGTCACCGTCATCACCGTGAACCTGACCGTCAACGGCCCGCAGGAATACATAAAATGCAAAGGGCTGATCGCGGATCAGTACTATCAGTTAGAACGCGACGGCATTTGTCTGGTGACAGCGAGCGGTATGGCGCTTATGCACGGCGGCATACCCATTCCGCGTGAGATACTCGAATTCACAGCCTTCCTCTATCATCTGAAGGCAACGAGTACCGGGGACGGTTCTCACGGCTCATTTGATGAATAAGTACCGGGAACAGTTCTCAACAGAAATCATAACGGGCGGATCTCTCCGCCCGTTTTATACTGCACTATTTCATATTAATCAGCGCGAGTCCTCCGAGACAGACAAGAATCCCGGCAATCTTGTTCCAGGAAACCGCCTCTGTAAACGCTATTATAAATGTTGACCACTTTCGACGGTTTCGCTATTGAATTAGTTTACCACCTTGAATATATCCTTTAAGATTCAT
>CACXFM010000091.1 GCA_902766955.1 uncultured Lachnospiraceae bacterium | reverse complement strand
ATTGAAGGGGCGGATGACAGATGAAAGCATACGGTGTGATTTGCCCGGCTTAAGCAGCCATGAGATGAATCTTTTTACGATGCTCTTCTCGGGCTGTGTGGTATATTTATCTTGTAGTGCCTGTTCTGTTTACAAAAGCGAGGAAGGGGTATGAAAAAGGACAGTATTGTTTACCAGACTTATGTCAGGATTCTCGAAAGAGAACTGGTCTGCGCCATGGGATGCACGGAGCCGATCGCACTGGCTTACTGCGCCGCCAGGGCGAGATCCGTGCTGGGAGCCCTGCCGGACCGGATTTTGGTGGAGGCGAGCGGCAACATTATCAAAAATGTCAAGAGCGTCATTGTGCCCAATACGGACGGCAGAAAGGGAATGGCGGCAGCCGCCGCGATCGGCGTGCTGGGCGGCGATGAATCGGCGCTCCTGCAGGTGATCTCGAATGTGTCGGATGACGTCAAGGCGGAACTCGGCCCGTATCTTGAGAGAACGGCGATTGACATCCGGTTTCTCGAGTCGGACTGCCTGCTGGATATGATCGTCACCGTGTACAGCGGAGAGACTTATGCAAAGGTCAGGATCGCCAATGAGCATACCAATATCGTTTTGATTGAGCGGAACGGGGAGGTGCTTTTCGAGAAGGAAGTGACTGACGCCGGGGAAAAGGAAGACGATGTGCCGGATTATAATCTCCTGACGGTCAGAGATATTTATGAGTTTGCCTGTACCTGCGACCTGGATGATGTCCGGGCGGTTCTGGACCGGCAGATTGAGCGGAACACGGCGATTTCGCAGGAGGGGCTGACCCATGACTACGGCGCAAATATCGGGAAAGTGCTTCTTAAATACGGGCAGGACGTGCGCACGAGGGCAAAGGCCAGCGCCGCAGCCGGGTCTGACGCGCGAATGAACGGCTGCAGTCTGCCGGTGGTGATCTGTTCGGGCAGCGGCAACCAGGGGATGACGACCTCTCTGCCCGTGATTGAATATGCGAAGGAACTCAATGCAGATCATGACATGCTTCTCCGGGCCCTTCTGATCTCAAATCTTATTACATTGCACGCCAAAAGCGGAATCGGAAGGCTGTCGGCCTACTGCGGAGCGGTCAGCGCCGGAGCCGGGGCCGGTGCGGGAATTGCCTTCATCACGGGCGGAAACGAGGAGACCATCGCCCACACGATCGTCAATGCACTAGCTATTTCCTCGGGGATCGTCTGCGACGGCGCCAAGTCGTCCTGCGCGGCCAAAATTGCGATGGCGGTCGAGGCCGGGCTTTTGGGGTTCGAAATGTTCCGGAACGGACAGCAGTTCTACGGAGGAGACGGCCTGGTGGTGAAGGGAGTGGAGAATTCCATTGCCAACTTCAGCCGCCTGGGACGCGTCGGCATGCGGGGGACGGACATCGAGATTATTCAGATGATGACGGAGTAAGTGAATTATGAAGATAGTGAAAATTTTTACTTTTTACTCCCAGTAATCCAGGTCGTCTGATTGCAGTTTTATTTTGGCAGCCTTAAACACCGGATTTTTGCCGGCAGCTTTCTGTTTCTCATAGTCCCGCAGCGCATCGATGGCGACTTTTCCGAGCATCATGCAGGCCGGCAGATTGATCAGCGTCATGCCGCCCATGGTGATATCCGCCATGGCCCAGGCTGCGTCCATGGGAATGATTGTCCCGAAGAAAATAACCAGTACACAGACGCATTTGAAGAAGATCCGGAACTTCTTTGACGGCTCTTTTTTTCCGTTCAGAAAGATCAGCGCATTATCGACATAAAACAGGTTGCCCAGCAGAGTCGTGAAGGCGAAGAGAATCATGGCGATGGTTATGAATGTCGGGCCGATTCCGCCGAATACGGTGCTGATGGCTTTCTGCACATAGATGGCGCCGGAGACTTCTTTCGTGTGCGGAATGCGCGTGCAGAGGCACATGAGAGCAGTCGCCGTACAAAGGAGCAGTGTGTCGATGTAGACGGAGAGTGTCTGCACGAGTCCCTGTTTGACGGGGTGCGTCACGCTGGCGGACGCGGATGCATTCGGCGCGGAACCGACGCCGGCTTCGTTGGAGTATAATCCGCGTTTGACGCCGTAGATCAGGCAGGAGCCGGACACACCGCCAAAGATCGCCTTGAAGTTAAAGGCGTCCCTGAAGATCTCTGCAAACATGGCCGGCACGTGCGTGATGTTCAGGAGAATTACGATCAGGGAGATCACCACGTAGGAAATGCCCATAAACGGGACGATCAGGCTTGTCATATGTACGATGCGCTTTCCGCCTCCGAGCAGGCAGTAGCCGACCAGCACTGCGAGGATGATCCCGATGGCCACGGGTGTTCTCTGTGAATCATAGAACGGGTAGACGGCAAATGTCGACTGCAGGTTATAGGCGCAGAGAAGATTGAAGCCGACCGCATAGGTCGCGATCAGGAAAATGCAGAACACGATGGACAGCCAGCGGGCGTGCAGTGCCTTTTCGATATAGTAAGCCGGCCCGCCGTAGCAGGATCCGTCTTTCGCCCTCTGCTTGTAGATCTGCGCGAGCGTGCTTTCCATAAATGCGGAAGAAGCTCCGATGATGCACATCACCCACATCCAGAAGCATGCCCCCGGCCCGCCGAGACAGATCGCGGTGGACACGCCGATGATATTGCCTGTTCCAACGCGGGAAGCGGTGGAAACCATCAGCGCCTGGAAGGAAGAAACCTGGCCGTTTTCGGACGGCTCCATGACCAGACGGCAGGACTCGCGGAACATGCGGATCTGCACGCCCCGGGTCAGAATTGTGAAGTATCCTCCGGCGAACACCAGAACGATGATCAGGATCGGATAGTACATGACGTTGTCGATTGCATTTAATGTGTCAACGATTGCTTTTCCCAATGGCAGAACCCCCTGTTCTTGATGCCGATGCCTTTTATTTGTCCTGCATCTGATCATAACAGGATTTCGGGAGAAATAGTACTTCTGAGAAAGAAAATGATAAAGAAGCCATATATTTTTTTAAGATCCGGCGGGGCGGCAGAGCATCCGGCACTTTACAAAACATTCAAAAACAAATATGATACAAACGTAAGGAGGTTTTATTATGCCGAGAAAGAAAAAAGTAGAAGAACCGGTTGTGAACGAAGAACCGAAGAAGAGTGATGCCGTGGTTGCCACGGAAATCGAAGTGAAGAAGACTGTCCGCGCAGCTGCCCGCAAAGCGAAAGAAGCGATCGAAGATACGGTCGCCGCAGTTAAGGACGCCGTGGAAGAGCAGGCTGTCGCTTCTGAGATCGAAGTGAAAAAGACGGCCAGAAGAGCGGGACGCAAGGCGAAAGCGACAGCTGAAACCGTGGTTGGCGAAACAAAGAAAACTGTTAAAAAGGCTGCTCTTGATATCGTGATCCAGAGCTCCATGGGCGGAGCGATCACAGCGGATGAGATCGCAGCAAAAGTTCCGGACGGCACGAATGCAGTTTATGTGCGCGTAGACGAGAACAAACTTTACTGGGTGAAGGGTGAGGAAACCGGAAGCGTAGATATCTGGGAGTAATGCCTGTTCCTGAATAAGAAGAGAAATGAATGTTTTTTGTATATGCCGCCTGCAAAAGATGCAGGCGGCATTTTTCCGTCCGAGTCGCTTCGCCGGCGACTGTTCCGGAATAAAAAGTGTGTATAATCATCTCAGTTGAAAAGATCAGAATTGAAAACTGAGATGAAGGGGGAATTGCGATGAGAACGAATATCTGGCTTGACGGAATGATGGGGCTTGTGACCGGAGATGCGCTGGGCAACCCGGTGCAGTTTATGAGGAGAAGTGAAATCCGTAAGAGAGGGGACGTGGTGTCTATGGAGGCCGGCGGAGCGTATCATACACCTGCCGGAACATGGACTGACGACAGCAGCATGGCGCTGGCGGCACTGGACAGTATCAGGGAGATGGAGACCATCGATCCGGAAGATATCATGGTCCGGTTTGTGAAGTGGTATTTCGGCGGCGAGTATACCCCCTTTGGAGAGGCCTTTGATATGGGGAATACCTGCTCCAGGGCCATTCTGAATTTTTCGGAGACTGCCGACTGGAGAAGCTGCGGCCTGAGGCATGAGCACGCGAACGGAAACGGGGCGCTGATGCGGATCCTGCCGGTTTGCATTTACTACATCGCAAGACGCATGAACGGGGAAGGGGGCACGGATGAGGAGACGCTTGAGGGCATTCACCATGTCACGGCCCTGACGCACAACCATCCCCGCGCGCGGATTGCCAGCGGTCTGTATTACTTTATGGCTCAGGAATTAATGACGGGAGACGGTGATCTGAGAAGCCGTCTTCAGAGAGGGATCAACCGGGGATTTGCATTTTATCAGAAGGATGCGCGCTATTCCGCGGAACTGCCGCATTATGCCAGGCTGCGCAACCTGAGGATGTTTGCCGATACCGCAGAAGATGAAATCAGCAGTTCCGGTTATGTGGTTGCGACACTGGAGGCAGCGGTATGGAGCCTGCTGAACACGGACAACTTCAGGGACTGTCTGATCAGGGCGGTCAACCTGGGAGATGACGCGGATACGGTCGGCGCCGTGGCCGGCGGTCTGGCGGGCCTTTTTTACGGATATGACCGGATTCCGGAGGAGTGGCTGCAGGCCATTCAGCGGCGTGAATGGATTGAGGAGCTTTGCCTGAGGATGTGATGGGTTGACGGAGCCGGACGGGCGGGAGATGACTGTTTATCTTGTTGAACGGGGACATTTTCGTTACAATAAAGGAAACGAGAGGCCCGATGTTTGATAGTGACATAAATATACCGGACAAGAAAGATAAGATGAACAGAAAGATACGAGAATCGGTGAAAACAGAAAACAGGTCCCGCTTTCCGCGCCGGCTGGTCCGTACGCTCTGTGTTTTCCTTTTCATGGTTTTCTGCATGACAGTTTCTGTTTTTGCGGAGGAGGAACCGGAGACGGTACGCGTCGGCTATTATCCGAACGAAATCTTCCAGGAGGGGGCAGCGGACGGAGAAGTCAAGAACGGATACGCGTATGAGTACTATCGAAAGATTTCCGAGTACACGGGGTGGAAATACGAGTATGTGTACGGGGAATTCGGCGAGCTCTATCAGAAGCTTCTGGACGGGGAGGTCGACCTGCTCGCAGGTCTCGCCTGGAGGGAAGAGCGCGCGGATCTGATCGGGTATCCGGATGCCATCATGGGAAACGAATCCTATTATCTGGTGCGGCTTGATACCAAGACGGAGATCACGGCGGATCCGGCGACGCTGAACGGCAGAAAGATCGGCGTGCTTGACAGTGCCGTGGCAGGCGTCCTGGATAAGTATCTGGAAGAGCACCATATTGATGCGGAAGTCATTACCTATGCGGATCATACGGAACTGCTCAACGCATTCGGTGCCGGTGAGATGGATGTGCTTGCGGCGGAAAGTGACGGCGTCTACGGCCGGGATCATGTCGAAGTGCTCTCGAGCTTCGGGGCCTCGGATTATTATCTCTGCGTCAATAAAAAACGGCCGGATCTGCTGGCGGAACTGAATACGGCGCAGACGCTGCTGGCGGCCGAGGAGCCGAATTACCTGAATTCACTGCGTGAGAAGTATTATTCCGTGAGTGTTACATCACGGGCGTTTTCTGCTGCGGAGCGTGAATGGATTGATACCCATGAGGTGCTGCATGTCGGGTATCTGGAGAACTACCTTCCCTACAGCGATACCGATTCGCAGGGACAGGTCACCGGCGTGGCGAAGGATATCTTTCCGGAAATTTTCCGGGCGCTTGACATTCAGAATATCGCGATCACGTATACCGGATATGCCAGCTACGACGAAATGGTGGCCGATATGAGCACCGGCAGAATCGACGTGGCCTTCCCCGTGGGCGGCGGACTCTACTATTCCGAAGAAAACGGCATTTACCAGTCCAACCCCGTGGCCTCCGCACAGACGGAGCTTGTTTATAAGGGAACATTCGGCGAGGAGACGGTTTCGCATTTTGCCGTCAATGAGAATAACCGGATGCAGTATTATTACATCCGCACCAATTTCCCGGACGCGGAGGTCACGATGTATCCGTCGATCGACGACTGTCTGGCCGCCGTGCTCTCCGGAAAGGCCGGCGCGACGACTCTGAACGGTCTCCGGGCAAATGATATCCTGAAAAACAGCCACTACAAGGGGCTGTCTCTCCGTCAGAACAGCAGGAGTGACGACCGCAGCTTTGGCGTGGAGATCGGAAACGAAGGCCTTCTGAAGCTGCTGAACCGGGGCATCAACGTGATCGGCACCGATTACGCGCAGAATCTTTCCTACCGGTATACCGGGGGCTTATATTCCTACAGCATGCTGGATGTTCTGCGTGATCATATGGCGTTTTTCGGAACGGCGATCGTCGCCGTTGCCGCGCTGATCATTTTCCTTCTGTTCCGCGATACGCGCCGGACCAAAAAGGAAGTGCGGGAAAAAGAGACGGCGAGGCTTGCGCTGGAGGAAAAGAACCGCCAGCTTACTGAGAGCCGGGAAGCGCTTGCGGACGCCCTCGCGGCGGCAGAGTATGCCAATCATGCCAAGACGGCATTTCTCAATAACATGTCCCACGACATCCGGACGCCGATGAATGCCATCGTCGGCTTTACGGCGCTGGCGTCCTCCCATATTGACAATCAGGAACAGGTACAGGATTATCTGGACAAGATCGCCGTCTCCAGCCAGCACCTGCTGTCGCTGATCAACGACGT
>CACXFM010000090.1 GCA_902766955.1 uncultured Lachnospiraceae bacterium | reverse complement strand
GATGCAGATGCGTTCCTTCTTCGGGTCAACGACGAAGATCGCGTCCGGGAGCTTCTTCATATCACGGATGCCGCCCAGGTTCTTCTCCAGCTTGTCATGCTCTTTCTTCAGCTGAAGGACTTCCTTCTTCGGAAGGACTTCAAATGTGCCGTTCTCGGCCATCTCTTCGATGTCCTTCATTCTCTTGATACGGCTCTGGATCGTGCGGAAGTTGGTCAGCATGCCGCCGAGCCATCTCTCGTTGACATAGTACATGCCGCAGCGTGTTGCTTCGGTGCGGATCGCATCCTGTGCCTGCTTCTTCGTGCCGACGAAGAGGATCTTGCCGCCTCTGGCCGCGATGTCGCCGACTGCATTGTACGCGTCGTCAACCATGCCGACGGTCTTCTGGAGGTCGATGATGTAGATGCCGTTGCGCTCTGTGTAGATGTACGGCTTCATCTTCGGGTTCCAGCGTCTTGTCTGATGTCCGAAATGCACGCCTGCTTCAAGCAGCTGCTTCATTGAAATAACACCCATTTTGTTTCTCCTTTACATGTGGTTTTTCTTCCATATGCTTCCATCCGACAGACCTCTCTCCCGGCCTGACACTTCCATCTTTAAAAGAAGCGCCCCGCAGGGGGAATGATGTTCAGGCACCATGCCGGAATCCACATATGTGCATTTTTGCAACATCCGCTATTTTAGCATGAATGAAAAGCTGCCGTCAATAATCTCATACGACATTTATTCGGTCTTTTCCGCGGACCAGCTCCATAGTCATGACGACGGTGACGACAATGCTCACCGCCACGAGCAGAAAGCCGCCGGCATTCCCCATTTTCGAAAACAGCGGCCCGGCGAATATGGAGAACAGATTATTGGCCATGTGTCCGGCGATACATGCCTTGAGCGAGCCGAAATGCTCGTAGAGAGCCGCCAGCACCATGCCCAGAATAAAGGCGTAGATCCCCTGCGTGAGATTGCCGTGGGCGATGCCGAAGGCTGCGGCGCTGAAGATCACGGCCGCATAGAAGCCCAGATAATCCCGCAGTCTCCTGAAAAGGATGCCGCGGAACAGAAGCTCCTCCATGACGGGGCCGATGATGCCCACAACAAGGACCTGCACGAGCAGCGGGGGCTGTGAGAACATGGACTCGAGCGCCTCGTATCTGGCATCGCGGAAGGGCAGCATGCTCACAAACATCCCGATCACTTCGGACGCACAGATCAGATAGACGGCAGTCTTCGCGGCATTCACCGGCCCGAACTCCGCCTTTTCCGGAATTCTCCACAGTGCTCCTGTTTTTCTTCTCCTGTCCTCATCATCCAGAAAGATGACTGCAAACACAAGCACCAGTACAAAGTCAGCGATACCGGTCAGCTCCGTCCCGTATCTCGACATCAGCGCGGCCGGATTGCCGCGGAGCAGCATGACCAGGCCGAGCAGCACAAACACGACGCCGTTCGTGAGAGCAAAGTCGATCAGGAGCGGATACCCGATCATCCAGACGCGGAACAGCACGCCCCCGTCCGAGGGAATCACCCTGCCGGACTTCCGGGCATCCGTCACCGTGCCGTCAGGCGCAGCCGAAAGATATGACGGCTGTCCGCTGACCGCGCTCTCCCCGGCACCGGAGCGGTCCGGCGTCCAGCCTTCGCTCCTGGCGAGACCGATCAGCAGATTGCCCGCCTCCTCCGGCGTGTCGACAATGCAGTCCGGCCAGGCGGCCTCCAGTTCCTCCCGCGGACCGTATCCGTAAGATACCGCAACCGACGCGAGACCGGCCTTTTTCGCCCCCAGGACATCATACTTAGTGTCGCCGATGAGAACGCATTCCTCCCGGTTTTCGGACACGCCGAGGCGCTGCAGGACCTCCTCGACGACTTCGGCCTTGGCGGACCGCCTGCCGTCGGGCTCGCTCCCGAGGATCACGGTGAAATATCCGGCAATCCCGAAGTATTCCAGGATTTTTTCGCAGAGCGCCGTGGGCTTGGAGGAGGCCACGGCCAGAGTGAATCCCTCCGCCTTCAGTCTCCCCAGAAGCTCCTCGATCCCGTCATACAGCTTGTTTTCATAGAGGCCGACCGGCACATAGCGCTCGCGGTAGCACTCGACTGCCTTTGCGCTCTCCTCATACGAGCAGCCGGTATACTCCATCATCATTTCCCGCATCGGGGGGCCCACAAAGCAGCTTAAACTCCGGTAGTCCTCCACCATGATTCCAAACTGCCGCATGAGCGCATACTGGACGCTTTTCATAATTCCCTCGCCGGAATCCGTCAGCGTGCCGTCAAGATCAAAAAGAATTGTTTTCCACATTTTATTCTCCGCCGTCGTCCTGCCCGGCAAAATAGGAATCAATGCCGTTGGCCAGGCCTGTCACGATTCTGCTCTGTCCGCTTCCGCCCCCCACGAAGAGTTCGTCTTCGGCGTTTGTGAGGAAGCCGATCTGGATCGTCGTCACCGGCAGCTCCGCCCAGTTGATTCCCGTCACGCGGTCGCCGTCCAGGATACCCAGATTGTTCATGCCCGTCTGCATGGACAGTGTATCGAGCAGGCAGTCCGCCAGATGCTGGCTGGCCGACACCAGCCTGTTCTCCAGGTTCGGGCTGTTGTAAGTGGGCGCGTAGGCCAGAAGGCCCGAGACGGACGCATCGTCCGAGGCGCCGCAGCTCACATGGATGAGGATATCGGCGCCGGCCAGGTTGGCCGTGCGGGCTCTCGCCGCCTCGCTGATCTCCACGTCATTGGCCTCGCGCGTCATGACGACGTTATAGCCTCTCCGGAGCAGCTCCTCCTTCAGCTTGGTGCAGACCTCGAGCGTCACCTCGTACTCCTGCTTTCCGCTGACGGTGCCGACCGCGCCCGGAAGCATTTTCTGGGATCTGGTGGAAAGTCCCGGTCCGATGGCCTCGGTCTCCGGCATTTCCGCCGCCTGTCTGGCGGGATCCAGGCAGATGATCCGGCTGCTGCTCGCAGTGTCGCCCCGGATGGCCGCCGCGTAGGCGCTGACATCGGGGATAGCTGCCGCGATCAGGCCTTTCAGAATCTCTGCATTCTCCTGATTTGCGGCAATTGTCTGCTCACTCAGCAGTTCTTCCGTGCGGGCGCCCTCGTCTCCTTTTTCCTTGTCCGTATGAGCCTTGTCCCCGTCAGCGTCTTCCAGAACTTCCTCCGCTCCGCCCGGACCGGATTCCGCCGCCGGAGCGTCAGACAGCACCGCTTCCGCCGCCGAAGAAGTCCCTGACAGGGTATCCCTGTAGTTTTCTCTGAAATGCAGCCCGAACCGGACGCCGAAATATGCAAGCACGATCACGCCCAGTGCGATCATTACGGCAATGATGCGCCTGGCGAGATCTCCTTTCCTTCTGTGCATGCCGTTACCCTCACATATGCTCCGGCGCTCCGAACCCCAGGATGCCGATACTCTTCTCCAGAACCTTCTGCGTCACGGAAAGCAGGGCAAGATACGATCTGCGCTTCCCGTCGGATTCCTCCTGAAGGATTCTGGTCTCATGGTAAAAGCGGTTAAAATCATTGGACAGCTGGAAAATGTAGCCGCAGATCCTGTGCGGCGCCAGCTCCTCCGCCGCCTCACCGATCACGGTCCCGAAATCGGCCAGCGTGAGGAAGAGCGCCTTCTCCGTCTCGTTTTCAGGCGGAAGAATAGCCTGCGGCAGAGCGGCTGCCCGGTCCTCCTCCGCGGCTTTGGCCAGAATAGATTTAATCCTGACGATCGTGTAGAGGATATAGGGGCCTGTATTTCCTTCGAACGAAGTGAATTTCTCCACGTCGAAGACATAGTCCTTGGACGCCTGGTTGGAGAGGTCGCCGTACTTGACGGCGGCCAGCGCCACTTTCTCCGCGGTTTCCCGCGCGTCGTCCGCCCTCACGTTCTTGTTCTCGCGGATTTTGACGGTCATCTCCTCTTCGATCTCGTCGAGGAGGGACGAGAGCCTCATGACGCCGCCCTCCCTGGTCTTGAAGGGCTTGCCGTCCCGGCCGTTCATAGTGCCGAATCCCACATGGATGAGCTCCGTATCGGGCTTGACGATCCCGGCCTTTCTCACCGTCCGGAAGACCTGCTCGAAATGCATTCCCTGCCGCTTGTCGACCACATAGATGATTTTATCCGGATCATACAGCTTCATGCGCTCAAGGATCGTGGCGATATCCGTCGTGCTGTAGAGGGCCGCGCCGTCTGATTTTCTGATAATGCAGGGCGGCATCTCCTTCTTGTCTTCGGGAAGGGCCACGTCCACAATCAGGGCGCCGTCGTCCTCCCTTGCGATCCCGCGGGCCGTCAGGTCCTCGAGCAGTCCCGGAATATACGGCTGCACATCGGACTCCCCTTTCCACAGATCAAAGGAGACATCCAGTCTCTCATAATTTCTGCCGAGGTCGGCCACGGAGATCTCCATGATTTTCTTCCAGAGAGCCCGGTAGCCGGGGCGGCCGTTCTGCAGATCATGCGTGGCCTGCAGGGCCTTCTCCCTGTATTCTTCGTCAATTTTGGAACGGGCCGATGCGGCCGGATAGATTTCTTCCAGCTCGGCTATCGTAAACGGCGCTTTCTCCGGCCATTCAGCGGCATTTTCATCAAAATAGGGAAGATCCGGCTGTCTGATCCCGAGCTCGGTGATGATCAGGCCGATCTGCAGCCCCCAGTCTCCCAGATGCACGTCGCCCAGGACGTCATGCCCGACCGCGCGGAGAAGCCTTTTTATGCTTTCGCCGATCACGGCCGCACGCAGGTGGCCCACATGCAGCGGCTTTGCCACGTTGGGGCCGCCGTAGTCAAGGATAATCTTCTTGGGCGCATCAACCTGCCGGATCCCGAGATTCTCCTCCGACGCGCAGTCCCGGATGTAGGATGCCAGAAAATCCGGCAGCACTTTCAGGTTCAGGAAGCCCGGTTTGACGCAGGCCGCCTCAAAAGGCAGACCCTCCGTCCCCTCCAGCACGTTCATGACGTCCTGTGCGATCATGAACGGAGCTTTGTGGTACTGCTTCGCACCGCCCATCGCGCCGTTGCACTGGAACTCACACAGGTCCGGCCGGTCGGACACTCTCACCGACCCCAGGGCCCTGTCATAACCCGCCTGTTCAAAGGCATCTCCCATACGCTCCGTCAGTATCTCAATCAGTTTTTTCATAAGTCTTCTACCTCGGTTGAAGTGCTTCCGACAGTCCTTCCTGTGATACGATCCTCATATCCAGTTCCGATGCCGTCAGGCGCACCTGATCAGTTATATCCGCCGCAGATGTGCGGACAAGGAATATTTTCAGCAGATCTCCGTATTCCGCCGCGGCCCTGTGCTTAAGCAGAACGAGATCGTCAGCGGTCTCGCCTCCGCACAGACAGGCAATGATCCGCGGAACGCAGTCCCTTATGCCTGCGGCGTAAGTCCTCCGCAGCACAAGATCCCGGTAAGCGGCAGATCCGTCGTATTTTCTGACATATGCGGCAGTCAGGAACGACTGCCACAGGGGAACTCTCTCAAAATGAAGCAGCAGTTCAGAGGCTGCTTCCGATTCAAAGCGCAGCCGGAGCGTTCCGCCCCGCCGCTCATAGGATGCCAGAAAGCCCGCATCCGCGAGCTCGTCAAGCGCGTCGTCTCTCACCCCGAGGCGGCGCGTATCCTCCACGTAGTCCAGCCGTCCCGGACTGCTTCCCACGATACTGTCCCGGAAGGCCAGCGAAATCTTCTCCCAGTCACTCCTCCGCTCCGCGTACAGTCCGGAAGCGCCGCGGATCAGCCTCACAAGGGTCCGGTCCAGGTCCTTTCTCCTGAGACAGACGTCGTTCTCTTCGTCCGGCATGACCGGGCTGCCCGTCCTGAGATAACTCATCTCCGCAGCCGTCATGGAAGGAAAGGCGATCCTGCGGACAAAATCCGCGTGCTTTCCCGGCACGAACACGCCCTCGGACAGCCGGGATTCAAACACCGGGCACTCCCAGCCGGGATGCTCGGAGAGAACCGCACCGAGCGCCATCCCCAACATCGCATCTCCGCCGCTGATATCCACGCAGGGACGCACGTCCGCGTAGCGGCCCAGCAGTGCGGAGAGCTGTTCCCCGCAGAGCGTCTCCGCGCCCCTCTCCAGCATCAGGGGATCCGTCACGACGGTCCTTAAGCCCCGTCTGTGAAAAAGATAGTTGTAGCGGTTTCTCATGGTGTCCGTGAGAAAGCTGCCGCAGCCGGCGAACACCAGCAGTTCGGGATTCATGGCAAGAGCGGCCGCCGCATTTCCGACAGGACTCGGACTATACAGTTTCATCAGGATTTTCACGGAAGATCCGGACATCTCTCATCACTCCTTCCGCCGGTATGTCGTCAGATTCCGGGTTGTCCTTCGCATTCATCACATGCCCCGTTCAGTCTCCCCGTCAGGCATGTCTGTAATTGTCAGGCAGTTCCTCCCCCCAGGGAGTGCCGTCGAGATTGTAGGGAGTCGACTGGTACACATAGTAATTCAGCCAGTTCGTATACAGATTATTGGCTGTCGCACGCCAGGTGAGCAGAGGCCTCCTGCCCGGGTCGTCGTCCGGAAAATAATGCAGCGGCAGCGCCGTATCCAGACCTTTCTTCCGGTCCCGCTCGTATTCGTTGCGGAGCTGCATGCGGTCATATTCGGGGTGTCCGAAGATGAAAATCTTCCTCCCGTTCTGGGCCATGCAGATGGCGACGCCGGCCTCCTCCGACTGGCCCAGGATCACAAGCTCCTCACACGCCACGATGTCCTCCGTGCGGATCTCCGTATAGCGCGAGTGCGGCATCAGAAAGACGTCGTCGAAGCCCCTGAGAAGGGGTGTCTTCCGGTTGTAGACGGAGTGCGTGAAAATCCCGAACAGCTTCTCCCCGTGGGGCAGCAGCATTTTGGGCAGGCCGTAATAATAATACATGGCCGCCTGCGCCCCCCAGCACAGATAGATGGTCGACGTGACATGCGTATTGCACCAGGAGAAAATCCGCTCCAGTTCCTCCCAGTAGTCCACCTCTTCAAATTCCATCAGCTCGACCGGCGCGCCCGTGATGATCATGCCGTCGAAATACCTCCGTCTCAGTTCGTCGAAAGTCTGATAGAAGGTATCCAGATGGCTCTTGGACGTGTGTGTGGACTCATGTGTGGACGTCTTCATGAACGTGACATCGATCTGCAGGGGCGTGTTGGACAACTCCCGCAGAATCTGGAGCTCGGTCTGCTCCTTTAAGGGCATCAGATTCAGAATACAGATCTGGATCGGGCGGATGTCCTGATGCATGGCCCTCGTCTCATCCATGACAAAGATATTTTCTTTCTCGAGAATGTCCTTCACGGGGAGCTCATTCGGTATCTTGACAGGCATAACTCTACTCCTTACTTCTATATGAACGCTCGTGCGGGCGGGCCGTTATGACTGCTCCGCTTCCGCCACCTGCGCCAGAAACTCCTCTTCCGTGAGAATCGGAATCCCCAGCTCCCTCGCTCTGCGGTTCTTGCCTGAAAGTGATGCCGCGTCATTGTTGATCAGCGCGAAGGTTTTCCCCGATACAGATCCCGCGAGCTTTCCGCCTCTCTCCGTGATGAAGGCAGAAAGCGCGTTTCTGTTCGGAAATGCCGTCACATCTCCCGTGACGACATAGGTTCTCCCTTCGAGAACCTGTTTCACACCGGCCGTTTTCCGGATCTCCATCCTGAGGCCGGCCTGCTTCAGCTTATCCAGGAGCCTGCGGTTTCTCTCGTCTGCGAAATACGCGGTAATGCCGCGGGCAGTGATCTCACCGATATCCGGAACCGCCGTCAGCGCGTCCGCGTCCGCCGCAGCCAGCGCGTCCACCGACTCGAAATGCATCATCAGCGTGCGGGCGGATGTGCGGCCGACATTGGGTATCGCAAGACCGGCCAACAGCCGCTCCGGATCCTGGTCCTTGGAGGCTTCGATCGCGGCGAGCAGCTTGTCCGTATTCTTCTCCCTGCCTACCAGGCCTTCTTCGATCAGCCTGTCCCGCACCTGATTCAGCGCATAAATATCTGCCACATCGTGCAGATACCCTTCCGCCACGAGGGCCCGCACGTTCTCCGCGCCGAAGCCCTTGATGTCCATGGCATCCCTGCCGACGAAATTAATCATCCGCCTGACAAGCTGGGCGGGACATGCCGGGTTGGTGCACTTCACGTCCGAAGCGCCTTCCTCTCTCACGACCGGCCCTCCGCAGGCCGGGCACAGCGTGGGAAGGGAGAAGTTTTCCGTCCCTTCCGGCCTCTTCTCGGGCACGGACGCCCGGATCTTGGGAATGATCTCCCCGGACTTGTACACGATCACCGTGTCGCCGATCCCGATCCCGAGGCGGTCTATAAAATCCTGGTTATGAAGTGTCGCCCTCGTCACCGTCGTGCCGCAGAGGCGGACGGGGTCAAAAACCGCCGTGGGATTCAGGCGGCCGGTCATGCCCACGGAGACCTCGATCTCCCGTATGACCGTCTCCTTTTCTTCCGGAGGATACTTATAGGCGATATGACCTGCACTGTACTTTGATCCTGCCGGAAACTCGGCCCGCTCGGATACCCGGTCCAGCTTGATGACCGCACCGTCGATATCATATCCCAGCGTGCCCCTCAGATTCCCGATGTCGTCAATCGCGCGGAAGATCTCTTCTTCCGTGCGGCAGAGCACGGTCGGAACGGTCCGCATGCCCAGCACATCGCGCAGATAG
This sequence comes from uncultured Lachnospiraceae bacterium, assembly GCA_902766955.1. GTDB lineage: Bacteria > Bacillota > Clostridia > Lachnospirales > Lachnospiraceae > Chordicoccus. Next base: position 4,742 of record CACXFM010000090.1, on the reverse strand, counting down.
CGCAGCCCCTCCGTATGCGACTCCGCGAGATCCGCCCGCTCCGCCCTCTGTATATTGAAGACGAAGAAGGAGAGCCCGCGCTCTTTCGTCATGCCGGGATCCAGCTGCCGGAGTGTCCCGGCGGCGCAGTTCCTCGGATTCTTAAAGATCTTTCCTCCCGTGAGCTCCTGCTGTTCATTGATCCGGTCAAAGTTTTCGTGGGTCAGGTACACCTCTCCCCTGACCTCCAGTTCGCCCGGATCCTCGGGCAGTTCCGCCACCACGTCCGGAATCACGGCCGCATTCAGTGTGACGTCTTCTCCAATATAGCCGTCACCGCGCGTTTCCGCAAGAAGCATTGTGCCGTTCCGGTAGCGGACCGACATGGAGAGCCCGTCAATTTTCTGCTCCACGGAAAAGAGTGCGTCCGGGAAGCGGGATTTCACTTCCCGCACCCATGCGCCCACTTCTTCTTTTGTAAAGACATCTTCAATCGACAGCATGGGCACGTCATGCGTGACCATCACGCCCTGTTTTCTCCTGACCGGGGCCCCGACGGTCTGCGTGGGCGATGCGGCGGTGCGCCATCCCGGATGCTCCGCCTCCGCGGCCTTCAGGCCCTGCATCATGCGGTCATAATCGTAATCGGAGATCAGCGGCTCTCCCTGCTCATATGCTTCATTGGCGCGCGCCACTTCCTTCAGAAGCTTCAGATACTCCTGTTTCTTCATCTCTCCCGTCCTTCTTCAGCTGTGGGGAAGCTTCCGGGATTCCCTGTCAAGCTCCTTCAGTTCCTCTGCCGAAAGTCTCCTGTATGACCCCGCGCGGAGGTCGCCGATTCTGATATTCATGACCCTGGTCCGCAGGATATCCGATACGCCGTAGCCGAGCGCTCTGCACATGCGCCGGATCTGCCGGTTATATCCCTGTGTGAGGACAATCGTAAACTTTCTCTCGGACAGCCGCTTCACTTTGGCCGGGCGGGTCGTCACGTGCAGGCCGCCCGGATGCCGCCTGAGCGTCGTCTCGTCGTCCAGATGGATCCGGACGCCCTCAGCCATGCTTTTCAGAAACTCCTGGGTCAGCGCGTGATCCACCGTCACCACATATTCCTTCTCATGCTGCGAGGAAGCTCTCATCATCCTGTCGGCCAGCGCGCCGTCGTTGGTCAGGATCAGGAGTCCCTCCGAGTCCTTGTCCAGGCGGCCCGCATACGTAATATGCGTTGGCCAGTCGACGGCGTCCGCCAGATTTCCGGGAATGCTCCGGTCAAGCGTACAGACGACGCCCCTCGGTTTGTAATAGGCGAGGCAGACACGCGGAGGCTCCTTCTTGGGAAGCTCGCGGCCGTCCACATAGACCGTATCCCCGTGCCGGACGCGGTCGCCCGGTGAAGCCTTGACAACGGGATTCTTCTCCTCGTCACGCCGTGATTTCCGCCTGATCTCCACTCTCCCCGCTTCGATCATCCGGTCCGCTTCTCTTCTGGATGCGACGCCCGCGTCGCTGATGTATTTATTCAGTCTTTTTCCTTCTGTATCCATGGTCACTCCCGAAGCTTCTTATTTACAAAGAACCGCAGACATCCGCAGCGGATGTTTACGGTTCTTGTGTCATGTCGATGCTTCTCAATTACAGGACAGATCTTTCTCTGTTACGATACGCTGATATAGCTCCGTCCGACATAACCCTCCAGCGAGTCGCTGCTGATATGCCACCAGCCCTTTTCGTCGTCGCCGTAGACGGTCACTTCCGCACCGCCCGGCACCGTGCCGAGCACTTCATAGTCGAAGCCCGGTCCCGAACGCACATTTACGCTCGACAGAATCGTTCCGGAATGCTCATAATCGCTGTCCTCCTCATCTTCGTCGGAGGAACCGTCTTCTCCGGATGCATCCTCATCTTCATCTTCATAATCGAGGTAATTTCCGGCGATATATCCCTCGACATCGCCGTAACGGACATAGCGCCAGCCGTTGTCGCTTTCTCCCGTCACTTCGACCTCGCTGCCCTCCGGAATCTCTCCGACCTTCTGCGTATCCCGGTCAGGTCCGGAGCGGACATTGACATTGCCCGTCACGGTACCGATGCCCTCCGTCACGGCCGAAGGATCTTCGGGTTCCGAGGCGGCATCTTCATCGCCGTCTTCCGTCTCGGGTTCATCGGGAATGCTGTACTCCTGTTCCCGCTCGTACTCTTCCTCTCCTTCCGGAAGCGGCGGAATCTCATTCTCGTCTCCGCTTTCGGTATCCGAACTGCCGGAAGATTTGTCATCGGAAGCCTCCGTGCTGCCGGAAGAGCTGTCTTCGGATGTCTCCGTCTCCGCTTCCTCCGCACTGCTTTCGGCCTTTTTGGTTCCGGAGCCGGCACTCTGCTCCTTCACGGACTTCTGGACGGCGTCAAACTCCTTCTTCACTTCACTGATCAGCGCCTGGACATCCGCTTCCTGCGTCGTCTTCGCAATAAACTTGGAGGTCTCATCGTCAAGTCCCGAAAAGACGATCTTATAGGCGCCGGAGGCATCCTTTCTCACGAAAGACTCCGTGAGGCCCGGGAATGCAACCGGCTGGTTCTCATTCTTGTAGTCATATCTGGTATAAACCACATAGCTGTCCGCATCCGGCCCCGGCTTTGTGTAAACCCGGATATTGGAATACACCGTCGTGGAGGAAGAAATCGGAGCAGCCTCCGAATCGGGCAGCTCGTCCACCACCGCCATCACGCCGGCCAGATCCTGCTTGCTGAGCGCCGCATAATACTTCTTCATCACTTCCGTGACTTCCGGCACCGCATTCTCTTCCAGCTTTCCGGCCGTGACCACCGGCTCCGCCTCCGAGAGCTGCGGAACGATGCTGTCGGCCGTCAGTGTGACGATCTCCTTGGATGAAGCCTCATCCTCTCCGCTCTGATTCATCCTGCCGGACAGGAAACGAATTCCGAAAAACAGGCCGACAAGTACCGCCAGCACGCCGATAATCAGCAAAATATACCGCAGATTATCCGATAACCACTCCCTGAAGTTATCCATAAGCACACCTCCCGCACGCCGCATCCGCATACACACCGCAGAGAATCTTCTCTCCGGCGGGCACTCCCCGCACCACACGGACAGCAGCGCTTCTCACAACCCCATAATTCCTCACATACAAAATTACCGCCTTCCGGTATGGAAAGGCGGTATCGCGCGTCTGACAGGAGTCGAACCCGCGCACCCGGAACCGGAATCCGGTGCTCTATCCACTGAGCTACAGACGCATGCCATACAGCTGTGCGGCACAAAAAAACACCGCATCAGCTGTAACGAAAGCTATTATAGCAAAGAATTTCTGATCGGGCAACCTAAAAAGATCGTCTCCGGCGCGCATTTTTCAGATACACATAAATAAGGGCAGTCAGGAGAGCCGCGGCAAGCGCGGCTGTCCGCGCGGATTCCCCCCCGCCCGGACCCCCGGTCATAAGAGGCAGAACCGGTCCTTCCGAAGCCGGCGTCCCGCCGACCCTGGTCTCCGTGCGGTTGGAATAGACCGTGCCGTAATCATTGACGACCATACAGCTGTTCCTGATCCTGTCATCCGGCAGGGCTCCTTTTATGCTGACGGAATACTTCACCGTCAGCGTCTCGCCCGGCTTCAGGCTCCCCTCCGCGGAAACCGTGCTGTTGGCATATCCCGTCTGCACCGGACTGCCGAGGTTTGTATCCGCGCGCAGCGTGCCCTCTTTATAGGAGGCAGACCCGCCGGCCAGATGCGTCAGCAGTTCCTCCGCATAAGTCCGCTGCGCCTCCGCAAATGCTTCATCAGAAGGGTAGTCCTCTCTCTTTCCGGCAAATCCGCCGGCCATGTCTTCCGGAACCTGCAGCCTGACACCCTCAGATGTTTCGGCGAATTCATCCGGAGAAGGGAGCAGGTCGGTCAGCCGGTAATAGTGCTCTCTGTCATACTGGTTGGTGTAGCGGATCGTATATTCCAGCTCCTCCCCGTTCCGCAGCGTCTCCCGGTCGGCCGTCATCTTCAGCACGTCAGAGGACGTCTCCGTAAATGAGGCGGATGAGGCGCCCAGATGGAGATTCGCCTTTGACTGGACGGCTGCCAGGCCGTCCCCGGCGATCAAGGCGGTATCCGTGAGAGTGGTGTCGGATGTCACGGCCGTTTTGTCCAGTGTGTATTCTTTGAGGAAGACGGGGAAGGGATATTCCGAAGAAAGGCCCTCAAATGAAATCACCGTTCCGTGAGGCTCACTGTCACCGGTGCTGACCAGCATCCAGCGGCCGCTCCCGTCTTCGGAGGGAGGAGCCAGCACCGCTTTTTCTCCCGGAGAGGGCGATGCGCCGTCCCTCTTCAGCATGAGTTCCGATCCGGACTTCATGTAGAAGAGATTCCAGCTCCCGTCGCTGTTTTTCCGCGCGGTCCACTGGACGCTCTGGTCCTCACTCCCCGCGCTGATGATATCCGCTGCCGCGCCGCTCTCCGCCTTGCCGGATTCGACATGCAGGCTCCGCCCCGCGGATTCGTTTTTCAGATTATATGTGCCGTCCTGGACCCTGGTCAGCTTCCATCTCTGCAGCCCGGATCCGGATTCACCCGCTTTCTTTTCCAGGACGACCTGCGTTTTGTCGGCAGTTCCTCCCTCCGCAGGCGTCAGTGCGAGCGACGGATCATCTGCCGGAACGATCAGCACGGTCTTGCCGTCGAGCGGATCTCCCGTCAGTTCGCGGCCGTTATAGATCTCACTCAGACTGCCCCTGGTCATCACAAACGTTCCCG
>CACXFM010000089.1 GCA_902766955.1 uncultured Lachnospiraceae bacterium | reverse complement strand
CTGCTCGTGACAAAGTATCACCTGTACGAGGGAGACTGCTGCCTGGGGATCGGGGCCTACACGAAGAGGCCGGAGACGGTGGAACACTTCCTGGAGTTCATTTTTGCAGAGGACAAGGGGACGGAATCGGAAGGATCAACGGAGGCGGTCAATGCATAGATTTATCAGAGGAATGCTGGATAACGACAGTATCTTCGGCCAGATTATGACGAGGTGCGGGATCCTCATCGGGGCCAATCTGATGTTTGTCCTGTTCTCGCTGCCCGTCGTGACTGCGGGACCGGCGCTCGTGGCCCTGTATTATGTGATGCTGAAAGTACTTCGGGGCAGCCGCGAGCTGAATCCGTTTGTCGAATTTTTCAGGGCATTCCGGGACAATTTCAAACAGGCCGTTATCTGCTGGCTTGCCCTCATCGCCCTTGTGGCTGTGGGCGTGATGGATATCAGCATCTGCGAGCAGGCGGGCGGAGCACTGACGTATGTGAAGTATGCGACATATGTGATTGCGGCGGCGGTGCTGGTCGTGGCATCCTACCTGGCTCCGGTCATGGCCGCCTTTCGCGATACCATCCCGGGCCTTCTGAGAAATGCGGTGTTCTTCATCGGCAGAAGGCCGCTGAAGGTCATACCCATTGTGTTTGCAAACGTGGTGCCGATGCTGATTACATATCTGGACAAGAGGATGCAGCCGCTGTATGCTTTCCTCTGGGCCATGTTCGGATTCGCGGCAGTGGCCATGTTTGTGTCATCCGTCCTTGTCAAGGACTTTGCCCTGTATCTTCCGGCCGTAGATGAGGGGAGTGTGGAAGATGAGGGAGAGCGGAGTGATTATCACAGCCGGAAATCAGAAAAACAGACGCTGGATGAAATGAAGAAACTGGGAGAATGAAGGGAGAATTTAAAATGGCAGTTTTGTTTCATGAAGCATCGAAAACCTGGCATCTGACAAATGATCGTGTCAGCTATATTATCAGGGTCATGGAAAACGGGCAGCTCGAAAATCTGTATTACGGAAAGAAAATCCATGACAGGGAGAGCTTTTCCCATTTTCACGAGGAAGCCATGCGCTCGCAGATGACCATCTGTGTGGATGAGCCGGCCATGCTGGCCATGCACTATACCCGCCAGGAGTTTCCTTCTTACGGAACCGGTGATTACCGCTCCCCGATGGTGACGGTGCTGCAGGAAAACGGAAGCCGGATCTCTGATTTCAAATATGTCTCTTACAGAGTGTATCAGGGCAAGGCGCCCATGCTTCCGCTGCCGGCCGTCTATGTGGAGAGCCCGGATGAGGCGGAGACGCTGGAGATCCTGCTGAAGGACGAACTGACGGGCGTCACTGCCACCCTGATTTATACTATTTATGCGGATTACCCCGTGATCGTCCGCAGCGTCCGCTTTGCAAACGGCGGGAAAGCGCCCGTGACCCTGGAGAGGGCCCTCTCCGCGAGTGTCGAATTCCTGGATATGGATTATGAACTCGTCCAGCTGTCCGGCGCCTGGTCCAGAGAGCGCTATGTCAAGACCAGAAAGCTGGAAATGGGACTGCAGGGAATCCAGAGCCTGACCGGCACCTGCAGCAGCGCCGAGCAGAATCCCTTCCTGGCCCTCAAAAGGCCGGGGACGGGCGAAATGAGCGGCGAAGTCTTCGGCTTCAGCCTGGTCTACAGCGGCAATCATCTGTCCCAGGTAGAGGTGTCCACCTTCAAGCTCACCCGCGTCCTGATGGGAATTAATCCGGAGGGATTCTCCTGGAAACTGGACGAGGGCGCGGTTTTCCAGACGCCGGAAGTGGTCATGGTCTACAGCGACAAAGGCTTAAACGGCATGAGCCAGGTCTATCACCGCCTGTACAGGACCCGTCTCGCCCGGGGCGTCTGGAGAGACCGCCCGAGACCGATCCTGCTCAACAACTGGGAGGCCACCTACTTTGATTTCAATGAAGAGAAGCTTCTGGCGATTGCCCGGAAGGCAAAGGAGGTCGGCGTCGAGCTCTTCGTGCTGGATGACGGATGGTTCGGCGCGAGAAATGATGACAGGAGAGGTTTAGGCGACTGGTTCGTCAACACGGACAAGCTCCCGTCCGGCATTTCCGGCCTTTCGGAGAAGATCGAGGCGATGGGCCTGAAGTTCGGTCTCTGGGTCGAGCTCGAGATGGTCAATAAGGACAGTGATCTGTACCGCGCGCATCCCGACTGGCTGATCCATGCGCCCGGGCGCTACGAATCCCACGCACGCCACCAGCACGTACTGGATTTCTCCCGTCCCGAGGTGGTGGACGCGATCCACGACATGATCGCGAAGACCCTGAGGGAATCGAAAATCTCCTATATCAAGTGGGATATGAACCGGTATATGTCCGAGCCCTGGAGCTGCGGTCTCTCTGCCGACCGTCAGGGTGAAATGATGCACAGATATATCCTGGGCGTCTATGACCTGTATGAGCGGCTGATCAGAGAATTCCCGGAGATCCTGTTTGAGTCCTGCGCGAGCGGCGGCGCCAGGTTCGACCCCGGCATGCTGTTCTTCGCCCCGCAGGCCTGGTGCAGTGACGACACGGACGGCGCGGAGCGCCAGAAGATCCAGTACGGCACGACGTATGTGTATCCGCTTTCCAGTATCGGCGCGCATGTGTCGGCTGTCCCGAATCATCAGCTGATGCGCGTGACCCCGCTCGAGACGAGAGCCAATACCGCCATGTTCGGCACCTTCGGCTACGAGCTGGACCTGAACCTTCTGAGCGAAAGCGAAATCGCGAAGGTAAAGCAAGAAATAGAATTTATGAAGTCCCACCGGGAACTGATCCAGACAGACGGAGATTTCTACAGACTGGATAACCCGTTCGCCGGGAACCGCGTCGGATGGATCGTCGTATCCTCAGACAAAACGAAGGCCGTCGCGATGTACGGGCAGAGACTGAACCACGTCAACGGCAACTGGCTGCGCTTCAAGCTGGCCGGCCTTGACCCGGACAGACTTTACAAGGTGAGATGCGACATCACGCCTTCAGACGATGTGCCGGAATTTGTCCGGATGGTCTACGGCATCAAAGACGGGGAGCACATCTACGAGGCAGAGGCATACGGAGATGAACTGATGAACGCCGGAATCCCGGTGGACCAGAGCTGGATGGCGATGAAGGGCGGAGACTTCACTTCCCTTCTGTTTGAAATCGAGAGCTGACGTAAGGAAAGCTCACCCGCGGGTGAAAAACACGTGAAACCTCACTGAAAACGGCCGGCCGGAAGGCCTGACCCTGGACAAAATGGGCTGCGGCTCGAAAAAAATCTTTCACTCTCAAGACAGTCAGTGTAAAATAGATTGATTACGAGTTCATAAAAGAAAGATTTAGTTCGAAGCAGCTACCTTATCAGGGGAAGGACTTCCGGCCGGCCTCAGTTTATTTTGGGATAAGCCAGAGCAGCGGCTGAAAAGCCGGATTTCTGCGGATTCGTCTGCATGATTGACTGATCAGGCAAGCTGGCCGACTATCTGGCATCCATGCGGAAGCAGCCACGTGAGAGGGAGTG
>CACXFM010000088.1 GCA_902766955.1 uncultured Lachnospiraceae bacterium | reverse complement strand
TGTCGCAAAAATCAACGAAATCTGCGACAGGTACTCCGACGAAAGAACTCCTCTGATGATGATCCTCAGCGACATCCAGAAGGAATATGGCTACATTCCGCTTGAAGTCCAGGAAATTGTCTCTCAGAAAACCGGAGCCAGCGTCGCAGAAATCTACGGCGTGGTTACATTCTACTCTTTCTTCTCCCTCAAACCGAAGGGCAAGTATATTGTAGGATGCTGCCTGGGCACCGCATGCTATGTCAAGGGTGCACAGCAGGTGATTGACAAATTCTCTGAAATTCTCGGCATCGGACCGGGAGAAACGACAGAAGACGGAATGTTCACCATCGACGCACTTCGCTGCATCGGCGCCTGCGGTATTGCACCGGCCGTCTCCATTAACGGCAAGGTTTATCCGAAAGTCGAAGTCAACAAGGTTCCGAAGATTATTGCAGAGCTCCGCGCGGAAGGAGGTGCCAACTGATGATCAGCAATTTCGAACAGCTGGCTGAGAAGCAGGCTTCATGCTCTTCCTGCATGGCAGCAAAATTTACCGGTGAGTCCGGAAAGCGTGCCGTTGTTTTATGCGGCGGTACCGGATGTCTTTCTTCCAATTCCGCAGAGATCCGCGAGAAATTCGTCAAGGTGATCGAGGAAAAAGGTCTTTCCGACAAATTCACCGTCAACCAGGTCGGATGCTTCGGTTTCTGCTCGCAGGGCCCGTTCGTCAAGATCTACCCGGAAGACACACTTTACCGCATGGTTTCCATGAACGATGTCGAAGAGATCGTTGAGAAGGATCTGATCGGCGGCGAAGTCGTCGAGAGACTCCTCTATGTGGATCCCAGCACACAGGAAAAGAAAGCAAAGCAGGATGAGATCACCTTCTATAAGAAGCAGGTCCGTATCGCCCTTCACGGCTGCGGCGTGATCGATCCCGAAAACATCGAGGAAGCTCTCGGCTACGGCGCTTTCCAGGGACTTGCAAAAGCCCTGAAGATGAACCGCGAAGACGTGGTCAAGGAAGTGCTCGATTCCGGCCTCCGCGGACGCGGCGGCGGCGGCTTCCCGACCGGAAGAAAATGGCAGTTCGCATATGCGCAGCCGGACGGCGAAAAGTATGTCGTCTGCAACGGTGACGAAGGTGACCCGGGCGCATTCATGGACCGCTCCATCCTCGAAGGAAACCCGCTTGCAGTCATCGAAGGCATGGCAATCGCCGGCTACGCAATCGGCGCTCAGAACGGCTATTTCTATGTCCGTGCAGAGTACCCGATCGCCGTCAACCGTCTGAAAATCGCCATCAAGCAGGCTGAAGAGATCGGCCTTCTCGGCGACAACATTCTCGGAACAGACTTCTCTTTCCGCTGCCACCTCCGCCTCGGCGCCGGTGCTTTCGTCTGCGGTGAAGAGACAGCTCTTCTGAATTCGATCCAGGGACAGCGCGGCATGCCGCGTCCGCGTCCGCCTTTCCCGGCGGTCAAAGGTCTGTGGGACTGCCCGACGATCGTGAACAACGTCGAGACACTTGCTACTGTTCCCTATATCTTAAGAGAAGGCGCAGCCAAGTTCGTGGAATACGGCACAGAGCGCTCCAAGGGCACCAAGGTGTTCGCTCTCGGCGGCAAAGTCAACAACGTCGGCCTTGTCGAGGTTCCGATGGGAACAACGCTCCGCGAGCTGATCTATGACATCGGCGGCGGCATCCCGAACGGCAAGAAGTTCAAGGCGATCCAGACCGGCGGTCCTTCCGGCGGATGTCTCACGGAGAAAGACCTTGACGCGGAAATCGACTTTGACAACCTCGTAGCCAAGGGCTCCATGATGGGCTCCGGCGGCGCGATCGTCATGGACGAAGACAACTGTATGGTTGACGTCGCGAAGTTCTATATGGAATTCATCTGCGACGAATCCTGCGGCAAGTGCTCACCGTGCCGTATCGGCACAAAGCGCATCCTCGAGTACCTCACAAAGATCTGCGACGGCAAGGGCACCATGGAAGATCTTGAACAGCTTGAGGAACTCGCTCAGACAATCAAGACAGGTTCTCTCTGCGCTCTCGGCCAGACAGCTGCCAATCCGATTGTTTCCACGATGAAGCAGTTCAGAGATGAATATATTGCTCATATCGTGGACAAGAAGTGCCCGGCAAAGGTCTGCAAGAACCTGATGTCCTACGAAATCAATACGGATATCTGCAAGAAGTGCTCACTCTGCCAGCGTCAGTGCCCGGTTGGAGCTATCTCCGGCCAGGTCAAGGTTGGACCGTTCGTGATCGACCAGTCCAAGTGCATCAAGTGCGGCATGTGCATGTCCTCTTGCAAGTTCCACGCAATCGAGAAGAAGTAAGGGAGGCTTTGAAATGTCGACAGTGAATATTAAGATCGAAGGGATCCCTTATCAGGTGGAAGCCGGCCTCACGATTCTCGAGGCAGCACGTCAGTGCGGCTATGAGATTCCTTCTTTATGCACATTTAACCACGGCGAATGCAACCGCGGCTCCTGCCGTGTCTGCCTCGTCGAGGCGACCGGTGCACGCGGCCTCGTTGCGTCCTGCGTATATCCGGTTGCAGAGGGAATGGAAATCACGATTTCCTCTCCCAAGGCTGTCGCTGCCCGCCGCGCTTCAGTCGAGCTTCTGCTCTCCAACCACAACATGCACTGCCAGCAGTGCGACAAGAACGAGAAGTGCGAGCTTCTCTATGTCGCCCGCGCCACAGGTGCACGCGAGCATATGTTCGAAGGCTCACAGACGCCGACAACCTTTGACGATGTCAATCCGTCCATCGTGCGCGACACATCCAAGTGCGTCCTCTGCGGACGCTGCGTGGCACGCTGCGCAAACGCTCACGGACAGGGCATCTTAGGCTTCGAGAACCGCGGCTTCCGCGCGATCGTCGGCCCGGCCCAGAACCGCAACTTCGCAGATTCTCCGTGTATCATGTGCGGCCAGTGCGTCAGCGTATGTCCGACCGGCGCTCTGATGGAGAAATCCGAAATCAGCAAGGTGGACGAAGCGATGGCAGCCGGCAAGTATGTCGTTGTCCAGACAGCTCCCGCTGTCCGCGCCGCTCTCGGCGAAGAATTCGGCATGAAGGTCGGCACACCGGTCACCGGCAAGATGGCAGCTGCTCTCCGCCGTCTCGGCTTCAAGAAAGTCTTTGACACGAACTACGGCGCTGACCTCACGATCATGGAAGAAGCCAACGAGCTTCTCATCCGCATGAAGGAAGGCGGCACGCTTCCGATGATCACATCCTGCTCACCGGGCTGGATCAATTATGCGGAATATAACTACAGCGATCTGCTCGGACATCTGTCCAGCTGCAAGTCGCCTCACGAGATGCAGGGCGCAATCATCAAGCATTACTATGCTGAGAAGATCGGCGTCAAACCGGAAGACATGTTCGTCGTCTCCATCATGCCCTGTACAGCAAAGAAGTTTGAGAAAGAGCGTGATCAGCTCGTCACCCGCGGCCTGAAGGATGTCGATGCGGTTCTCACGACCCGCGAGCTCGGCAGACTGATCAAGCGCAGCGGCATCAACTTCGCAAAGCTTCCGGATGAAGAGTTCGATATGGACATCATCGGCGATTACACCGGCGCGGGCGTCATCTTCGGCGTCACGGGCGGCGTTATGGAAGCAGCTCTCCGCACAGCTTACAAGGCTGTCACCGGCAGCGAGCACGAAGGGATCGTATTCGAACAGGTCCGCGGCTTCGACGGAATCAAGGAAGCCAGCCTGGATCTGAACGGCACGGTTGTGAACGTCGCCGTCGCTCACGGCATGAAGAACGCAAAGGTTCTCCTTGACCAGATCAGAGCAGGCGAGAGCAAGTATCACTTCATCGAGATCATGGGCTGCCCGGGCGGCTGCATCAACGGCGGCGGCCAGCCGTACGTCCGCGAGTGCTTCCTTCCGAACGAAGACCTCGATATCATGGATACTTACAAAGAGAAGCGTGCACAGGCACTCTACTCCGAAGACGAGAGACAGGTTCTCCGCCAGTCTCACAACAATCCGCAGATGATTGCGATCTACAAAGAATTCCTCGGCGAGCCGTGCGGACATCTGTCCCACGAACTGCTGCATACAAGCTATGCCGGCAGAGTCGGATTCAACGAGATCTGATCAGACGCATGACAATCGAAAAGCCGGGGGATGGTTTCATCCTCCGGCTTTTTTCATGTCTGCAGTGATTAACTTTTCTCAGCCGAGATGAACGGCTTCCAGCACTTTTCCGCAGATCTCCTCGACCTGCCGGTAAGAAGTGCTCCTCATGATGACGTGCCCGATCCTGTCCGTACCGTTTGCCGCACTCCTGACCGGATCGCCTTCTTTCACGTCGAGCTGTATCGCCGCTCCCGTTTCAGCTCCCAGATCTCTCACCAGGCTGCGGTCAATCTCCCGCACGGTACCGGCCTTTCTGCTCATCAGCAGTCTGGCAATACAGGGATCCGCCTTATGCTGCGTGAAGTCCGTCGGCTCCCCGAGTGCGCACAGAATCATCTGGCGGTAATAGTCCACTCCGGAATACATCTCAATCAGCTCGGGAATGCATGTGGCGCCGCTGCGTCCGCCCGCTTCGATGACGGAAACGTTTCCGCCGTCTGCCATGATATCGCAGTTCACCGCGCAGTTATCCATTCCTGTCGCCGCGATGATGTGCTCCAGTTCGGCTCGCAGCGCCCCGGTAAGCTCTTCATCTCCGTAAAAAGGAAATCCGTGCCCGGCCGGTATGGTCCTTCCTCCGGACTTCCACACATACTTCGTATGCGGATAGAAAGCGGCGATTCTGCCGTTCTCCACAAAGGCGTCCAGTCCGATTTCCGTGCCCCGGACAACTTCTTCAATCACAATGTATTCTCTGCGGGTGACCGCATATGCTTCGGAGACTGCCGCTGCCAGCCCCGCCGCGTCATCAACTCTTGTGATTCCCCTGCTGCCCGACACGTCCACAGCTTTTACCATGACGGGATATCCGATCGCGGAGGCGGCCTCTGCGGCCTCTTCTGCAGAATAAACGATCCTGAAATCTCCGCTTTTCACGATGCCCCGGAATGCCGTTTTCATTTTTGCCTTGTCAGTCAGTTTCTCCGCGGCTTCCGCCGATATGCCGTGCAGTCCCAGCGTATCGCAGACGTATCCGATGGACCTCACTGCCACGTCCGTACCGGCTGTCACAATCCCGTCGATCCGCTCCCGCTCTGCCACCGAGAGGATGCCTTCCCGATCCGTTGTATCCACTTTGCAGACCACATCCGCAAGGGCGAACCCCGGCCAGTCTCCGTCCACACTGGCGACGACTGTCCTGAGTCCCATCCCGCGGGCCCTGCGTATCAGCGGAACCTGATAAATTCCGGCGCCCAATATCAGAAGTGTCTTCATAAATTCACCTTCTCCCTCACTATAAACTGCGGCGAATGATTCAGCGTGAGGACAAGGTTTCCGATATACTCACCTATGATACCCAGAACGAGGAGGATCAGACCGAAAAACAGAAGCATGATGCTGACCGTGGAAGCCCATCCCACCGTCATGGTAGGATCCAGCAGCTTGCGGATAATTGTGATGAAACCGCCGAAAAAGCCCAGAAGCGCCGTGACGGAACCGATCACGGAAGCGATCCGCAGCGGAATGACCGAGAAATTGAAATACGCAAGCCAGAGCTTCAGCATTTTCTTCAGCGTGTAGCCGGACTCCCCGAACTCCCGCTTGTGATGTTCAATTTCCACATTGCCGATATTGTGGGTGACACGGTAAAAAATGCCGTCCACGTACGGATTAAAACTGGTATACTTGACCACTTCCTCACAGACGGCCTTCGTAATGATCCAGAAATTGCTGGATCTGATATTCTTCGGCCTGCCAAGCAGAATGCGCGATGTCACGCGGTTCAGCCAGCTGGTAAAGTTTTTCGCCGAGCTGTTGGTACTGTTTTTGTAGACACCGTACACAAGGTCATACCCTTCCTCAATGGTATGGATGATCGCGGGGATCTGGGAAGGATGCGTCTGCATATCATCGTCCATTCCGAGTATATAATCCCCTGACACGAAATTCATGGCGCACATCAGTGCGTTGTGCTGACCGAAATTCCGCATGAGGCTGATTCCGTGGACGTTCTGATAATCGGCTCCCAGCTTTCGAATCTCATTCAAAGTCCCGTCCCGGGAATTATCATTTACCAGCACGAATTCACATTCATACTCAGGCAGTTCCGTATGAAACACCTGCATGACCATTTCCACAACGGTTCTGATTGTTTTTTCCGAGTTGTAGCACGGAATAATAACGGAAACCAACATAGATGATGACCTGTTCCTTCTATAAATTATATGATCTTTCCTATGTAATGATGTTGGGATCAGAAAGCCGGTTCATGCAGGCATGATCAGTCATGACCTTTTGACCCTTGCATCATGTAATCAAAAAACAGAGGCGTCCCGCCCGTATGCAGAAACAGAATGTTCCTGCCGTGAATATCATGACTCTTCAGATCCTTCAGCATCCCCAGGAACGCTTTTCCCGTATAAGTCGGATCCAGCGGCACGGAGTGGCGCTTCAGCATCTGATCAATCACCTGCTCGATCCCGCTGCTGCTGATCCCGTATCCGCCGGCGTTATATCCGCTTTCGAGGCGGTACAGCTCTTCCGGTGCGGCGGGAAGCTCTGCTCCCAGCTCCTTCAGATACGACTGCCAGGTCTTCTCGAGCACGCCGCAGGCCCGCTCATGCGTCCTGGAAGAGACAGAAATTCCGACAATATACGGATTCACGGCTGCTGGATGCATTGCGGCACCGCAGATCAGGCCCCCCATCGTCGCCCCCGTCCCATATGGCGTATACAGATAATCAAACCTGACTCCCAGACGCTCCTGATCTGACAGGATCTCCCCGTAAGCTTCCGCATAAGCCGAAGCCGCACAGGCCTCATTGCCGCTTCCGGTCCTGTCTCCGTAAATATAATAGGGACTTCGTCCTTCTCCGCGCAGAAGCTCAAACGCCGAATCGACAGCGGACGCGATCCTGTCCGCCGTGCACCGGATCACCCTCACGCCCAGTCCTGATACGATTCGTTCGTTAAAGGAAGGCGCTTCTTGTGCGGGAGCAGCATCGGATGAAATCATGACAGCCGGAATGCCGCCGTCAAAGCACAGAGCCGAGAGAACCCTGCACAGATTTGAACGGGGACTGCCGTACATAATCATTGCATCATTGCCCCGTCTCTTCATATCTTCAAAAAAGGCCCTGGCGATTCTGACCTTATTACCCCCGAAAGAATACGGCAGCAGGTCGTCCCGCTTCAGAAAAATGCGGTTATCACCCGCTTCAGGCCATGCGATTTCCTGAACCGGTGTTGGTGTAATGAACGGCTCCATATGTCCGCCTCCGATGATCCTGTGATTTTAACATGCATTATATAATGTAATCTTTTTTATAAGCGCCGTCAACGCCGCCTTCCCGTAAAAGAGCTGCGCGAATCTGGTCTGCAGATGCGATTCTGTCTGTGTCTCTACATCCGGTTCCCCTTCTGACTCAGCGCATAGAGACGGTTCAGAAATTCTGCCACAGGCTCAGGCCAGAATCTCCGGTAGATCCGAATGTCCTCGGCAGATCTGTCAGCTTTCTCCCCGATGACTCTGGTCGTCGTCGAATCCCCGTGAATGCGATGGCCCATAAGCGGCCTCGGCACATAACAGAAATCTCCGGACATGCGGGAAAT
>CACXFM010000087.1 GCA_902766955.1 uncultured Lachnospiraceae bacterium | reverse complement strand
TTCATTGTGATCTCCCCTGCCGCTTTTGAGCGTTAACGGGCAGCGCGCGGAGACGTTTATTCGACATTTACTTTTACATTTAACCCCGCGGATATTTTTTGAAAGTCCTGTTTATAGGACAGTTCATGTGTTATCCTGCAATCACAGGTGGTTTTTCTGCCTGATGTTTTGAGTTCAAGGGGGCTTTCCCGTGCTGACACAGAGTAACGGTCTGGTCCAGCTCACCGTTGGGCAGATGGTCACGCAGCTTTCCGATGCCTTTTGCAGTCTGATCCGCTCCGGTCTTCCCTTCCGCAGCTTTCCTTCCGTCATGCTCTGGGGGCCGCCCGGCGTGGGCAAATCCCAGGGTGTGCGGCAGATCGCGGCCGAGATCCGGCAGCGCACCGGAAAACAGGTCGCCGTCACGGACGTTCGCCTGCTTCTCTTCAATCCGGTGGATCTGCGGGGCATTCCCACGGCGAACGCGGAGAAAACATTGGCCGTCTGGCTGCGGCCGAAGATCTTTGACATGGATCCCGGCGAGGACGTGGTCAACCTCCTGTTTCTGGATGAGATCACCGCCGCTCCCCAGTCCGTGCAGGCGGCTGCCTACCAGATCACCCTGGACCGCACGGTGGGCGAGCACAGACTCCCGGAAAACTGTATCGTGCTTGCCGCGGGCAACCGGGTCACGGACCGGAGCGTTGCCTTCAACATGCCCAAGGCCCTTGCCAACCGTCTCTGCCATATTGAGATCAAGGGCGATTCCGAGAGCTGGCATGAATGGGCGCTGCAGGCCAATATCCACCCCTTTGTGCTGGGCTATCTGGACTATAATTCCTCCACGCTGACTCTCTTTGACCCGGCGGAGGACAAGCTGGCCTTTCCCACGCCCCGCTCCTGGGAGATGGTGAGCAATATCCTCCATTCCGTGTCGGAGGATATCGCCCGGATCTATCCGCTGATCGCGGGGTGCATCGGCACAAATTCCGCCGGTGCCTTCCGCACCTGGTGCGAGATTTACCGGAACGTCCCGTCCAGGGAACAGCTTTTCGGAAAAGAGCACTGCCCTCCGCCCGATCGGCCGGAGCTTCTCTATGCCACGGTTTCGGCCATGGTAGGCCACGCCCGAAAGGGCGCTACCGAAGCGGACCTGGGCAATTCCGTTGACTTTGCCTGCACCCTGCCCATCGAGTTCCGCTTCCGCCTCTTCAGCGACTACTATCGTCTCCGCTCTGTGCGGCAGAAGCTGAAGAAGAACAAGACCTTCTCCCAGTGGGTCGCCTTCCACGAAGAGGAGCTGGCCAAATGACGCCCCGGCGCGCAGCCCGGCTGCGGGAACAGATCCGCCATTCCCGGGCGCGGCTCATGGTTCGGGACCCTCTGGTGGCCATGGTCCTGATGTACCTGCGCTTTGTCGCCACGAAGGCTGTCACCCGCATCTCCACCAACGGCCGCGTAATCCTCTTTGACCCGGACTGGTTTCAGAAGCTGAGCAGGGAGGAGACAGATTACATCCTCAGCCATCAGGTGATGCACATCGTCCTGAAGGACACCCGACGCCCCGCCTTTTTCACCGGTGACCGCTTTCATCATGCCTGTGACATCATTGCCAGCTCCATTCTCCGGGATCGGGGCTGGGAGGCAGACGGCTTTTCCCATCTGGGCATGCTTCCCCATCAGACCTACTTTCCCCGCTGCGAGGGCAATGAGCTGATGCCCCTGCAGGCCTACCGTGCTGTGCCTTTCGACCCCGGCGCGCTCAAGGAGAGGGAACGCCGCCGCTTTCAGCTGGACTCTGACGCCTTCTGGGGGCGGGACCTTCTGCCCGAAGACGCTGTGCTCATTCTCTTTTCCGGATACGAGGACAGCATCGAGGAGCCTGTGAAAAGCGGGCGTATTATCCGCACCGAAGCCGAGCGCGAGGACAGGCGTCAGCGGCAGTTGAAGCAAATCGACGCCAAAAGCGGCGAGGACGATTCCGACCGGCCCGCAAACGAGCTCTCCGCCGAGCAGCTGGACGCCGCCATTGACCGGCTCCTGGACATGATCGAGACCATGGAATCCGGAGATCCCAGGCAGACCGAGCTGGTGGAACGGATCTGGAAGGGCGTGGGCTCCAGCCGTCTGGAATGGAAAACGATCCTGGACGCCTTTTTGCAGGAGGAGGTCAACGACTATTCCTTTCTGCCGCCGGACCGCCGCTATGCCGACAGCGGCTTTTTCCTGCCGGATTTCAACCAGACGGAGCGCAGCCTGAAGGACGTTCTGTTCATGGTGGATGCCTCCGGCTCCATCCACAACGACACCATTGCGGATATCTATGCCGAGATCTGCGCCGCCATTGAGCAGTACGACGGGGCCCTGCAGGGGAAACTGGGCTTCTTTGATACCCAGGTCACCATGCCCAAGCCCTTCGGCTCGATCCAGCAGCTTCTGAAGATCCGCCCCAGAGGAAACGGCGGCACCGATTTCGGATGTATCTTTCGTTATGTAAACCGATTCTTTGAAAAGCCTCCCGCCTGCATCGTGATCTTCACAGACGGCAGGGGCGACTATCCCGCCGAGGAGGAAGCCCTCGGCGTCCCCGTCCTGTGGATCCTGTACGGCGGCGCGCCCTTCCCCCGCTGGGGAACGCATGCGAGGATCTTGACTTGACTCATATCCGGAGGGTATGATTACGGATAGAAAACAACCTTCTCTGCCGTCCGAAAGAGAAAACATCGGTCCGGTAAAATGTCGCCCGAAAGGAGACCAAAACCGATCGTGTCTCTGTTAGTCTATAATCGAACAGGCCCGTAAATTGCGGCCAGGAAAGGAGAAAACCCATGGGAACCATTCGCGTGACCGGCAAAGGTCATCTGAAGCTCAGGCCTGACACCACCAGGATCACCATGACGCTGGAGGGTGTCTATCCGGAATACGGCGAGACCCTGCGCCATTTCTCCGAGGATACGGAAGCGCTGAAGGATACCTTCTCCGGCTTTGGCTTTGCCCGGTCCGATCTGAAGACCCTCAGCTTCAGCGTGGACACGGAGTATGAGAGTTACCGGGAACGGGATGTTTACAAGCAGCGCTTCATCGGCTACCGCTTCCAGCACATGCTGAAGGTGGAATTTCCCTCAGATAACGAGCGCCTGGGCCGCATTCTCTATGCCATCGCCAACTGCGCGGTCAGCCCGGAATTCCGGCTCAGCTATACGGTGAGCGATCCGGAGGCAGCCAAGAACGAGCTTCTGGGGAAGGCGGTGCAGGACGCGAAGGAGAAGGCAGCGGTCCTCACCCGGGCCGCCGGCGTCACCCTGCAGTGCATCGAGAGCATCGACTACTCCTGGGCAGAGCTCGACATCGAATACCGGCCCATGGAGAGGATGTCAATGGCCGCGAAGCCCCTCAAGGCGGCAAGCTACGACATGAACATCGAGCCGGATGACATTGAGATCAGCGACACCGTCACCGTCATCTGGGAAATCGAATAGGCAGGCAGCCAAGTCATTGTCTCGTTTGGGGAGCCGATTTCTCTTCATTGGAAACCGGTAACGCGCGCCTCACATCATACTGACGAAAAAGAATAGGGATCATAGAACGGAGGTTTCTTATGAGCAGATTTGACTATGAAAGCGCAGAGCTGGACATTCTGGACAGCGGCGGAGATCCGGATTATCTGAGCCACACCGATCCCCAGAAGCGGGACGCGTTTTTGCGGAAAATGGGCCTGCGGCCAGAGAACTACGGCGGCGGCTCCCGCGATCCGAAGAACAGGCAGAACACAAGCTCCGGCAGCGACTCCGGATGCTTTCTGACCACCGCCTGCGTCCAGGCCCGCGGGCTTCCCGACGACTGCGAGGAGCTGACTGTTCTGCGCCGTTATCGGGACGGCTATCTGCGCCATCGTCCGGGCGGCGAGGAAGAGGTCCGGGAATACTACGCCATCGCCCCGCAGATCCTAGCGGCCGTCAAC
>CACXFM010000086.1 GCA_902766955.1 uncultured Lachnospiraceae bacterium | reverse complement strand
GATCGGTTTTTATAATATTCTGGAGGCCTGCCGCCACAATCCGGTGGAGCACCTGGTCTATGCGTCTTCTTCGTCCGTGTACGGCGGAAACAAGAAGGTGCCTTTCAGCACCGATGACAAGGTGGACAACCCTGTCAGTCTCTACGCTGCGACCAAGAAGTCGAATGAGCTGCTCGCGCATGCCTACAGCAAGCTCTACGATATTCCGTCGACCGGCCTTCGCTTTTTCACGGTGTACGGTCCGGCCGGGCGCCCGGATATGTTTTATTTCTCGGCGACAAAAAGACTGGCGGCGGGGCAGCAGATCCAGATCTTCAATTACGGTGATATGAAGCGGGATTTCACGTATATCGATGATATCGTGGAGGGCATTGTCCGTGTAATGCAGGGCGCTCCTGAGAGAGCGGCCGGCGCAGACGGTCTGCCGATTCCGCCTTATGCGGTGTATAATATAGGAGGCGGCCAGCCGGAAAATCTGCTGGATTATATCAGCACGCTGCAGGAAGAGCTGGTGAGAGCGGAGGTGCTGCCGGCGGATTATGATTTCGAGGGCCATCGGGTACTCGTGGGGATGCAGCCTGGTGACGTGCCTGTCACCTATGCAGACTCGGCTGCGCTTGAGGCTGATTATGGATTTACGCCGAAGATCGGGATCCGCGAGGGGCTCCGGGCTTTCTGCGAGTGGTATAAGGGATATTACGGCTGCTGAAATGGTATTACTGTTTGCTGAAATAGTATGAATGCTGCCGAAATGAATGCAGGCGATAATGCTGTGATTTATACAGGAAATAAAGCGGGGATCGCCCCCGGAAAAGAGTAACGAACGTGAAATGTGAAGAACTTTATTTTAAGACTTACGGGAGAGAACCGGAGGCGGCAGCATTCTGTCCGTACCGGATCTCTCCCCTTGGTGCGCATATCGACCACCAGGGCGGGAAAATCAACGGTCTCGCCATCGATAAGGGCATCCATATTGTCTACAGCCGCAAGGAGAACGGCGTCGTGGAGGTCCGTTCCCTGAATTTCCCCGGGCGGGCGCAGTTCCATGTGAACAGTATTCCGGAGCGCCGGGTGAATGACTGGGCGGATCATCTGCGGGGCGCGGCGCTTCAGCTCCGCGGCAAGTATCCGCTGTGTTACGGCATGAGCGCCGTGATCGAAGGCCAGCTGCCCGTCGGGGGATTAAGCAGCAGTGCCGCTGTGATAATTACATTTTTAAGTGCGCTGGCCCGGGTGAATGAGATTCATCTGGAGGAGTGGGAAACGATCATGATGGCCAAGACCGCGGAGAACAAGTACGTCGGCGTCAACTGCGGCAAGCTCGACCAGAGCTGCGAGGTGCTCTGCCGGAAGGACCAGCTGCTGTATCTGGACTGCGCGGATGACAGTTATGAGCTCATTCCCTGGACGGGAGCGCCTTTTAAAATCGGGGTGTTTTTCAGCGGACTGGAGAGGAGTCTGGTGAGCAGCGCTTACAATCTGCGGCAGGATGAATGCAAGGCGGCGGCCTACAGCCTGCTTGCTTTTGCCGGCCTGGATTACGGCAAGTTTGGCGATGTCAGGCTGAGGGATGTGCCCTCTGATGTATTTCAAGAGTATAAAGAAATGCTTCCGGCCAGTTTTCGCAGGCGGGCGGAGCATTATTTCAGTGAATACCGACGGGCGGAGGAAGGCGCGAAAGTCTGGCGGCGCGGCGATCTGGAGACTTACGGTCAGCTGGTCTTTGAGAGCGGGCGCAGTTCGGTGGAGAATTACGAGTGCGGGTGCCCGGAGCTGATCGCGCTCTATCGCATTCTCACGGAAACGGAAGGGATTTACGGCGGACGTTTCAGCGGGGCCGGGTTTAAGGGATGCTGCATGGCGCTCGTCGATCCGGCGCGCGCGGAGCAGGTTCTGCAGTCGGTGGAGGAGCGGTACCTGGAGGCGTTTCCGGATCTTGCGGGGAAGTATCTGGGGACGCTGTGTGATTCGGCGGACGGGGTGGTTTTGTGAAATATCCGGGGACGCTGTGTGATCCGGCGGATGGGGGAATTTTATGAAATGCATTATACTGGCCGCGGGCTATGCCACGAGGCTTTATCCGCTGACCGAGAATTTTCCGAAGCCGCTGCTTCCGGTGGGGGGCAGGGCCATACTGGACTGGCTGGTGGATGACATTGCTCCGCTCATTGATGAGTTTGTGGTCATCAGTAATCACAAATTTGCGGATCATTTCCGGGAGTGGGCGAAGGAGAGAAATGAGAAGATCACGGTCCTCGATGACGGGACGGTGAGTAATGAGACGCGGCTGGGCGCCGTGAGGGACATTCAGTTTGCGGTTGAGAAGCTACAGATCAGGGATGACTGCATGGTCATGGCCGGGGACAACCTGCTTGATTTTTCGCTGAAGTCGTTTGTGGCTTTTGCTGTGAAAAAACAGGCCAGCTGCGTCATGTGTCATGAGGAGCAGCGGCCCGAGTATTTACGAAAAACAGCTGTCATCACGATGGATGAGAGCGGGCGCATTACTTCATATGAAGAGAAGCCGGCGGAGCCCCGCGGGTGTCATGCGGTGCCGCCGTTTTATTTCTACCGGGGCGCGGATATCAGGCGGATTCCGGAGGCGCTGGCCGGCGGATGCGGGTACGACGCCCCGGGGTGTTTTGCGGCGTGGCTTTCGGAGCGGACGCCGATGTACGCTTATGTCATGCCGGGAAAGCGCTATGATATAGGGGATTTGGAGAGTTATCGGCGTGTTCGGTACCAGGTACCATTACAAAACTATTAAGGGATGTCATAGAATCTTAAAGGTACCTGGCACCTAAAAAGGGTACCTAAACAGAGGGGGATTATCATGAAAATTGCAGTAGCGGGAACCGGATATGTGGGGCTGTCTCTGGCGGTCCTTCTGTCGCAGCACAACCATGTCGTCGCCGTGGACATTGTCCCGGAGAAGGTGGACAAGATTAATAGGTGGGTGAGTCCGATCCAGGATGACTATATTGAGAAGTTTTTGTCGGAACATGAGGAGCGCGGGCTGGATCTTTCGGCGACCACGGACGGGGCGGCCGCTTATGCGGATGCCGATTTTGTCGTGATTGCGGCGCCGACGAATTATGATCCGCAGAAGAATTTCTTTGATACCAGTGCGGTGGAGGCCGTGATTGACCTGGTTCTGCAGAGCAGTCCGTCCGCGACTATGGTGATTAAATCCACGATTCCCGTCGGGTATACCCGCAGGGTGCGGGAGCAGTTCGGGACGGACCGGATCATGTTCAGCCCGGAGTTTCTGAGGGAGAGCAAGGCGCTCTATGACAACCTGTATCCGAGCCGCATTATCGTGGGGTGTGATGAGGAGAGCCGGGATCAGGCGGAAGTATTTGCGAAGCTTCTGCAGGAAGGGGCCGAGAAGCCGGATATCGAGACGCTGTTTATGGATTTCACGGAGGCTGAGGCCGTGAAGCTGTTTGCCAATACGTATCTGGCGCTCCGCGTCTCGTATTTCAATGAGCTTGATACTTATGCGGAGGTCAAGGGCCTGAATACGCAGAACATTATCAATGGTGTCTGCCTGGATCCGAGAATCGGGTCGCATTATAATAATCCTTCGTTCGGATACGGCGGATACTGCCTGCCCAAGGATACAAAGCAGCTGCTGGCGAATTATCAGGATGTGCCCGAGAACCTGATCGAGGCCATCGTGGAGAGCAACCGGACGAGGAAGGATTTCATCGCCGACAGGGTGCTTGAGCGGGCGGGATATTATACGGCCAACAGTATGTGGAATGCCGAGAAGGAGCGGCCGATCACGGTCGGCGTCTACCGGCTGACCATGAAGGCGAATTCGGATAATTTCAGGCAGTCGTCGATCCAGGGCGTCATGAAGAGGATCAAGGCGAAGGGCGCCACGGTCATTATCTATGAGCCGACGCTGCCGGACGGGAATACATTCTTCGGGTCACTTGTGGTTAATGATATCGAGCGGTTTAAGAGGAGCTGCGATGCGATCATCGCCAACCGGTACGACAGCGTACTGGATGATGTGGAGGAGAAGGTGTATACGAGGGATTTGTTCAGGCGGGATTGAGGAGAAAAATCAAGATATATGCGATACAGGGGGGAAAGAACACGACGATGCAGCCAGAGCGCTGGGGGACATAATCTGGTCGGGCAAAACCGAAGAAGAAGACCGGAAAAAAGCATTCGAGACGCTGATCATCATGGCGGCTTGCGGCAATGGACAGGCTCAGTTCGAGTGTGGACGGATATATTATGAATGTGAGACTTTCTGGAATTCTCAGAATCCGGCATTCCAGGCCAGGGTTCCCGATCCCGTGAAGATTGACGGAGCCGGGCTCGTAGAGCCGGATTACAGAATTGCGACATATTATCTTGATGCGGCGATCGAAAACGGCATCGGAGAAGCAGCAGCCCAGGCAGCATATTTGTATCGCCCTGACTTTTCTTTATACTATCACAATGCTTACGATAGTATAGATCTCCGTCATTCCAGAAATCTCTGGGTAAATCGCAGAAAAGCGATTGAATATTGTATAAAAGGAATAAGATTAGGAGCGCCGCGCTGTTATGGATGTCTTCATCATTTTGTTGGCAGGAAGAACTCCGAAGTGACGGAAAAACTGTACAAGCTCATTTCTGAAGGCTCAGAAGCGGAGATTAAGGCGTATCTTGACGAGCTTGAAGAAAATGGTTTTTTTGTTGACTGAATTATATGCATGGTACGACCGGGTTGAGAAAACCAGCTACATGACATCCGATATAAGAATCAGGATGTTCCGGTGCGGGGGAAAGACATGCTTGATTTTATAGATGTTGTATTTGCATTTTTGCAGTATGCCAAAAACTACGACGGTAACGACAGCGGGATTGAGAGAAAGAGTCTCCATACATTGAGAGTGGCGAAACTGTCAAAGCAGATCGCCATGGGGCTGAACATGCCGCCGGACGATGTGGATCTGGCCTGGTTTATTGGCATTTTGCATGATATCGGGCGCTTCGAGCAGGGGCGCAGATATGGAACATTTGTGGACAGTGTTTCAGTGGATCACGCTGAACTGGGCGCTGATATCCTGTTTCGGGACGGGCTGATTGACTCTTTTCCGACGGAAGGTCTGAAGAATGGGTGGCGGCTTTTGTGTGAGCGGGCGGTCCGCTGTCACAATAAATTGTCGCTGCCGGAAGATTTTGATGAACGGACGCTCACCTTTTGCAGATTGATTCGCGACGCAGACAAGGCGGATATATTCCGCGTGATTGCGACGACTACATTTGAGGCGAGGGTGGGAACGGCCAGATCGAAGTATACGGATGAGCCGGAGGCGAGCCCTGCCGTAATGGATTGTGTGTATGAGCATCGATGTGTTCCCGGAAAGATCGTGCGCTCCGTGTTTGACAATCATGTCGCAAAATGCTGTATGGCGTTTGAACTGTGTTTCGACGGGACACGGCAGATTGTGAGTGAGCAGGGGTTCTTGCGGGCTCTTCTGGAGGAGAAAGAGGCCGGGGGAACTGTGTGGAATGAGAAGGAAATGGAGCAGCTTGCGATCGTGAGGGCGGAGCTGGAGAAGGCGTGGGGG
>CACXFM010000085.1 GCA_902766955.1 uncultured Lachnospiraceae bacterium | reverse complement strand
GATGCGGCAGCAGAGGATGATGCGGCAGCAGAGGACGATGCGGCAGCAGAGAAGGATGCGGCGGCAGAGAACGAATCCGGTATCAGCAGGGCTCCCGCGGCAGCGGAAGACGGGACTGCGGACGCACAGATTCCCGGCGGGGAGCCGGATGCGGATCAGGCGGCCGTGACGGAAGAGGAAAACGGGCTTCCGCCCGTCCCGGCGGATGCCATCAACATTCCCGAGGTCGTGGCCAGAACCATGCCTTCCATGGTTTCGATCACAAACGTGACCCTTGAGGAATACCGGGATATTTTCGGCCGTGCCGCCGAATACGAGAACGTCAGTGCGGGAAGCGGCATCATCGTCGGCATGACGGAACAGGATTATCTGATCGCGACGAATTATCATGTCGTGGAGGGATCAAATGAGATCACGGTGGCCTTCGCGGATAATTCGACGGCGGAAGGAACTTTAAAAGGCAGTGATGCGGACTACGACCTGGCGATCGTGGCGGTTTCCGCGGACAGTCTCTCCGAAGAGACGAAGAAGGCTGTCTCGGTCATCACGGTGGGAAATTCCGACGACGTGCTGGTCGGAGAGGACGTCGTGGCAATCGGAAATTCTCTGGGCTACGGCCAGTCTGTATCGAGAGGAATCGTGAGCGCCGTGAACCGCGAACTGGCTGATCCGGACGGCACCGTCAGGACCATGATCCAGACGGATGCGTCGATTAACCCGGGCAATTCCGGCGGCGCGCTTCTCAATATGCGGGGCGAGCTCATCGGCATTAACGAAGCGAAAGCGGTCGACGAGAGTATCGAAGGAGTAGGGTATGCGATCCCGATGTCCATCGCCGAACCGATCCTCGAGAAACTCGGCAGCAGAGAGACCCGCACAAAAGTGGAAGCAGAAAACAGCGGATATCTGGGCGTCACCGTCATGACGGTGCCGTCGGCATCATCCTTCAGAGGGATGCCGGCTGGCGTCTATGTATCTACTGTTGTGGAAAAGGGACCGGCAGATATTGCCGGCATCAAGGTCGGCGATATTATCACAACGGTGGACGGCAATGCCATCAAAGGAAATGATGACCTGCTTGAACAGCTGTCTTACTTTGCGGCCGGAGAGACCGTCGGAATGACAGTCAGCAGGCTGAATGATGAACAGAATGCGTTTACCAAAGTCCACGTCGATGTCACGCTGGGAAATAAGGCGGATGTGTTCGGAGAAGAAGGCGGGCCTTCCGGGGCCGGACAGCAGCCCCTGCCGGACAGCGCGCAGGGCGGTACGGAAAGCAGCGAGAACGGAGATTTCGGCGGATATTACGGGGGGCTGTTTGATGACAGCGAAGGATTCCCCGGTGACAAGGGCGGCCGGTGAAACGTGACGGCAGCTCTTCCGGCTGAGATCTGAAGAGAGCACATAAGGAGGAGCGGATTAACAATGCCGGAACAGGATACACATGATCACGAAGAGCAGGAAAAGAAGAAACCGGGCGGCTTCTGCTCGGTATGCGGAAGAGAGTTCGATGCGGGCAGACTGATCCGTCTGCCGGACGGCAGGGGAATCTGCGAAGAATGCATCCAGAAAAGCATGGATATGCTGAAAGGCACGGACCTGTCGGAACTGACGTCGCATTTTCCTAATTTCCAGTTTATCAACCTGGGTGATCTGATGGGAGGCTTCCCGGGAGCCGCTCCCGGAGAAGAGCCGGAAGAAGAGCCCGAAGAACGGTCTGCCGGCCTTGCCGACATCCCGGCGCCCCACAGGATCAAGGCGGAACTGGACCGCTTCGTGGTGGGGCAGGATCACGCGAAAAAAGTGCTTTCCGTGGCAGTTTACAATCATTACAAGCGGGTGCTGGCGGAGGAGAAGCGGAAATCCGATCCTGAAGGCACGGAATCCGGTCCGTATCCGCTGACGGAAATTGAGAAATCCAATATCCTGATGCTCGGGCCGACGGGCTGCGGCAAGACTTACCTTGTCCAGACCCTGGCCAGGCTTCTGGATGTGCCGCTGGCCATTACGGACGCGACTTCTCTGACGGAAGCCGGCTATATCGGGGATGATATCGAGAGCGTCGTCTCAAAGCTTCTGGCGGCTGCGGGCAACAAGGTGTCAAAGGCCGAGCACGGGATTATTTTCGTGGACGAGATCGACAAGATCGCCAAGAAGAAAAACACCAATCAGAGAGATGTGAGCGGAGAAGCCGTCCAGCAGGGCATGCTGAAACTCCTCGAAGGGGCATCCATAGAAGTGCCCGTGGGAGCATCCAGCAAAAATGCCATGGTGCCGATGAAAACCGTGAACACGAGGAACATTCTGTTCATTGTCGGCGGGGCCTTCCCCGGACTTGAGGATATTATAAAGGAAAGACTCAACCGGACCAGTTCCATGGGATTTCAGGCGGACCTGAAGGACCGGTATGACGAAGACCGGAATCTGCTTCAGAAGGCGACGGTGGAGGATCTCAGAAAGTTCGGTATGATCCCGGAGTTTCTTGGCAGGCTGCCGGTGATCTGTCCGCTGGAGTCTCTGACGGAAGATATGATGGTGCGGATTCTGTCGGAGCCGGAGAATGCGATTCTCAGACAGTATCAGGCTCTTCTGGCCATGGACGAAGTGAAGCTGACGTTTGAGGAAGATGCGCTGCGGGCCATAGCCGAAAAAGCGCTGGCCAAGGATACGGGGGCCAGAGCGCTGCGGTCGATTCTCGAAGAGTTTATGCTTGATATCATGTATGAGATCCCGAAGGACTCGAGCATCGGCGAAGTGGTCATCACGGGCGACTATATCAGACAGTGCGGCGGACCGAGGATTCTGCTCCGCGGAGTACAGCGCCTGACAGCCGGCGGCCGGCAGGCGTGAGAGAGGAAGATTAATACATGGCAGAAAAATGGTTTTCGCTTATGGGCAGAAAAGCGGCCGGAACAACCCGCGCCGCTGCGGAGCGGACCGGTTCGCTCGTAGGTGCGGCGAAAATCGGAAAGCAGATGAAGAAAGAAAACAGGGAGATTGACAGACTCCTGCGGCAGCTCGGTGAGCAGGTGGAACGGAAGGCCGCCGGCGGGACGGTCACACTGGCGGAGGAAGAGCGTCAGATTCTTGCGGAAATCGAAGAACGCAGGAAGACCGTGTCGGGGCTCCGGGAGAAGCTCGCTGAGGTAAAGGGAATGAAAGTCTGCCCCGGATGTAAAGAAATGATTCAGGCGAAAGTGGCGTTCTGCCCCAGGTGCGGGGCGCCGGTCTCCATCTCGGACGGAAAAAAGGAATCATAAGACGGAGCTGCCTGCTGAAGCAGGAACAAAATAAGTACGCAAAGAGCCGCCTGAGCGGCTCTTTGTTTATTAAAGACATTAATTCAGGACAGCAAAAAACCGGAAACCATCTGGTTTCCGGTTTCATGCAGGAGGCGGGACTTGAACCCGCACTATGTTGCCATAACAGGCACCTGAAGCCTGCGCGTCTGCCAATTCCGCCACTCCTG
>CACXFM010000084.1 GCA_902766955.1 uncultured Lachnospiraceae bacterium | reverse complement strand
CTGGGCGTCGTGAACGGCATCCGGATTTTCCTGATGTACGGTGTCCTTTCGAAGAATCCGGATCCGTGGACATTCCGGTATGCGATCGTGGTCAGTATCGCACTTTTCGGTGCCATTATCATATCGAAACTTGTCGGCGCGGTTCTGCCGCTTCTGGCCAAGCTGGCCCATCTGGATCCGGCGATTATGGCCACGCCGTTTATTACCACGATCGTGGACGCATGCTCGCTGATTCTGTATTTCCATATCGCGGGGATTGTTTTTGCGTCCGAGATTGCGGGCAGAGCTGTGAAGTAAATGAATCTGAGTGACTCCGCCGCTTTTTTAAGGCGGCGGACGGCAGTTTGAATACGGAGATGAAAAATGCAGGTTGAAAATACAAAGCGAATCAGGGAACGGATCGGCAGGCTGGTGAATGACCGCAATCTGAATGCGGCGGTCGCCAGATACCTGACGCCGTCGTTGAACGGCGCCGGGGCGCCGAAGGATATGGAGGAGCTGCAGAAAGCCGGCGCCGCCTACCGGGAGATGATGGAAAAGACGGGGCTGAAGCTGACAGACAGTCAGGCTGCGGTCCTCACGATGATCAACGGCCTGACCAAGGATCACCGCAAGGAACTCTACAGGAATCCGGCCGATGAGCTTTACGTGCTTTCCGGGATTGCGGCGAATTCCCGCACGTTTAAGGCGGACGAATTCGCGTCGGATCCCTATCTCCGGGACGTCAAACTGAATAACGCGAATGCCGGGGAATACCGCTTCGGCCAGATTGCGTTCATGCCGGGTCAGCTTTTCTTCTATAATACGCCCAAGCGGGTGATGCCGCGGACCGTCGAACTGCCGCGGGTCGCTTACTTTGAAGAGAAGGCGCTGTTCCCGGCCGTGCTGAAGGACAGGAGGGCGGCGAGAAGCGTCACGCCGAATGAAATCATAACGGTGGCGCCGCACATCAAGGCGGCGAGAGGGAACGTGCTTGCGCTGGGCGGCGGTATGGGTTATTTCGCGTACATGGCGTCCCTGAAGCCCGAAGTGCAGTCGGTGACCGTGATCGAGAAGGATCCGGCGCTGGTGGAGCTTCTGGAGGAACATATCCTGCCGCAGCTTCAGACCGCTGACAAGATCCGCGTCCTGGAGGATGATCCCTGCGAGTTCATCTCGGACCTGGAAGATGATATTTACGACTGCTGCTTCCTCAACTACGGTGACATCGGGACCTATCTCAGCGTGGTGAAGGAGTGCAGGCGCTTCAAGAACATGAAGACCACCTACTGGATCGAGGATGCGTTCTGCATCAGCCTGATCACCTTTGTCTATCTGGAGATCCTCGGCACCTTCAACAGGGCCGCGGGGATGAAGGAACCGGATCTGTCCGGAGCGCCGGAGGCCGAGAAGGAGAGAATGGCCATGGTGAGCGAACTCCTGAAGGATGCAAAAATCGTCAGGCCGGAGCAGATCGATTATTATATGGATCCCTCGAATCTGGTCTATCTGCTCAGATAACAGAAACGCGGTGCGAAAGATGTGTTTTGCAGGCTTTTGCCTGCGCGCACCAAAAAGGAAAAAGAGTCGCGCAAGCGACTCTTTTTTATGCAAAACAGACAAATTTTGAAGAGAAATTATGTTGGAATAAACGAATCTGTTAGAGTTGTCACACCCTCAAAAATGAGGTAGTATAAAGATAAGGATTACAAACAAATTGTTTGCATTACAAACTTTTTTGTTTTCCAATGGACCGCTTTATGGCTCGGACATTCCGGCATGATGCGGTACCCTGCTTCCATTAAACGGGCTGGCTGTCGGATTTTGCCTCATCCAGGTAACTGTACAGCGTATATTTGGAAATTCCGAAAACGGAACAGACCTTGGGCCCCGACTTTGTGATCAGGAATGCGCCGCTGTCGTTCAGGAAACGGATCGCCTTGATCTTTTCGTCCTTGGACATCAGAGATGCCGGCTTGCCGATCAGATCGATGCTCTTCCGGATCAGGGTTTCCAGAAGATCCGAGACGTTTGTTGTAATCTGTTCCGGTTCGCTGTCCGGCGTGTCTGTCATGTGGAACTGGTGCAGATATTGCTCCATGGCCATGGTCAGCGTGATATCGGTGTTGATTCCGAGCAGCCCGATGGCTGCACCGTCGGAATCCCGCAGACAGATGGTGGAGGATTTCAGAATTTTGCCGTCTTCGGTCTTGGTCAGATAGGACAGACGGTCTTCCATATTGTCTCCGGCGCGGATGGCGTCGAGAACGACATGGGAGGGACCGTCCCCGACTTTTCTTCCGGTGATATGCCCGTTCTCGATTGCAACGATGGAATGTTCGGGATCTTTGGACCGGAGATCATGAACGACAATTTCGGTATTGGAACCGAAATGGCCGGCAAGATCTTTAATCAGGCGCAGATAATATTTAAGCTCGGGATCGTTCATGAATAATCTCCTTTCTGACATCATACAAATTGTCTGGATTTATTAAAGAATTATTTTACAACCGGATATGACGAAATTCAATGACGAATCAAGAAGACAGATATATAATAAAGATAAAAGTGAATAATCAGTTAACACTGTGAAGCAGAGTTGAACTGCAAATGAATAAGAGACTGAAGTGTTTTGTTTTTTGAAGGAGGAAGGAAAATGCTGATAATCGGTAATGGTATGGTCATCACCAGAGATGACGCAAATCCGTATCTGGCTGACGGTGCTGTCGTAATCGACGGAGAGCAGATTAAGGAAGTCGGCGGCTGTGCGGCGATGAAGGCAAAATATCCCGATGCTGAGTGGGTGGATGCACATGGCCAGGTCATTATGCCCGGTTTCATTAATGCGCATACTCATATCTACAGCGGTCTCGCGAGAGGCCTCGCCATAGAGGGGAATAATCCGACCAACTTCCTGGAAGTCCTCGACGGTACATGGTGGAATATCGACCGCCACCTGACCCTGGACGGCACAAAGGCCTGCGCCTATGCCACGATCCTGGACTGCATCCGGGACGGCGTCACGACAATCTTTGATCACCACGCATCTTTCTGCGAGATTCCGGGATCTCTTTTTGCCATCCGCGATGTGGCGAAGGAACTCGGGATGCGCTCCTGCCTGTGCTATGAGGTCTCCGAGAGAGACGGCGAGGAGAAGTGTGAGCAGTCGATCCGTGAAAATGCGGAATTTGCAAAATGGGCAGCGGACGAAGACGACGACATGATCCGCGCGATGTTCGGAGGACACGCCCTGTTTACGATCTCGGACAGGACCTTCGAAAAGATGGTAGAGGCCAATAACGGACTGACCGGGTTCCATATTCATGTGGCCGAAGGGATGAACGATGTGTACGACAGCCTCAGAAACTACGGCTGCAGACCTGTGAACCGGCTGCTCTACAACGGCATTCTGGGACCGAAGACACTGCTCGGACATTGCATCCATATCAGCCCGGCGGAGATGGATATCATCAAAGAGACAGGCACCATGGTCGTCAATAATCCGGAGTCCAACATGGGCAATGCCGTAGGATGCTCGCCTGTTCTTCAGATGATGAAAAAGGGCATCCTGGTCGGCATGGGCACGGATGCATACACACACGATATGCTGGAATCCCTGAAAGTGTTCCTGATCATCCAGCGCCATAACGCCGCGCTGCCGAACGTCGCTTTCATGGAGGACACGCAGATGCTCTTCCGCAACAACCGGGAAATTGCGGCGAAGTATTTCAAGAAGCCGCTGGGCATTCTGAAGGAAGGCGCCGCGGCAGACGTCATCGTCATGGATTACAAGCCGTTCACGCCGTTCTCTGACGAAAATATCGACGGCCATATGCTGTTCGGCATGATGGGCAAAAACTGCAGGACAACGGTCATCAACGGAAAAGTGCTCTACAAGGACCGCGAATTCGTCGGGATCGATGAGGAAGCAATCAATGCATGGACACTCGAACAGTCCAAAAAACTGTGGGGCGAGCTGAATCACAGAGTGTACTGAAAAGGAAAACACGACCTGCCGGTGCCGGAGGATGAACCGGACCGGACAGATGCGGTAAAGGAGGAAAGATTATGAGTGATCTGATGAGACCGATCCCTTATGCTCAGCTTCTCAACTGGGTGCTGGATGAATATGCACAGCACGGAAGCATTTTCGGCGTTTCGAAAGTCGTGAAACACGGCGACGGAAAAGCGCTTCCGATTTTTAAGGAGAAAATCGAGTCGCCGTTCGGGCCTGCAGCCGGACCGAATACGCAGCTTGCACAGAATATCATTGCATCCTACGCGGCGGGAGCCCGCTTCTTTGAACTGAAGACCGTTCAGAAGATGGACGGCAGGGAACTGGCCGCATGCGTGCCGAAGCCCTGTATTACGGCCGGCGACGAGTGCTACAACTGCGAGTGGTCTACCGAGCTCGAGGTGAAGCAGGCCTATGAGGAATATGTAAAGGCCTGGTTCATCTGCAAGATTCTCGCCAGAGAATACGGCCTGGGAGATCCGGACGGCTTCGTATTCAACATGTCCGTCGGCTATGATCTCGACGGGATTAAGCAGCCGAAGGTCGATACATATATTAATGACATGAAGGACGCGTCCGCGACGGAGATCTTCCGCGAATGCGTCAGGGTATCCGCACAGGCTGCCGACGAAGGCCGCCTGAAGAAGGCGGACCGCGCTTACTGCGAAGCGATTTCGTCCAGGATTTCCGATTCCATTACCGAATCGACCCTGCACGGATGTCCTCCGGCGGAAATCGAGCGCATCGCCACCTACCTGATTACCGAGAAGAATCTGAACACGTTCATCAAATGCAATCCGACGCTGCTCGGCTACGAATTCGCCCGCAAGACACTGGACAGGCTGGGATTCGACTATATTGCCTTTGACGACCACCATTTCCTTGAGGACCTGCAGTGGGCCGACGCGGTGCCCATGTTTGAGAGACTGCAGAAGCTTTGCGATGAGAAGGGCCTCGAGTTCGGCGTCAAGCTCACCAATACATTCCCGGTGGACGTAAAGGCCGGAGAACTGCCGAGCGAAGAGATGTATATGTCGGGCCGCAGCCTCTTCCCGCTGACCATGGAGCTGGCGGACAGGATCACAAAGCAGTTCGGCGGAGCGCTCCGGATCAGTTATTCGGGCGGCGCGGACTACTTCAATATTGACCGGATCTTTGACGCCGGCATATGGCCGATCACGATGGCGACGACGCTCTTAAAGCCGGGCGGATACCAGAGAATGAGCCAGATGGCCTCCCTCTTCGCCGACTGCGGGACGGAGCGCTTCAGGGGAACGGATCCGGAAAAGGTCTCGGCCCTTGCCGCATACGCAAGGACGGATGCCCGCTATAAAAAGCCCGTCAAGGGCATTCCGGACAGGAAAAACGGCGAGCAGCTGCCGCTGATCGACTGCTTCACGGCTCCCTGCCAGGGCGGCTGCCCGATCAGCCAGGATATACCGGCTTATCTCCGGGCCATGGAAGAAAACAGGCCCGAAGACGCGCTCCGGATTATTCTGCAGAAGAACGCCCTGCCCTTTACGACGGGGACCATCTGCCCGCATACCTGCGGAGAAAAATGTATGCGCAGCCATTACGAGGAGAGCGTACATATCCGCGAAGTGAAGCTCATGGCCGCCGAAGCGGCGATGGACAGCGTGCTTCCGGAGCTGAAGGCGGAAGCTTATGCGGGATCCCGCAAAGTCGCCGTCATCGGAGCAGGCCCCGCCGGTCTCGCCGCGGCTTCCTTCCTCACGAGGAAGGGCGTGCCGGTGACCATCTTTGAAAAACGGGAGAAGGCGGGCGGCGTCCCGAGATATGTGATCCCGGGCTTCAGAATCAGTGAAGAGGCGCTGGACAAGGATGTGAAGCTCTGCACGGCATACGGGGCGGAGATTGTCACAGGACGTGAAATCGCCTCTGTCGATGAATTGAAGAGCGAAGGCTTCACGGATGTCATCGTGGCGGTCGGAGCCTGGAAGGAAGGCGCAAAGGCGCTGAAGTACGGCGAAGCGATGGACGCCCTGGAATTCCTGAAGGCCGTAAAAGCGGATCCCGCTTCGGTCAGCGCGGGAGAAAACGTAGTCGTCATCGGCGGCGGCAATACAGCCATGGACGTGGCCCGCGCCGCAAAGAGACTCCCCGGCGTGAAGAATGTCCGTCTTGTCTACCGCAGGACGAAGAGATATATGCCCGCCGATGAGGAAGAGCTGGTGATGGCGATCGATGACGGCGTCGAGTTCAGAGAACTGCTGGCGCCGGAAGGCCTCGAAGCAGGGATCCTCACCTGCACGGTGATGGAGCTGGGCGCTCCGGATGCATCCGGCAGAAGATCTCCGGTGCCGACGGACAGGACGGAGAAGATCCCGTGTGACCTGGTGATCACGGCGGTCGGCGAGAGAGTGGATACATCGCTGTTTGCGGCAGCGGGAGCAGAGCTTGATGCCAAGGGACGCCCGCTGACGGACGAATCCATGCAGACGACCGTGAAAGGACTCTATGCGTGCGGCGACTGCAGGAGAGGCCCCGCTACGGTGGTCAAGGCCATTGCGGATGCACAGAAGGCAGCCGCGGCAATCGCGGGCATCCCGGAAGAGGATATGTTCGGTGCATGCCAGGCGGAAAACGGCGCCGGCGATCCCGCCGTCTGCAAGGCAAAGAAGGGAGACATCGTAAAGAATACGGCAGCGCTGCCCGACAGAAGATGCCTCGGCTGCGCCACGGTCTGCGAGGTCTGCACGGATGTCTGCCCGAACCGCGCCAATATTGCGGTCAGGGTTCCCGGGCTTGCGAAGGAACAGATCGTACATGTGGACTACATGTGCAACGAGTGCGGAAACTGCGCCGTGTTCTGCCCCTACAGCGGAAGGCCGTATAAGGATAAATTCACGCTGTTCGGGAGCCGGGAAGATTTCGACGATTCCGAAAACCAGGGCTTCCTGCCGCTCGGAGGAACAAAGGTTCTCGTACGGCTGGGAGACAAATCGACGGAATATGACGTTTCCGATCCGTCCTGCGGCCTTTACGAACCGCTGCGCGCCCTGATCTGTGCGGTGATGAAAGATTACGCATTTTTAATTCAGTAAAAATAATATGACATTACAGTGTCCGGCACCTCGCACAGGTGCCGGCACCGCTGTGCATGACATTTTTTGAAAACAGGAGGCAATCAATGGCAAAGCGAATGCGTAAGACCGCGGTTGTTCACTGCAGGGGAGGCTGCGGGAGTGAGGACGGAAAGCGGCTCTGTCCGGACGGATGTATCGGGTGCGGAGCCTGTGTGAAAGCCTGCAGAAAACAGGCCCTCACGCTGTCTGATGAGCCGGGCGCCGTCCCTTCCGTCGACCGTGACAAGTGTGTGGGCTGCGGACTGTGCGTCCGTGCATGTCCCCGGAACGTGATACGGCTTGAAGCTGCTGACAATGTCATACAGCCGCTCTGTTCTCTGCAGAGCGGGGGAGCGGAAGCGAAAAAAATCTGCCCCAACAGCTGTATCTCCTGCCGCATCTGCGAAAAGAACTGTCCGGCCGGCGCCATGAGTCTGGCCGGCGGAGCGCCGCATATTGATCCGGAACTGTGTATCGGCTGCGGTATGTGTGCGGTGAAATGCCCGAGAGGGGCCATAGGAGATGCGAACGGAATCTTCGGAGTCCGCTGCTGAAGGAGGAAAGAGTGATGGCGGAGTATCGCTTTTATGTAAATCATAATGAGTGCGTGACCACGGAAAACAAGCCCCTTCTGCGCTATCTGAGAGACGATCTGAGGCTGTATTCGGCCAAGGACGGCTGCAGTGAAGGCGCCTGCGGTACATGCACGGTTGTCGTGGACGGAGTTGCCGTCAAAGCCTGTGTGCTCACGACCGAAAAGGCTGCCGGCAGACACATCCTGACTGTCGAGGGCTTAAGCGTCAGGGAGAAGGAAGCCTTTGTCTATGCGTTCGGGTCGAAAGGTTCCGTACAGTGCGGGTTCTGCATTCCCGGCATGGTGATGGCGGGAAAAGCGCTGATCGACAGAAATCCCGATCCGACCGACGAGGAGATCAAGAAGGCCATCCGCGGCAATGTCTGCCGCTGTACCGGCTACAGGAAGATCATCGAAGGAATCAGTGAGGCCGCGGCCATCCTCAGAGGAGACAGGGAGATCGACGATCTCGAAGCGGGCCGCGACTACGGCGTCGGAAGCAGGGCGTTCCGCGTGGATGTCCGGAGAAAGACGCTCGGATACGGCAAGTACCCGGATGACATCGGGCCGGAATATTTCGTGCCGGAAGGCAGCGAACCCGGCTTTATCAATCCGGATTCCGCAAACGATGCCGGCGTGCGGCAGTACGTGACGGTGGATCCGTCCATGCCGCCGATGGCTTATGCTTCCGCCGTGAGATCAAAGTATCCGAGGGCAAGGGTGCTGAAGATCGATGCGGAAAAGGCGAAGGCACTGCCGGGAGTCCTGGGTGTACTGACCGCAGCGGATGTGCCCCACAATAAGGTGGGCCATATCCAGCAGGACTGGGACGTCATGATCGCGGAGGGTGACATTACCCGTTCCGTGGGGGACGCCATCTGTCTCGTGGCGGCGGAATCTCCTTATATTCTTGCCAAAGCAAAAGCGCTGGTAAAAATCGAATATGAAGAGCTGGAACCGGTCCGCTCGATCGAAGAGGCAAAAGCTCCGGGCGCGCCGCTTCTGCATGAGCATGCCCCCGGCAATCTCTGCCAGAGCCGCCACGTCGTGAGAGGCGACGCCAAAAAGGCCCTTGCCGAATCGAAATATGTGGTGACGGAGCATTTCAAAACCCCGTTTACCGAGCATGCATTTCTTGAGCCGGAATGTGCGGTCGCATTTCCTTATAAAAACGGGGTCAAGATTCTCTCGACGGACCAGGGCGCCTATGATACGAGACATGAGACGCTGATCATGTTCGGATGGGAGGATACGCCGGAGCGGGTCGTCGTGGAAAATCAGCTGATCGGCGGCGGATTCGGAGGAAAAGAGGATGTCTCCGTCCAGCATCTGGCCGCTCTGTGTGCCGTGAAATACGGCCGTCCTTTCAAGGTGAAGCTGACCAGACAGGAATCACTGGCATTTCATCCCAAGCGGCACGCCATGGAAGGCACGTTCACGCTGGGCTGCGATGAGAACGGGATTCTGACCGGACTGGACTGCGAGATCAATTTTGACACGGGTGCCTACGCATCACTCTGCGGGCCGGTACTCGAGCGCGCCTGTACGCATTCCGTCGGTCCGTACTGTTATCACAACACGGACATCCGGGGATTCGGTTATTATACGAATAATCCCCCGGCGGGCGCCTTCCGCGGCTTCGGCGTATGCCAGAGCGAATTTGCCCTGGAATCGCTGCTCAATATTCTGGCCGAAAAGGTCGGCATCAGTCCGTGGGAGATCCGCTACCGCAACGCGATCGAACCGGGCAAAACCCTCCCCAACGGACAGATTGCGGACGTCTCGACGGCACTGAAGGAAACGCTCCTCGCGGTAAAACCATATTTTGATGCCAACCCGGGAAGGGCCGGGATCGCCTGTGCCATGAAGAACGCGGGCGTCGGCGTCGGCCTGCCGGACAAAGGGCGCTGCAGACTGATTGTCAGGGACGGCGTCGTGGAGATCTATTCGGCCGCATCCGATATCGGACAGGGCTGCCTCACGGTCTTCTGCCAGGATGTGGCGGAGGCGACGGGACTGCCGCTTGGCTGTATCCGGAACGGGATCGCATCCACGGAAAATGCACCGGACTCCGGCACGACCTCGGGATCCCGCCAGACGCTTCTGACGGGCGAGGCGGTGAGAGGCGCGGCCTTCCTCCTGAGAGACGCCATGACGGCTGCCATGCACTGCGGGGCAGATCAGGATATGATCCGCAAGTTGATTGTCGAAGGCGCGAATCTCCGGACGGAGTCTCTGAACAGCGAAGCCGAATACGGAACCGGGACGGAGGATGCGCCGGGCGCATGCGGCGGAGAGTATGTGAGCCGCCGGGTCGTGATCGAAGCGGACGGAACCATATCGGGCAGCGGCAGCGGCCTCAATCAGGGCACTTACGGCGAGAAGGGGACGCAGACGGCCATCAGGGGCATACAGGGAGCGGATCCTGCGGAACTGATCAAGTGCCTGGAGGGGATGGTATTCAGCTACGAATACTTCGAACCCACGGATAAAATAACGGCCTTCCACAAGGAACATCCGAAGAGTCATATCGCCTACGGCTATGCGACCAATGTCGTTCTGATTGACGACGACGGAAGAGTGACGGACGTCTACGCCGCTTACGATGCCGGAAAGGTGGTCAATCCGATCTCGATCCAGGGACAGATCGAAGGCGGCGTCCTGATGGGCCTCGGATATGCCCTGACGGAGGACTTCCCTCTGAAGGACTGCGTGCCGCAGGCGAAGTACGGGACGCTGGGCCTCATGAGAGCTCCCCAGATCCCCGAAATCCATGCCATGTACGTGGAGAAGGAGGAGCTTCTGGGCGTGGCCTACGGCGCAAAAGGCGTCGGTGAAATCACGACGATTCCGGCTGCTCCGGCGGTCCAGGGAGCCTATTACGCGCGTGATCATATCCTTCGCAGCGAGCTCCCGATGAAAGATACATTTTATTCAAAAAAGGCTTGACTGCAGAGACTGACGTGTTATTATAAATACAGAACCAAACAAAAAGTTTGGAGGCCAGAAAAACAGTTTCCTGCTGGGAAGGCGTACTGCCCGGACGGAGCCACGTGAGTATTCTTTGGGAGAGGAATTATGGAACTGAATTATACGGCAATTAAGGAAGCAGCTGAAAATTATAAGGCAGATATGGTTCGCTTTCTGCGCGAGATGATTTCACATCCGAGCGAGAGCTGTGAAGAGAAGGAAGTCGTGGAATGCATCGCGGCCGAGATGGAGCGCGTCGGTTTCGACAAGGTGGAAGTCGACGGACTCGGCAATGTCATCGGCTGGATGGGCGAGGGCGACAAGATCATTGCCATCGACTCCCATATCGATACCGTCGGCATCGGCAATATCAACAACTGGACGCATGACCCGTACAAGGGCTATGAGGACGACGACGTGATCTACGGCCGCGGCGGTTCCGATCAGGAAGGCGGCATGGCTTCTGCGGTATACGGCGCAAAGATCATGAAAGATCTGAACCTGATCCCGGAAGGCTATAAGCTGATGATCGTCGGTTCCGTCATGGAAGAAGACTGCGACGGCCTGTGCTGGCAGTATATCGTCAATAAAGACGGCATCCGCCCCGAGTTTGTCATTTCGACAGAGCCCACGGACGGCGGCATTTACAGAGGTCACAGAGGCCGCATGGAAATCCGCGTCGACGTCAAGGGCGTCAGCTGCCACGGCTCCGCTCCGGAGAGAGGCGATAACGCGATCTATAAGATGGCTGATATTATCGCGGATGTCAGGTCGCTGAACAACAACGGCTGCTCCGATTCCACGGAGATCAAGGGCCTTGTAAAAATGCTCGACCCCAAATACAATCCGGAACATTATGAAGACGCCAGATTCCTCGGCAGAGGCACCTGCACGGTCTCCCAGATTTTCTATACTTCTCCCAGCCGCTGCGCGGTTGCGGATTCCTGTGCCATCTCGATTGACCGCCGCATGACAGCGGGCGAGACATGGGATTCCTGCCTGGACGAGATCCGCGCTCTTCCGGCCGTACAGAAATATGGCGATGACGTCAAGGTCTCCATGTATATGTATGACAGACCGTCATGGAAGAACACCGTCTACGAGACGGAAGCTTACTTCCCGACATGGATCAACAAAGAGAGTGCCGCTCATGTGAAGGCACTGGTCGACGCGCACAAGGCACTCTTCGGCGATAAGAGAATGAGCCCGGAGAGCCAGAAGGCACTCCGCGACCGCCCGCTGACGGACAAGTGGACATTCTCCACAAACGGCGTGGCGATCCAGGGCCGCTACGGCATCCCCTGTGTGGGATTCGGACCGGGCGCCGAGAGCCAGGCTCACGCTCCCAACGAGATCACTTTCAAGCAGGATCTGGTCAACTGCGCCGCACTGTACGCAGCAGCCATCCCGCTGTATCCCACAGAGGAGAAGACGGATGATGTCGCACAGTTCCGTGCCGGCAGCACCAATAACAATATTCAGTAACATTCCGGATCAGACTCCGGATGAACGACCGCAGGCGGTAAATGTGTTGGAATAAAGAGAGGAGATATCATGGACGCCAAACTGCAGGGATATATTGATAAGCTGAACAAACTGAATTTCAAAGAGATGTATGAGAACGATTTCTTCCTCACCTGGGACAAGACTGACGATGAAATCGAAGCGGTGTTTACGGTTGCGGATGCGCTGCGCTATATGCGTGAGAACAATATTTCGACCAAGGTGTTTGAATCCGGTCTCGGAATCAGCATCTTCCGCGACAATTCCACAAGAACCAGGTTCAGTTTTGCTTCGGCCTGCAACCTGCTGGGTCTGGAAGTACAGGATCTGGACGAGAAGAAGAGCCAGATCGCTCACGGCGAGACGGTCCGCGAGACGGCCAACATGATCTCCTTCATGGCCGACGTCATCGGTATCCGCGACGACATGTACATCGGCAAGGGCCACACATATCAGAAGGCAGTTGTTGATGCAGTGACGGAAGGCTTCAAGGACGGCGTCCTCGAGCAGAAGCCCACTCTGGTCAATCTGCAGTGCGACATTGACCATCCGACACAGTGCATGGCCGATATGCTTCACATCATCCATGAGTTCGGCGGCGTAGAGAACCTGAAGGGCAAGAAGCTGGCCATGACATGGGCTTATTCCCCGAGCTACGGCAAGCCGCTGAGCGTCCCGCAGGGCGTGATCGGCCTGATGACCAGATTCGGCATGGATGTCGTTCTGGCGCATCCGGAAGGCTACGATGTCATGCCGGAGGTCGAGGAAGTCGCAAAAGCCAATGCCGCGAAATCCGGCGGCAGCTTCACGAAGGTGAACAGCATGGCCGAGGCGTTTAAAGATGCCGATATCGTTTATCCGAAGAGCTGGGCTCCGTTTGCCGCCATGGAGAAGAGAACAAACCTCTACGGCGAAGGCGATTTCGACGGAATCGACAAGCTGGAGAAGGAACTTCTGGCGCAGAACGCAGAGCATAAGGACTGGTGCTGCACGGAAGAACTGATGAAGACGACAAAGGACGGAAAGGCCCTCTATCTGCACTGCCTGCCGGCAGACATCAACAATGTCTCCTGCGTG
Organism: uncultured Lachnospiraceae bacterium; assembly: GCA_902766955.1. Lineage (GTDB taxonomy): Bacteria > Bacillota > Clostridia > Lachnospirales > Lachnospiraceae > Chordicoccus. Next base: position 8,933 of record CACXFM010000084.1, on the reverse strand, counting down.
GACGGCGAAGTGGAAGATACCGTGTTTGACCGTTACCGCGTCCCGCTCTACAAAGAAGCTTCCTTCAAGCCGTACATCATTGCCGCCATGATCTTCCTGGCCAAAGAGAAGGATCCGGCAAAGGTGCTTGAGAAACTCGCAGAGCGCGGTGCGGACAGATTTTTCCAGGGTTAACAGACAGGACAGCGTGTAAGACGGTGCCTGGCACCTCTTGAGGGGTGCCGGGCACTTTTTTTGAAAAGAGGTAGAAAATGGCTAAGAAAATCGTGATTGCTCTGGGCGGAAACGCATTGGGTTCAAATCTTCCGGAGCAGATGAAGGCAGTCAAAATTACGGCGAAGGCAATTGTTGACCTGATTGCACAGGGACATGAGGTGGTCATCGCCCACGGCAACGGACCCCAGGTCGGCATGATCCAGAATGCCATGACGGAACTGGTTCGCTCGGATCCGGATAAATATATCCCGTGTCCTCTGTCCGTCTGCGTGGCCATGAGCCAGGGCTACATCGGCTACGACCTTCAGAATGCGATCCGCGAGGAGATGCTGGACCGCGGGATCGACAAAGGCGTGGCGACCGTGCTGACGCAGGTTGAAGTGGATCCGGACGATCCCGCTTTCGAGAATCCGACCAAGCCGATCGGCGCCTTCATGACGAAGGAAGAAGCGGAAGCGCTGGTCAGGGAGAGAGATTATAAAGTCATCGAAGATGCGGGACGCGGATACCGCCGCGTGGTCGCTTCTCCGAAGCCGGTTTCCATCGTGGAGCTCGGCACGATCGAATCCCTGATCGATACGGATCACATCGTTGTCGCCTGCGGGGGCGGCGGCATCCCGGTCTTCAGGACCAACGGCCATCATCTGAAGGGGGCCGCAGCCGTCATCGACAAGGATTTTGCGGCATCCAGACTGGCCCAGCAGCTGAACGCGGATGTGCTGATCATCCTCACGGCTGTGGAGAAGGTCGCCATTCATTTCGGAAAGCCCGATCAGGAGTGGCTCACGGATCTGACGCCGGAAGAGACCCAGAAGTACATTGATGCCGGAGAATTTGCCCCCGGTTCCATGCTGCCGAAGGTGCAGGCCGCCCTTGAGTTTGCCACATCCGGCAAAGGCCGCAAGGCGCTGATCACGTTGCTCGAAAAAGCACATGAAGGAATTGAAGGAAAGACTGGAACGACCATACATGGTTGATGTATGATAAGTACCGAAGAGCTTTCAGCAGGATGCAATCTCCTGCTGAAAGTGCAGCCTCCGGCGGATCGCAGCCGCGCTCAGATGAAGATGGTGCTGACGCACCGAGCGCGGCGCGGCAAGAACGCCGAGGCGTTCTTGAACTATAAGGTTATGCCGGGGAGGTGATTACGTGAACATTATCAAGAACGGTATCCTCATCACTCCTGAAGGTGAAAAACGCGCGGATCTGGCTTATGAGGACGGCAGGATCGTCCGGATCGGCGACATCGTTCCCGGAGACGGCGACGAGGTGACGGACGCATCCGGGTGTTATGTGTATCCCGGCTTTATAGACGGGCATACCCATCTGGACCTTGAGGTCGCCGGCACGGTGACCGCGGATGATTTCGACAGCGGAAGCCGCGCCGCGGTGGCGGGAGGAACGACCTGCGTCGTGGACTTTGCGACCCAGTATAAAGGGGATACGGTGCTGAATGCACTTGAGACCTGGAAGAAGAAGGCGGCGGGGAAGGCGCGCTGCAACGTGGCCTTTCATATGGCCGTGTGCGACTGGAACGAGCAGACGAAGGCGGATCTGCCCGCGCTCCGCGAGGCGGGCGTGACGTCGTTCAAAGTCTATATGGCCTATGATACGGCGCTCACCGATGCGGAGATCCTGGAGGTCCTCGAGGCAATCAAACCGTTTAACGGAATCCTCGGATGCCACTGTGAGAACGGCGGACTCGTCGCGGAACTCCAGAAGGAGCAGCTGGCGCAGGGGCACACGGAGCCGTGGGCGCATCCCTTAAGCAGGCCGGCCGAAGTCGAGGCGGAGGCAGTCAGCAGATTCTGCTATCTCGGCGCACTTGCCGGCATGCCGGTGAATATCGTGCACCTGTCGACGAAACTCGGACTGGAAGAGGTCAGAAAAGCGAGAAAGCGCGGCCAGACGGTTTATATCGAGAGCTGCCCGCAGTACATGCTGCTGGACGACAGCAATTACAGCAGGCCGGGCTTCGAGGGCGCAAAGTATGTGTGCAGTCCGCCCCTCAGAAAGCAGGCGGATATCGAAGCGCTGAAGGAGGCCGTTTTAAACGGCGAGGTCGATACGATCGCGACGGATCACTGCAGCTTCAGCTACGCAAAGCAGAAGATTGCCGGGCGGGATGATTTTACGAAGATTCCCAACGGCGCACCGGGCATCGAACACAGAGTGGCTGTCATGATGCATATTTTCGGCGATTCGCTGAAGCCGTCGGACTACTGCCGCCTGATGAGTGAGAACCCCGCAAAAGTATTCGGAATGTATCCGAAAAAAGGCGCCCTGGCGGTCGGTTCGGATGCGGATATTACTGTGTGGGACCCGAACGAGACCTGGACGATTCACGCGTCGGATATGCAGCAGAATGTGGATTATACGCCGTTTGAAGGCATGGAGATCCACGGCCGCGCGAAGTATGTGATCGTCAACGGCGTGCTGGCTGCGCAGGACGGGAAACCGACGGACGCGGTCGCGGGACGCTATGTATGCAGATGAGCGGCAGAGCCGCGTAGAAGCAGAGAAAAGGTGCGCAGCCCGCGCACTTTTACAGAAAAAAGAACAGGAGAACAGTTATGAGCAAAAGAGCGATTCATACAGAAAAGGCTCCGGCCGCAATCGGCCCCTATTCACAGGCGGTCAAAGCCGGAAATACGATTTATGTATCCGGACAGCTTCCGATTGATCCGGCGACGGGAGAGTTTGCGGGGATCGATATCGTGTCCCAGACCCGCCAGTCCCTGACCAACATTCAGAACATTCTGAAGGAAGCGGGAGCGGACATGTCCAACGTGGTAAAGACGACGGTGCTGCTTTCCGATATCGGGGATTTTGCCGCCATGAACGACATCTATGCCGAGTTCTTCCAGGCCCCGTATCCGGCCAGAGCCGCGTTCCAGGTGGCCGCTCTGCCGAAAAGTGCGCTGGTCGAGATAGAAGTAGTTGCAGTAGTCTGAATTAAATGATAATATGGAACAGATAGGGAGAGGGGGTGCAGTTCCGCTCTCCCTTTCATCGTATTAAAGATTGCTATGCAGCGCATATGAAGGAGGATATTAGCCATGGATCAGATTATCAGCATTCTCGAAGGAATCAGACCTGATGTCGATTTCACGATCGAGACAGAACTGGTTGATGACGGCATTTTGAATTCATTCGATGTGATTTCACTTGTAAACGAGCTCAATGACGCATTCGGCATTGAGATCGGGATGGAAGAAATGATACCCGAGAATTTTAATTCTGCTGAGTCTGTCTATGAGCTTGTCAAGAAATTGCAGAACGAATAAGGAGGGAGCATGATGGATGTAAAAGAGATTCTTTCCCACGTAGATCATACACTGCTGAAAACCACGGCGGCATGGGAAGATATCAGGGTGATCTGTGATGACGCCATCCGCTTCGGGACAGCGTCGGTCTGTATCCCTGCCAGTTATGTGAAACGGGCCAAAGAGTATGTGGGTGACCGGATGAAGGTATGTACCGTGATCGGGTTCCCGAACGGCTATGACACAAGCGCGGCAAAGGTTTTCATGGCGGAGGATGCCATCCGGAACGGAGCCGACGAGATCGATATGGTGATCAACCTCGGCTGGGTGAAGGACGGCCTCTACGATCTGCAGGAGGAAGAGATCCGCGCCATTAAGAAAGCGTGCGGCGATCATATCCTCAAGGTGATCATCGAGACCTGCTGCCTGACAGATGAAGAAAAGATCAGGATGTGCGAGGTGGTCACGGCGGCCGGAGCGGACTACATCAAGACTTCAACCGGATTCAGTACGGGCGGCGCCACACCGGCTGATGTGAAGCTGTTCAGCGAGCATGTGGGACCGGCCGTGAAGATCAAGGCGGCCGGCGGCATCAGTTCGCTTGCGGATGCGGAGGAGTTCTTAAGCCTTGGAGCTGACAGGCTCGGCACAAGCCGGATCGTTAAGCTCGTGCAGGGCATGGAGGGGGAAGGGTATTGATCCTTCCGTCTGAAATCTGACAGAGAGAAAAAGAGGTTCCTTAAAACGACGGGCAGAAGCCTGACCTTTTAAGGAACCTCTTTTCTTTTTTCAGTCCACACAGCCGCTGCGGATCAGCGATGCGGCCTCATCCGGGTCTGTTTCCGCGGCCTTCCCTCCGTGCAGGAGCCACAGGCGGTCCGCGAAACGCATTTCCTCCACATCATGGGTGGAGAGGATGATCATGCCGTCCCGCTGACGGAAGCTGTCCAGATAGCGGTAGATAATATCCCTGTGGTAGAGATCAAGCGCCGAAGTCGGCTCGTCCATGATGAGGACGGGTGCATTTCCGGTGAGGGCGCAGGCGATGGCCAGCCGCCGCTTCATGCCGCCGGACATGCGGGATACCCGGGTGCCGATGATCTCATCGATATGCAGCAGGCGGATTTCCTCTTCAAAGCCCGTCATGGTTTTGCCGCTCCAGAGGCGCAGATTATCCCTCGCCGTCAGTTCCTCCAGGAGAGGGTTGTCCTGCGGCACATAGGCGATGAGTTCCGCAAAGCGGCGGCGTTCCTTAAGCAGGTCATGGCCCAGGAGATTCAGGGAACCGCCGGACGGTTTGTCTGCACCGGCCAGAATTTTAAGGAGCGTGCTTTTGCCGATGCCGTTTGTTCCCGCGATCCCGACGCATTCTCCGGACCTGACATCAAAGGTGACGCCGGAGAGAACACTCTTCCGGCCGTAGGATTTTGTGATTCCGCTGATATGATATTCTTTACTCATAGATTTTGCCGATTTCTTTCTTTTTCAGCCGATGCCGAGAAGGCCGAGATACCAGGTGGTGGGGAACAGCCATTTCAGCCAGGCGATCTGCCTGGTCAGAACGCTGACGGTCAGAAGCTGTCCCGCAGAGAAAACCGCAGCGAGGAAAACTACTGCGACTGCCGCATAGAGATACAGAGGCTCGTGGCGGAAAAGCCCCGAAAAAAGCGCAGCCCAGAGAGCCGTCAGGGGGACACCGGCCGCAAAAGCGAGCGTGCAGCGCAGAGGGCTGATATCCGCAGCCTGGCCACCGATTACACAAAAGAGGAAGACGGCAGCCGAAAACATGCAGAGGGGAATCAGCAGGCTGATTCTCCGGAAGCGCCTTCTGCCCGCCGGACGAAGCGACTGGCAGATGCTTTTCTCCGAGGCATGGAAGGAGTCCGCGGCAAACAGGAGAGCCGCGCTGAAGATCAGCAGGACCGCAACGTGCATGCCTCCGCCGGCGTGTGTTCCGGCATCTGCTTCCGCTGATTCGTCTTTCCCGCTGCCGGAAGGAGAGGAATCCGGATCAACTGCATTCCGCCGTTCTCCGGATGCGGAATCTTCAAAAAAGACAGACAGGACTTCCTTCCCGCCGTACAGATCGCGGTAAGCGGCAATCACGGCATCGACTCCGTTCCCGGAGATGTCAGCGGTGATTCTCCCGTCCTTCGTCAGATCTGTCAGAATTCCCTCGGACAGATAGCCGAGCAGGACGGAAAAGAGCTCTTCCTGAACCAGAGGGCCCTTTGATGTCGAAGAGGAACTGATGTACGTGACGCGGTCATTAAGGGAAGAGGCATCCGTCTCATCCAGCCGTTCGTCCAGGACAAAGCCGCAGTCCAGATATCCTGTCGAGACGCGGTCTCTCATAAGGGTCTCATCCGTATAGAAACAATATGTATACTGCGTGGAGATCTTTTTCAGTTCGTCACAGACCTCTGCGGCGTATCTGCCCCCGCCGTTCAGGATGCCGACCCGCGTATTCCGCACATCCGGAAGAACGAGAGCCCCGAGCAGGTACTGGACGAGCAGCCCGCAGGCCAGGATGATCCAGAAAGAAGGTTTGCGCAGACGCCGTTTCAGAAGGACAAGACAGAGAGGAAGTATGTTTTTTCTATTTTCCACGATACTTACCTCCCAGATATGCAGGAATGAATAACAGGATGCCTTCTATGGCCGCGAGAACGGGGGCACCTGTGAGGTACCTGTCCGCTGCCTGTCCGGGCACCAGGACCTCCGCTGCCGCGGTCTGGCAGACTGCATAAGGGCAGTATGCCGTGATCTCACGAAGTGATTCCGGCAGCCAGGCAGAGGGGATGATGCCCCCCGACAGGATGCACATGAGAATCACGAACAGGAGCCAGATGAGCGGAAATGCACTCTCCGGCAGGAGTTTCCCCATGAAGTTTGTCAGTGAAGCCAGGAGAAAGGCGATGCAGGTGATCCCGGGAAGCGAGACAGTCAGAATCTCTTTCGGACCTGCCTCCGTGACGGTTCCCGGCAGAAGACTGCCTGCCAGAAAGAGCAGGAGCGCAAACAACATGTACACGAGCGTCACGGACAGAAGCCTTGCCATGTCTGCGGCGGGCCCCGGTACTCCCGAGCGCTTCAGCATAAACAGGACCTGCTGCTCGGGAGAACCGTAGAAGCAGGAAAATCCCATGCCGAACAGCAGCATGACGAGGATGATCCCGCTCACCAGATAAAACTGCAGCATGCTCAGATTTCCGAATGCGGAAACCGATTCTTCCTCCCAGAGCGAGACTCTTCCGAGCGCCAGCTTTAAATACAGGTCGAAAATCATGTCGCCGATTGCCTGCGGCTCTGCGGTCAGTTCATAGCCCTCGGACAGTTTGTAGGGCGTATAGACGGAAGCTTCCACGCTTCTGATCATGCGGACGCCGGCACTGACAAGGGAAGCAAAGAGGTTCCGTTCGAGTTCTGCGGCTGACGGACTGAGTCTCACGGTGACCGGCGTATTCACCCCGGAATTGATATCGTCGTAGGTGTCGGGAGCAATGTAAATGGCGGCGTCCAGAGAGCCGTCGGAGAGTCCCGACTGAGCCTCTTCCTGCGTGAGATAGGAAAAGTCCGCGAGCAGGCGGACGGAATCCATCTGGGACACGGTGTTGACGGCGAGCGTCGTCATCAGATCGGGCTGCGCGTCGGTTTTTGTGCCGGTATCCGTGTTTTCCACGGTGGTGACTATCGCCACCGAGGCTTTCGGGAGCAGGCTCTGCCTGTCCATGACAGTGCAGAAAAGGACGGCGGCAATCAGAATGGTCAGACAGGTTCCGATCATACTGACTGCAAAAAAGGGGATGAGTTTCATCCCCTTTTTGATCTCAAGGAGCAGGTAGCTCCTCCATCTTCTGAAAGACATATAATTCATAGAAAACTGTTTCTGTCCTTATGCTGCAGGATCTGCTGCTGCGCCTGCAGAGGAACCTTCGGCCATGGAGCCCAGCATTGAGAGCACTTCTCCGATCTGCTGTAATTCTTCCTCTGTGGCTTTTGTGAGTTCGATGGTTTCGCCTTTGATGGCCTGGATCTCGGCCTTGTCAGAGAATGTCAGGTCCAGACTGCCGCCCTGCAGACCGGCTGTGAAATGCACGCCTGCATCCGTGCGGGCCAGTGTGCCGCTCAGGACTTCAACACCGGCGGAAACGATGGCATACTCTCCGGAAACGGTGTCATAAGAGAAGGAGAATGCTTCCGCGCCGTTTTCCGAGACGGTGTAAGTCGTGGCGGAACCGTCTGTTACCGCATGCAGTTCCAGTGTTTGCCCGTCGGGAGCGGAAACGATCGTATCATGCCACGGAATGGTCTCACCCGCAAAGCATACCTGGATCATCTCGCCTTCTGCGTCGGGAGTCTCTTTGATGGTGACGTCCATTTCTCTCAGGAAATCGCCGCCGTAATAATAGTCATAAGTGATGGAGCCGATCCCCGCGAGCTGTTCGGGAAGCGTCTCCAGTTCACTGAAATCGGAGGTGCCGCCCTGGGCAGCAACCTGTGCGCCGAAGAGATTAAGTGCCTGAAGGATGCTCAGACCTCCTTCGGTCGTCGGTGTATTCAGTGCGATGTCGGCAAGTTCGCTTAAATAAGCCCCGTCGACTTCCGTGCGGAAAGCATCACAGGAAACCGTGGCGCTTCCGGCCTGGCAGTCCTTGCCTTCGATCCCGGTATAGGAGATTTCGGAAAGCTTTGTCATAAGGGTGTCAGTGTAGGCGGAAGCGGCTTCTTTCAGAGCATCCGCATTGAGAGTGCCGCTCAGCATCTGTTCGCGGGCAGCGCGGATGGCTGCGTTGGCCTGTGTCAGCTCCGCTGCATATTTGGCCAGGGCTCCCTCAATGTTGTCATTTGTAAAGTCGTATGAGACCGGCGTCTGGAACAGAAGCGGCACGGCTAAAGCAAGACGTGTGTCGTCAATGCTCTCCTGAAAGTCGATGTTCAGGCCGCCGGCACTGATGACTCCGGTGAGCGACTGCTCCAGTGTCTCCCTGTCTGCTGCCAGAGAGACCGAAGCGGATATCTGCGTAGACGCATCCGCCTGGATGGACAGCTCGCCGTCGATCTGAAGCTGAGAGCCCCCGAAGACATCCTGGAAGCCCTTGATCTGTGCGACCGCGTCGTCTTCACGGAAAGTATTTTTACATGCACTCTTGAGATCTTCCGGAATGGCGGGACCCGCGGCAAAGGCGGGAGCAGCCGAAAGAGTGAGAACAGCCGCCGCGGAAAGACCGGCGGTAAGCAGTCTGAAGCGTTTTCCCATTTTCATAATAACCTCCTTATAAAAAAATCAGCTAATCAGACAATCAGTTATAAGGTGCGTTTTTCTGGTGATACAATGATTATATCCGAAAAGGGCGGAAAAGACAGGCTCTTCTGGCATAGGTGTGGAAGCATAACTTCCACTTTTCCCTATGCGGACTGAGAAAAACCGCCTCTCCGAATACCCCGATT